>JASFKQ010000139.1:0-9840 GCA_050118555.1 Lysobacterales bacterium
GGACGTCGCCAACGTGGCCGAATCCCATGCGGGACTGACCTACGGCCAGCTTACCGAAGAAGGCGACTACTACTGGTCCGTTACCCTTCCGGCTGTGATCTGCGCGACCCACGGCGGCGGAACGGGATTGCCCACGCAGCGCGAATGCCTGGAGCTCCTCGGCTGCCGGGGCGCAGGGAAGGCGGACAAGCTGGCCGAGATCGTTGCGGCCGTCGTGCTGGCGGGCGACATCTCCCTGACCTCGGCCGTGCTCGCCGGCGACTGGGTGAGCAGCCACGAAACCATGGGCAGGAACCGCTAGGCAGCTGCATGAGCGCGGTCCACGAGTATCGGCATACGGTCGTCGCGGCCGAGATCGACGACCTGGGCCATGCGGGCAATTTCCACTACGTGCGCTGGATGCAGGACGCGGCCGTCTCGCACTCCGCGGCCAATGGTTGGCCCTCCGGGCGCTACGTTGAGCTGGGCGCCGGCTGGGTGGTGCGCTCCCATGAGATCACGTATCTCAAGCCGGCCTTCGAAGGAGATCGACTGCTCATCAAAACCTGGGTGGAAAACCTGCGTTCAGCCACGTCCCTGCGCGTTTACGAGATTCGCAACGCGGCCGGTGACCTGCTGGCGACCGCCCGAACGGACTGGGCCTTCGTCAACTATGCACGGCAAAAACCCGTGCGTATCCCCACCGAGGTGGCGCAAAGCTTCGTGGTGGTGCCCGGCTCCGGCGGGGCTTCACAATGACCCCGCGATTACATATCCTTGACCCTATCACCCCATCCTGAAGCGAGACGAAACCATGGCAACTTACGAATGCAAAATATGCGGCATGAGTGTCAACGCGACCTGCGGACACTGCGATGAGCCGCTGGTGAATGACACGCTGAAGCTCGAAGACGGCCGCGAAGTCCAGATTTCAAAATGCCCGAACGGTCATGGCAAGATCAAGTCGCCCATGTGCTGCGGGCAGGACATGACCTGCTCAGTCGGATAGCTGAAAGGGGCAATTCCCGCTATTTGGCCCGGTTGTCGTGGCTCCGACAGGGAGCCGCGGCGTTCACTCCTGCTGCCCAGCTTCCGGTCTTTTGACCGGAAAGATTCTCTGCAGGAAATTGCGCGACAGGAACACCAGGAGCATCAGGCAGAACCCCAGCACGATCTGCGGAAGACTGGCCTTGGCGCCGCCGCTACCGAACACCGCGAAAACCACCGTGTGAGGAATGAACCCGATGAAGGACGCCAGCAGGTAAGGTGCGAACGGAACATTGCAGCTGCCGCAAAGCAGGCTCTTGGCCGTCGAATTGGAGAACGGGAACAGGCGTCCGTAAAGCACCCACCAGAACCCGTTTTCCCGAAACCGGACCTTCCACACCTCGAGCCTGCCACCAACCCGGCGATCCACGACATCCTGCAGGAAGTACCGGCCGACCTGGTAGACCAGGGCCGCGCCGATAAGCGCCGAAAGTATGGCCAGAACGGACCCGAGCACCGCCCCGTAGACCGCGCCTCCCAGCGCTGCAACCCAGATTCTCGGGACACCGATCGAAATAGCCAGGCCACCCGCGCCTACAAACACCAGCGCGGCGGTCATCCGGCCGCCCGCGAAATCACCCTCCTGGAACGTATTCCGCCAGCTTTCGATGTCGAAATACGCCCGCATGGTGTCGCTCTTGAACAGCAACGCGAGCGCCACGAACACCAGGGCCAGCAGGAAAATCTTGGCAATGTCCCGGGCGATCTGCTTCTTGCTCCTGGGGTGTTTTTCCCAGTTGCCCCCAGGATCCACGATCAAGCCTTCCTGCCGTGGACACGGTAACGCAGAAACCGTTTCCTCAGCCAGTACACGCCGTAGAGGTCGGCGATACCCACCCACAGGCGGCTGTTGATGCCTCCGCCATATTTGCTGGCGCCATGCTCGCGAGCCCGGTGATTGACCGGTGTTTCGGATACGGTGAAGCCCGCCATGATGAACAGCGCGGGGAAGAACCGATGGGCGTTGCGGAAAAACCGCACGCGCTCCAGGCAGCTGCGGCGAAACACGCGCAGCGAGCATCCTACGTCCGTGATGTTGTCCTTGAGAAACGCCGCCCGCACCCGGTTGGCAATCCGGCTCGATGCCCGGCGCACAAAATTGTCGGCGCGCCTGGCGCGGATACCGCACATCATGTCCACGCCGTTTTCCAGCATGGCGTCCAGCAGCCGGGGGATGTCCCGCGGATCGTTCTGTCCGTCGCCGTCCAGCGTGGCGATGTACTCACCCCTTGCGGCGTTGAAACCCGCCTCCAGCGCAGCGGACTGCCCGCTGTTGGGGTCCAGATGGACCGCGACGAAGTTCTCGTGTTCCCGGTCCAGCCGGTCGATGAGCTCGGGGGTGCGGTCGCTGGAACCGTCGTCCACCATGACGAGTTCCCAGCTGTGGGGAAAATCACCGCCAAAAACCTCCTCGACTTCACGGCACACCGAAGGGATGCTCTCCTCCTCGTTATAAAAGGGGATCACGATGCTCAGATACGGGTTTTGTCCGTCTTCCATCAGGTGCGCTACGCGTGGGGAACTCTGCCGAAATATGGGAAATTCATTATACTGTCCCGCACTGACCCGGACAAAGCCGAGAAGCCTCTCTGCTCCCAAAAAACAACGACAGGCGGCCTGGCCGCAAACGGGGAACCATTGGAACGATGAACACGCCAATGCAGGACAGGAGCAAGGGCTTCGCAGACCGCTACTGGTGGTTGCTGCTGGTCCTTCTGCCGGGCATCTGGGCATTGTTTGCCCGCCCCCTGACGCCCCTGGAAGAGACCCGCGCGGCCGGCGTTGCGTGGGAGATGTGGCTGCGCGGCGACTTCCTCGTGCCGCACATGAACGGCGTGCCGTACTCGCACAAGCCGCCTTTGATCTTCTGGCTGATCCACCTGGGCTGGAGCGTGTTCGGCGTGAACGACTGGTGGCCCCGTCTGGTCGGGCCGCTCGCCACGCTGGCGGGAACGGTCCTGACCTGGCGCCTGGCTGGCGGGCTCTATCCACATGACCGCCGCGTCCGCCAGGCCGCGGCCTGGCTCATGGCCGGCTCGCTCGGCTGGGTGGTCTACGGCCAGATGCTGATGTACGACGCCTTGTTGACCACCTGCGTGCTGCTTGCGCTGACCGGTCTGTGGCGTGCGGGCTCCCGGCCGGGCCCGGGAGGATGGATCCTGATGGCCATAGGTTTGGGGCTTGCCGTCCTGGCCAAGGGCCCCGTGGCGCTGGTGCATGTCGTCGCACCGGCATTGCTCGGTCCAGTCTGGTCGGAAGGGGCCCGGAAGGCTCCTCTCAGATGGTACGTGGGTGTCTTGCTCGGCACAGCGGGCGGCCTTCTTATCGCCGGCACGTGGGCGCTGCTGGCCGCGGTGAACGGCGGCGACGAGTATGCTCGCGCCATCCTGCTCGAGCAGACGTCCGGCCGGGTCGTGCAGAGCTTCGCGCATGAGAGACCGTGGTGGGTGTACCTGGTATTCGTGCCCGCGCTGGCCCTGCCCTGGGTGCTGATACCAAGCACCTGGAAGAGCCTTTGGCAAGCGGATGGGTCGGGCAGCCGGCGCTTCTTGCTGTGCTGGATCATTGGATCGCTGTTCGTGCTGTCACTGGTCAGCGGCAAGCAGCCCCACTACGCGGTCCCCGAACTGCCGGCCGTCATGATCCTGATTGCCGCGGGCCTCGCGGGGCGGATCGCCACGCGCACGGTCGCAATCCGCGCAGTGGCCACGGTAATCATCCTGCTGTCCGTGGGCTCGGTCGCGTTCTGGAAGCTGCATGCGGAATTCGACATGGCGCCGGCCGGCCGCCTGGCCGCCAGCCTGCAGGAATCGGGGGTGCCGGTCGCCACGATGCAAGGCTACAAGAACCAGCTCGCCTTTCCAGGACGCCTGCAGCAGCCGCTACCGGAACTCGAACGGTCCGATCTGAAGCAGTGGTTCAGCGAGCACCCGAACGGCGTCGTGATCACCTTTCGCGACGAGTTACCCGAATCGGCCGGCCTCCGCGTCTTCGAGCGCTTTCATTACCGGCGCGGCTATGCGGAATTCTGGAAATTGGACAAGCCGAAAGGGCTGGGGTCAGAGTAAAGGGACAGAGTTCTAACGACGGGGGTCAGAGTAAAGGGACAGAGTCCGACTCTGTCCCTTTACTCTGACCCCATGACTGTGATGACTCAGAACGCGATTCCGGCCGTCACGTTGATGACCGACAGGCCGCCGGCGTTGATCTCGACCACCGCATGTTTCCACTGGAATCCGAGCGTAGGGACGGCGGCAGGGGCAATGCCGAGGTTGTTGAACGGAATCTTGTCCTCGTAAGGCTCCTTGTAGCCGTGGAGGAGTCCGCCGGTCAGCTTGAAATACCAGTAATCGGAATGGAAGAGCGCCCATTTGTAGCCGGCGTAGAGATACTCGGACCGCTGGCCGAATGAGTTATCGAAGGACGCGAACCCAAACACCCAGTGATTCTCCATATCGAGCTCCAGACCAAGCAACTTCTGTTGATCGACGTGGTCCGGGTTGTAGTGGAAATGATGCGTGTAAAGTGACGTGAACACGTACCATTGGTCGATTTTCCACCCGTCCTGCCGCTGTTCCGAAGCGGGGGAATCCTGCTGGGCCAGGCAGGTACCCGAGACCAGAATCAGTAACAGGCAGGCCAACTTCGCCAGCCGCCCGGGGCGATTGACGGGGAGAAATCCGACGGGGCTGGACGGGCACTTTTCGATCATGGGCTGCGCTCACTCGAGTCGCCGGGGTCAAACCGGCGCAAAGGCCGAATTGTACCTCCTGGGACCGGGGTTGTAGACCCTTTTGCTGGCCACGGCACTTTATCGCCGTATTCCACGCGCAAAAAAACCCGCCGTTCAACCCGGCGGGGATGGAACGAGTGGGGTCAGAGAAACGAGTGGGGTCAGAGTAAAGGGACAGAGTCGGACTCTGTCCCTTTACTCTGACCCCGAGACCTGCTCTGACCCCAAGACCCGAGGCTAAAGCGCCTTGAAGACGACTTCCAGCGTGTCCTTGGCGTCGCCGAACAGCATCCGCGTGTTCTCCAGGAAGAACAATGGATTCTGCACGCCTGCGTAGCCGGTGGCCATGCTGCGCTTGAGCACGATCGTGGTCTTGCCCTTCCAGCATTCCAGTACCGGCATGCCGCCGATTGGCCCCTCGGGATCGGTCAGGGCGGACGGGTTGACGATGTCGTTCGCGCCAATGACCATCGAGACATCCACGTCCGGAAAATCGTCGTTGATTTCGTCCATTTCGAAGACGATATCGTAGGGCACCTTGGCCTCCGCCAACAGCACGTTCATGTGACCCGGCATTCGCCCGGCAACCGGATGGATGCCAAAGCGGACATTCACACCCTGGCCCCGCAGCTTCTGTGTGATCTCGTAAACCACGTGCTGGGCCTGTGCGACCGCCATACCGTAACCCGGGATGATCATCACTTCTTTGGCGTCCTTGAGCAGTTCGGCCGTCTCCTCGGGCAAGATCGGCTGCACTTCACCCTGGGATTCGCCCTCTGCCAGCTGCGTACCCTCGCTGGTGCCAAAGCCACCGGCGATCACAGACAGGAACTTGCGGTTCATCGCGCGGCACATGATGTAGCTGAGGATCGCGCCGCTGGAACCAACAAGCGCGCCGGTTACGATTAACAGGTTGTTGCCCAGCATGAAACCGGTCGCCGCGGCCGCCCAACCGGAGTAGCTGTTGAGCATGGAAACGACCACCGGCATGTCGGCGCCACCGATCGCCATCACCATGTGGATGCCGAACAGCAGCGAGAGCGCCGTCATTATGATCAGCGGAAGAAGACCGCCGCCGGCCGCCGATTGCAGCACGAAAGCGTAGGCGAAATAGATCACGACCAGCAGCAGGATCAGGTTCAGCCAGTGTCGTGCGGGAAGAATCAACGGCTTGCCGCTGATCCGGCCGGACAGTTTGCCGAACGCGATCACGGAGCCGGAAAACGTTACGGCACCGATCAGGATACCCAGGTAGGTCTCGACGTCGTGGATCGTCAGTTCGACGCCGCCGAAATGGGTCAGACGCTCCGGGTCCATGAAATTGGCGAAACCCACCGCAACGGCCGCCGCACCCACCAGACTGTGCAGGATTGCGACCAGTTCCGGCATCTGGGTCATCTGCACGCGGCGAGCGGCGATAATGCCGATCGTGCCGCCGATGAGCAGCGCCACGATCAGGTGCTCATAGTGTAGCGTGACCTTTCCGAGTACGGTGGCGAGCAGGGCGATTGCCATGCCGACGATTCCGTACCAATTGCCGCGCCGGGCCGTTTCCTGGTTGGACAGGCCGCCGAGCGCGAGGATGAACAGGATGATCGCGATGATGTACGAGACGGTCGCGATTCCAGGGTTACTAATGATTCCGGGGTTCATCGCGATCTCCTCACTTCCTGAACATTTCGAGCATGCGGCGGGTAACGGCAAATCCACCGAATATGTTGACGGCCGTCACCCCCGCGGTCGCCACTGCGATCCACTTGATGACCTCGACATCCGAGCTCAGCTGTAGCAAGGCGCCGATGATTATGATGCTGGAAATCGCGTTGGTCACGCTCATCAGCGGCGTGTGCAGGGCCGGTGTGACATTCCAGATCACCATGTAGCCGACGAAGCAGGCCAGCACGAACACCGTGAAATGCGCCATGAACGAGGGCGGCGATACCGCACCCAGGCCAAGCAGAGCCAGGCCCGCAATCACCATGCCGATGATCGGGCCGGCCACGGACTTTTTCTTTGGCTCGACCGGCGCCGGCGCAGGCTTGGGTTTGGGCTTGGGCGGCGCCGCGGAGATTTTGGGCGCCGGTGGCGGCCAGGTCACCTCGCCGTCCGTACAGATCGTGGCGCCGCGGATCACCTCGTCTTCCATGTTCACGACGATCTGGCCGTCCTTCTCGGGCGTCAGGTCTGTCAGCAGGTGCCGCAGATTGGTTGCATAGAGCTGGCTGGACTGGGCCGCCAGCCGGCTCGGCAAGTCGGTGTAACCGACAATCGTGACCCCGTGACGGACAACGACTTCGCCGGGCTGCGTGAGTTCGCAATTGCCACCCTGCTCGGCCGCGAGGTCGACGATCACGCTGCCGTCTTTCATGGATTCCACCATGTCGGCGGTAATCAGGCGGGGCGCCGGCTTGCCGGGAATCAGCGCCGTGGTGATGATGATGTCCACGTCCTTCGCCTGCTCCGCGAACAGGGCCATTTCCGCCTTGATGAACTCGTCGCTCATGACCTTGGCGTAACCGCCTTCGCCGGAGCCGTCCTCATCTTCGAAATCGAGCATCAGGAATTCGGCGTCCATGCTCTCGATCTGTTCCTTGACCTCCGGACGGGTGTCGAACGACCGGACGATGGCGCCCATGCTCTTGGCTGCGCCGATCGCCGCCAGTCCAGCCACACCGGCGCCGATCACCAGCACCTTGGCGGGCGGCACCTTGCCGGCGGCCGTGATCTGGCCCGTGAAGAAACGCCCGAAGTGCTGGGCTGCCTCCACGACTGCCCGGTAACCGGCGATGTTGGCCATCGAGCTCAACGCATCCATTTTCTGGGCGCGGGAAATGCGTGGCACGCTGTCCATGGCCATCACGGTGACGCCCTTGTCGCTGAGCTGCTTCATCAGGTCCTGGTTCTGTGCCGGATAGAAGAAACTGATCAGTGTCTGTCCGCTCTTCAGCCGCGCCGCTTCCGCCTCGTCGGGTCCGCGCACTTTGAGGATGATGTCGGCCCCGCCCCAGAGGTCATCCGTGCCGGCGGCGATGGAACAGCCCGCAGCCTCGTAGGCCGCATCCGAAAAATTGGCGGCGGCGCCGGCGTTCGTCTCCACCGAAACGTCAAAGCCCAGCTTGATCAGCTGAGCGGCCACGTCCGGCGTCGTCGCCACGCGCTTTTCGTCCGCGAAAGTCTCTCTCGGTACACCGATTCTCATGAGAAATCTCCGATTGGTTTGGTTCTTGCAGCCCGCCTCGTCCGGGATGGCTGCCTAATGTATTCCTGTCTTCTCGCTCGACGGCAACGACTGCAATGTCGAATTACAGCCATGTGTGAGGATACCGGCAAAAAGTGCCAAGATGTAGATTTATGTCAATAAACCTGCATCAGACGGTCATTAATGTACGGGCCGGCCACAGCACCCATCAGGCTCGCGTCAGGAACTGCACGCTGAACAGGGCTTCCGGGTCTGTCCAGACCTGCTCCACCGCGAAACCCGAACCGCCGGCCAGGGCCTCGAACTCGGCAAGCTCGTACTTATGCGAATATTCGGTGAGGATGGCCTCGCCCTTGCGGAAGGGGATGCTCACCCCTGCCACATCGACCCCCTGATCCACCTGGCTGATCAACCGCATCTCGATACGGCCGTCGCCGGCGTTCCAGTCCGCACGATGCGAAAAGAGCGACAGGTCGAAATTCGCACCCAATTCCCGGTTCATGCGTGCCAGCAGATTCAGGTTGAATTCCGCGGTCACGCCTTCCGGGTCGTTGTAAGCCAGTTCCAGGGTGTTCCGATCCCTGCACAGGTCCACGCCGATCAGCAACGCGCCGCCGTCCGCGGCTTCCGTATGCATGACATCCAGAAGTTTGCGCGCCTGCGGTGGTGTGAAATTGCCGATCGTGGAGCCGGGAAAATAGACCAGGTTTCGCCGCGGTGGGCTACCCGGATCAGGCAACTGGAACGGACGGGTGAAATCCGCGCAAACCGGCAGGACTTCTATGGACGGAAACTCCTGCGCAATCGCCTCGGCCGATTCCAGCAGGTAATCCCGGGATATTTCCACCGGCACGTATGCTACGGGTTTGTGCAGTCCCGCCAGCAACTCGCGGGTCTTCAGACCGGAGCCTGCACCGAATTCGATAACGCTGACTTCCGGGCCCACACGATCGGACATCTCGCCGAGGTAGCCCTCCATGATCGAAAGCTCCGTGCGGGTCGGATAATACTCGGGCAATTCCGTGATCGCTTCGAAGAGCGCTGAGCCCCTGGCGTCGTAAAAGTATTTCGGTGAAATCGATTTGTGCCTGGCCATGAGGCCCTTCAGCGCAGCTTCACGGAAATTGCCCCGCGGAGGATGAAGGTCCAGCAGGCGCACCGGCAAACCATCGCCGCGTGTCGCAACCTGGCTCATGCCGGACTCCTCGCCAGCCGCACACCGCTGAACTGCCAGCGTTGGTGCGGATAGAAGAAATTGCGGTACGTCGGCCGGATATGGTCTGCTGGCGTCGCGCATGAGCCCCCGCGCAGGACCATCTGGCTGCACATGAACTTGCCGTTGTACTCGCCCAGGGAACCCTCGAGCGGTTCGAAGCCCGGATATGGCGCGTAGGGACTCGAGGTCCACTCCCAGACGTCGCCATAGCACTGCTGCAGGCCGGCGCCATCCGTCCCCACCGGGTGCAGGTGGCCTGATTCGACGAAATTGCCCCGGATCTCCTCCCGGCCGGACGCCGTTTCCCATTCGGCCTCGGTCGCCAGGCGTGCGCCGGACCAGCGAGCGTAGGCATCTGCCTCGTAGTAGCTCAGGTGGCAAACCGGTGCGGCCGGATCGAACGGTTTCAGGCCGCCCAGGGTAAACATCGTCTCGCCGTCGTCCTGCCAGTAAAGCGGCCGACACCAGCCGCTGGATTGAACGGTGGACCAGCCGTCGGACAGCCATAAGGCGGGAGATGCGTATCCACCGTCCTCGACAAACTCTAGGAATTCACCATTGGTAACCGGGCGGCTGGCCAGTTCGAATTCTTCCAGCCAGACACGGTGCGGCGGCGTCTCATTGTCGAATACGAAGCCGCGATCGGCCGGCGCGCCGATTTCCTGC
>JASFKQ010000140.1:0-9839 GCA_050118555.1 Lysobacterales bacterium
ATTTAGTTTAATACACAGGATAATATCCTACTTTATGTGATTTTAGAGCATAAAAAACCATGTTTTGACACGTAAAATTGGCATAACAAACATACGAGGGAAGTTTCCCATGAAAGTCGGTGTACCCAAGGAAATCAAGAACAACGAATACCGCGTGGGCCTCGTGCCCGCCTCGGTGCGGGAACTCGCGCACCGTGGACACGAAGTCTATGTACAGGCGGCCGCAGGCGCCGGTATCGGGGTCGATGACTCCGAATACGAGGCGGCCGGAGCCACGATCCTCCCGGCTGCCGAGGAGGTTTTCGATACCGCCGAGATGATCGTCAAGGTCAAGGAACCGCAGGCCGTGGAACGTGCGATGCTTCGTGAGGACCACACCCTGTTCACGTACCTTCATCTGGCCCCCGACGCACCCCAGACCGCCGATCTCGTGGAAAGCGGCGCGACCTGCATCGCATACGAGACGGTGACGAACGACCAGGGTCATCTTCCCTTGCTGGCGCCCATGTCCGAAGTGGCGGGACGCCTCTCCATTCAGGCGGGCGCCAGATGCCTGGAGAAGGCCCAGGGCGGTTCGGGCATTCTGCTGGGCGGTGTCCCCGGCGTTGAGCCCGCCAAGGTGGTCATCATCGGCGGCGGGGTCGTCGGCTTCAATGCCTGTCAGATGGCGGTCGGCCTGGGTGCTCGGGTCGTGATCATGGACCGGAACCTCGAAACCCTGCGTTTCCTCGACGCCAATTTCGAAAGCCGCGTCGCAACGGTGTATTCGAACGTGGATTCGATCGAAAAGCACATCCGTGACGCCGATCTGGTGATCGGTGCAGTGCTGATCCCCGGGGCGGCCGCGCCCAAGCTCGTGACGCGGGAGGACCTCAAGATCATGCGCAATGGGTCGGTGCTGGTGGATGTCGCCATTGACCAGGGTGGCTGTTTTGAAACCTCCAAACCGACCACGCATGCCGAGCCGACCTACATCATCGACGGCATCGTCCACTACTGTGTCGCCAATATGCCGGGCGCGGTGCCTCACACCTCGGCGTTCGCGCTCAATAACGCGACGCTTCCGTTCACGCTGGCGCTGGCCGACAAGGGACCCAAACAGGCC
This sequence comes from Lysobacterales bacterium, assembly GCA_050118555.1. Lineage (GTDB taxonomy): Bacteria > Pseudomonadota > Gammaproteobacteria > Xanthomonadales > SZUA-36 > CALKKN01. Next base: position 1,106 of record JASFKQ010000140.1, read on the forward strand.
ATGCTGGACGATCCACACCTGCTGAACGGGCTCAATGTCTACCGCGGGCAAGTCACCTACAAGGACGTCGCCCGCGACCTCGGCTACGAGTATGTCCCTGCCCTCGAGGCGCTGGAGGGATAGTCAGGGCAAGCGAAGAGCGGAACGCAAAGGGCGCCGAACGCGCTGAAAAATCAAATACGGCGCAGGGTGGCGATGTACCCTGTTTCCCTGCAACACAGCGTTCTCTGCGTCCTCAGCGGAAATGACTTGCTCTTGAACAGGTCCAACGAGGTCGAGCAAGCATTCGGCGCCCGGTGCTTTGACGAAGCCATACCCTAGGTATTTTGCGTCCTTTGCGGCCCTTTTGCGTTCCATTGGGTCAACGTGGACTGCACGGACCGTTGGCCGTCATACCTGCTTGAAGTTACGCCGGGCATTTGAGTAAGCTGTGCCGGTGTTAAATATTTTCAACGGCAGGGTCGGGTGAACGTCGAAGTCGGCAAACGACTGCGGGCGGTGCGTACGGCCTTCGGGCTCAGCCAGCGGGAGCTGGCGAAGCGTGCGGGTGTCACCAACGGAATGATCTCGCTGATCGAGCAGGACCGGGTGAGCCCGTCGGTGGGCAGCCTGCAAAAGGTGCTGGCGGCTTTTCCCATGACCATGGCCGAGTTCTTTACCCGCGACATGGCGTCCGAGGAGCGTGTTGTGTTCAGGGCCGGCGATATGCCGGACGTAGGCACCGGGGCGATCCAGTACCGCCTGGTTGCCGCGTCGCGCCGCGACCGCAGGATGTCCATTTTGCGGGAGACGTATGAACCCGGGGCGGATACCGGGGAGGATTTGCTCACCCACTCGGGGGAGGAGGGTGGCGTGGTTGTCGAAGGGGAGCTCGAGCTGACCGTGGCAGGCACTACCTGGCAACTGGGGCCGGGCGATTCCTACTACTTCGACAGTCGCCTGCCCCACCGATTCCGCAACACGGGCGATGTGCCCGCACTGATCGTCAGCGCCAATTCGCCGCCAACGATCTGAAAAAGTGGACGGGCGAAGCCCGTTGGGGCTTCGCCCGACGGTACATCACACGTTATTGTTTCAAAGGTCGAAGCTCTTGCTCAGGGTCAGCACCATATTCCAGTCCGAAGAGCCCCCGAGCAGGGTCGAATCGCTGTACAGGACCGAGAAGGTGTAGTCCAGCAGGTCGGTGTCCTGCACGCTCAGCGTATTGCCGTAGCCCGCTTCGAAGTAGCTGCCGTCGAAATCGTTGGCGAATGTCGCGGCGCGGCCGTAGAAGCCGTTGTACTCAGCCGTCACGGAATAGTATTCGTAGTCCAGCGTCGGGCCGCCGAAGTTTTCATAGTTGCCGACCGCCACGTCGAAAGTCAGGAAGCTCCAGCCCGCGCTGAGGTTGATTTCCTTGTACGTGTCGTCGAAATCACCAGTGTAGGTGTAGATGGTGCCACCGACACTCAGGCTGACGGGTCCGGCGTCAAAGCCGTAGCCGCCGTAATAGTCGACTTCGAGGCCGTCGCCGACGTCCGCGCCCCAGGTGCCGAGATAGAAGCCGCCGGCATTCAGGTCGAGGCCTCCGAAGGCGGAGGAGTTCTTCTGCGGAATACCGCGGAAGATGTATTGCGAGTTGTAGCCGATGTTCGCGGACAGGTCCACGGCGAAGGCCGGCGCCGAAACGGCCAGTAGTGCGGCAGTCAGTCCGATCGATCCCAGTGTGCGATTCATTGTTCGTACTCTCCCGGTTCAGGTTCAAGCAAGTGGAAAGTGCCGCGCAGGCGCTGACCTCCTCGTACACTGGTAATGCAGGATTGGTGCCATCAGGTGTTAATCATCGAAAATCAGTGACTTGGTTCGGTCCATGCGGGTCCCGACACCGATCCGGGTGCTTCAAGACGGAGCGCGATCCGGACCCGGTGCATCATGATCGGGCACGGCCTGCACGATGCCGATGCCCACGTGCAAGAATGCAGCGTAAACCCAATATACTTAACAAGATATCGAAGTAACCGGCAATTCAGCGTGGAAATGACGAATAACGTTTATTATAATTAACGCTTGATTGACATCGTGTTGCCGCCAGAGGATTCCCCATGAGTATCAACCCCGCCGCCATTGAAACGTACTGGATGCCGTTCACCGCCAATCGCGACTTCAAGAAGCAGCCGCGGCTGTTCGTAGGCGCGGAGGGACATTACTACCACACGGCGGACGGCCGAAAGGTCTACGACGCGTTCTCCGGGCTCTGGACCAGCGGTCTCGGCCACTGTCATCCGCGCATCGTGGAAGCGGTCAGCAAACAGGTCGCCACGCTGGATTATTCGCTGGGCTTCCAGGCGGGCTCCGATCGCGTCTTCGAGCTGGCGGAGAAAGTCACCGCGCTCGGTCCGGAGGGGTTCAACCGCGTGTTCTTCACGAATTCCGGCTCCGAATCCGCGGACACCTCCCTGAAGATCGCGTTGGCTTACCACCGCGCCCGTGGCGAAGGCCACCGCACCCGGCTGATCGGGCGGGAGAAGGGCTACCACGGGGTCAATTTCGGCGGCATGTCCGTGGGCGGAATGACACCCAACCGAAAAGCGTTCGGCTCCAGCCTGTTACCGGGTGTCGACCATCTGCCCCACACCCTCGACCAGGAACACAATGCGTTCAGCCGCGGCCAGCCGGAATGGGGCGGCCACCTGGCCGACGAACTGGAGCGGCTGGCGGCGCTGCACGACGGCGGCAACATCGCGGCGGTGATCGTCGAACCCGTGGCCGGTTCGGCGGGTATCCTGCCGCCGCCCAAGGGCTATCTCGAGCGCCTGCGGAAGATTTGCGACAAGTACGGCATCCTGCTGATTTTCGACGAGGTCATCACGGCTTTCGGCCGCGTCGGCGACGCATTCGGTGCGCAGCGTTTCGGCGTTAAGCCCGACATCATCAATATGGCCAAGGGGCTGACCAACGGCGTTATTCCGATGGGTGCCGTGATGGTCCGCGACGAGATTTACCAGGCCTTCATGGAGGGCCCCGAACAGGCCATCGAGCTGTTCCACGGCTACACCTATTCCGGGCACCCGGTGGCTGCCGCGGCAGGCGCAGCCGCCATCGATGCCTACGTCGAGGAAGGCACCTTCGAACAGGCCCGCTCGCTGGAGCGTCATTTCGAAGACGCATTGCATTCGCTGGCGGACCACCCGTTGGTCACCGACGTGCGGAATTTCGGACTGATGGGCGGCGTAGACCTGGCAGCCCGGCCCGGCGCCCCGGGCGCCCGCGGCCTTGAAGTCCACAAGCGCTGTTTCTGGGAGGAAGACCTGGTGGTCCGCAACGGCATGGACATCCTGCAGTTTTCGCCATTTTTGAATTCGCGGCCCGAAGACATCACCATGACGGTAGAGAAGATCCGCAAGGTGCTGGACACGCTGGACTGAGAACGAGAGAAGGAACACCGAATGAATACCGAAGCCATTTCAACCATCGAGTCCCCGGAGACGGTCGGCCACTTCATCAATGGTCGCACGGTGCCGGGTGGAGCGCGCAGCCAGGATGTTTATGACCCTGCCACTGGCCGGGCGGTGCGCCGGGTAGCACTGGCGGACAAGGGAACGGTCGAAGACGCGATCGCCGCCGCGCATGCGGCCTTTCCCGCGTGGCGCGACATGCCGCCGCTCAAGCGTGCGCGCATCATGTTCCGCTTCAAGGAACTTCTGGAGCAGCATTCGGACGCCATCGTCGAACGGATCACCGAGGAGCACGGCAAGGTTCTGCACGATGCGCTGGGGGAACTGCAGCGCGGCATAGAGGTGGTCGAATATGCCTGCGGCGCGCCGGAATTCCTGAAGGGCGAACACAGCAAGAACGTGGGCCCGGCCATCGACAGCTGGAGCGAGTTTCAGCCCCTGGGCGTGGTTGCCGGCATCACGCCTTTCAATTTTCCCGCCATGGTGCCGATGTGGATGTACCCGATGGCCATCGTCTGCGGCAACACCTTCGTGCTGAAGCCATCCGAGCGCGATCCCTCGGCGCCGTTGTACATCGCCGAATTGTTCCATCAAGCGGGCCTGCCCGACGGCGTGTTCAACGTCGTCAACGGCGACAAGGAAGCGGTCGATACGCTGCTGAAGGATCCGCGCGTGCAGGCCGTTTCCTTTGTCGGCTCGACGCCGGTGGCGGAATACATCTACCGCACCGGCACGGCCCACGGCAAGCGCGTGCAGGCGCTGGGCGGGGCCAAGAACCACGCCATCGTGATGCCCGACGCGGACATGGACAACGCGGTTTCCGCGTTGATGGGCGCGGCATACGGCTCCTGCGGTGAGCGCTGTATGGCTATCTCGGTCGCCGTGGCGGTGGGCGATGACACGGCCGATACGCTGGTCAGCAGCCTGAAACGGGAACTGGCCGGACTGAAAGTGGGCCCGGGTTGCGACAACGCCAACAACATGGGCCCGCTCGTAACGGGGCCCCACCGCGACAAGGTCCGCGGCTACATCGACAGCGGCGTGGAAGAGGGCGCCGAACTGGTCGTGGACGGCCGCGGGCTCGAGGTCGAGGGCCACGAGGAAGGCTTTTTCCTGGGCGGTACCCTGTTCGACCGCGTGACGCCGCAAATGAAGATCTACACCGACGAGATTTTCGGACCCGTGCTCTGCGTGGTCCGCGCGGGAAGCATGCAGGAAGCGATGGACCTGATCGACGCTCACGAGTACGGGAACGGCACCTGCATCTTCACCCGGGACGGAGAAGCGGCGCGCTACTTCAGTGACAACATCAAGGTGGGCATGGTGGGTGTGAACGTTCCCCTGCCGGTGCCGGTGGCTTACCACAGTTTCGGCGGCTGGAAGCGGTCCCTGTTCGGCGACCTTTACGCCTACGGCCCGGATGCCGTGCGTTTCTACACCCGCCGCAAGACCGTCACCCAGCGCTGGCCCTCGGGCGGCGTCCGCGAACAGGCCCAGTACACCTTTCCGAGCAACAATTGAGCCGAAGATCCGGCGCGTCCGTCCTTCAATGAGGATCCCGCGCCGGTTCCCAGGCCGTGCGCTTCACGTCGAAGCGTACGTTGCAGACCGAGTAGCGGACCGGCCCGTCTTCTTCCGTCCGGTAGCCTACACTGGCATCGGTTTCGGTGAAGGCGTAGACGAGCATGGCGCCGTCGGCCCGCACGCTGTATCGCTCGAGTCGACTGGACACCGAGTTGTCCAGCAGGTCGCTTCCGAGCAGCTCCTCGAGGGTGGAGTGGGCGAAAGCCATGCCGCCGCCGTTTGCGACCGCTTGATCGTGCGATTCGCGGCCTCGAACGGTCGAGCCGGGATCGCCGGAAAATTCACAATGGCCCAGAGGAAAGCGAGCGCCGGGCGCGGCGAATCCAATCGACAGCCGCCCGGCCAGGTCGCCCCGGGCGAGGTCGAACTCGGCGCCCGACGCATCGAGCAACGTGATCCCGCCGCTTCCCAGCACCGTGGCCTGGCCGGCGCCCAGGTCCACCACCATGGCCGTGTCTTCGTCAATGCCGTAGCCAAAGGTCTCTCCGGTCTCGGCCAGTGCGCGAACCAGCCGGCCGAGCCTGGCGCGGGCGCCGAAATGCTGGTCGACCAGGCCCTGCGGCAGGAACCCTGCCCCCTGCGTCAGCAGCAGCCGCCCGTTCGTCTCCTGGTCGGTCGAGACGTAGTTTCGATTGGCGGGCTCTAGCAGCGCCGGGAAACTCGAACCACCGGCGATCATATGGCGGCCCATGATTGCGGCGCCGGCGCTGCTGCCTCCCACCACGGCGCCGGCAGCCAGTCGCTTGCGGATCAGCTGCAGCAGAGGGGATGGTTCGGAGCGGTCCCGGGTCAGCGCCTCCGTGATCCGGATCTGGTCGCCGCCGGTGAACCAGAAACCGGCGGGGGCCCCCAGAGCCGTGACCCGGTTGGTGTCCCAGGCGCGGTCCCGCCATTGGCTCTCGTCCACGTCCGGTGTGTGTTCATCGTCCATCACGGCCAGTGGGTACGTTTCCAGGCGGTCGGCGGCGACACCGTACTCCCGCAGCCTGGCCGAGAAGTCCTGGGCCGATTGCACCGGGCTGCCGCTGGCCACAGGTACAATGACAACCTTGCCCGCGTCGGGCAGCGCGTCAACGAATGCTTCGTAGACGGCCCGGTTGTCTGGTTCAAGCGCGCCGCCGACGATGACCAGGGTCCCGTCGGCGCGTGCCGAACCACCGGCAAGAGTCGCCAGCAGGGCCAATAGAAGCGCCGTTCGTTTGAGCGAAGCCATCATCGACATTATCCTTGTGACTGAGGTGCCCCACATTATGGCCATTGAATCCCCCATCGGCGAATCCGGCCCTGACGAAGAGCGTGAACAGAGCCTGCATGCCGCGGTAAACGCCCTGAGGGCGGCGCGCCCGTTGCGCGCGGAAGAAATCTGCAGGGATTATCTCGAACTGCACCCGGGTTGCGCGGACCACATGCGTCTGCTCGGTCACGCGCTGATGAAGCAGAATCGTTTGCCGGAGGCGGAACAGCAGATCCGGTTCGCGCTGGAGTTGCGCCCCAACTACCCACAACTGCACGAGGACCTGGGCAGCATTCTGGGCCTGCAGGGCCGGATCAAGGAGTCCATTCCCTGTCTTGAGAAGGCTATTGAACTCGAACCCACGCTGCCGCTCGCCCACAAGAAGCTGGGCCGGGCGCTGGCCGCGGTGGGGCGTGGCGCCGAAGCCGATGAGGCTTTCCAGGAATATTTCGAGAGGGACCCCGAGAAGGGCGACGTCGCCCTCGGGGCCGATCATCTCAAGGCCGGTCGCCTGGAGGAAGCCGTGCGTACGCTCCAGGGCGTGCTTCGCAAAAGCCCAGACAACGTCGATGCGATGGTGTTCCTCGCCAACGCCTACTGCAAGCAGGACAAGAAGATAGACGACGCGGAAGCGCTGCTGAGGCGTGCCACTCAGGTAGCGCCCGATTACGTGTCGGCCTGGCTCAGTCTGGGTTCACTGCTGCTGGAACGCGGCAAGCGGGAACAGGCGATCGAGGCGTACCGCACCGCAACCCGGCTGGAGCCGGGGCACGCTGCCGCCTGGGGACTGTTGGCCAGCGCCTACGGACCGGCCGGCCAGCCTGAAAAGGGCGCGCGGGCGTTTGCCAGGGCAATCGAGCTCAACCCGGAAATCGCCAACGTCCACCACGGCTACGGCCATGTGCTGAAAACCCTGGGGGACCAGGAGGCCGCGCTGTCGGCCTATCGCGAGGCGATACGTCTGCGACCGGAATTCGGGGAAGCCTACTGGAGCATGGCAAACCTCAAGGTCTTCCGTTTCGAGGACCGGGAAATCGAAGCCATGCTGGCCCAGATCGAGAGCGGCGGACTCAGCGCCTCGGCGGACATCCATATCCGCTTTGCGCTGGGCAAGGCATTCGAAGACCGGGGCGAATACGATCGCGCCTGGCACTATTACGACACCGGTAACCAGCGGCAGCGAGAGCAGGTCTACTATGACCCGAACGAGTTCGCCAGCCGTCAGAAGGAAATCCGGGAGGTGTTCAGCGCCGAGTTCCTGGCCGAGAACGAAAGCGCGGGCCATGACGCGCCGGATCCGATCCTCATCGTCGGTCTGCCGCGATCAGGCTCGACGCTGGTCGAGCAGATCCTGGCCAGCCACAGCCAGGTCGAAGGCACTGCGGAACTTCCTGAGCTGGGCAACCTGACCAACATGCTGGGTCGCTACCGGCCGGACAACATGCGATTTCCCAGGGTCCTCACGGCGCTGCGCAGCCGGGACTGGCGGTCGCTGGGATTGCGCTACCTGAAAAAAACCCGGCCCTATCGCGAGACCGACAAGCCCCGGTTCACCGACAAGCTGCCCAACAACTACCCCCTGATCGGTTTCCTGCACCTGATTCTGCCGAACGCGACGGTCATCAATACACTCCGACATCCACTGGATACCCTGCTCGGCAACTATAAGCAGCTGTACGGCAAGGGCCAGCACTTCACCTACGACATGATCGATCTGGCCGATTACTACCGGCAGTACCACGAAACGATGGAGCATTGGCGCAACGTGTTGCCCGGCAAAGTGCTGGACGTGCACTACGAAGACACCGTGCTCGACCTCGAGGGCCAGGTGCGACGGATTCTGGACCACTGCGGGCTGGAGTTCGAGGAAGCCTGCCTGCGCCCCTGGGAAACGAAGCGGGCGGTGAAAACCGCTTCGTCAGAGCAGGTGCGCCAGCCTATCTACACTTCTTCACTGGGCAAGTGGCGGCATTACGAAGCACATTTGGATCTGTGGCGGGACGAGCTTGCCGATATCCTGGAAGCGCTGCCGGCGCGCGTCAGGGACGCGGGTCGCTAGCCCGCGCATTGCCCCGATTCTCAATCGAATGGCCACGGTTCCAAGCCGTGTATGGCGTTCCGGATGTCGGTACTCATCCGGACGGACATCAGCTGGCGGCTTTCCTTGAGGTCGTACAAGGTGATGGTCGAGGGCGACGAGCCGCCCGCCACCACCCGGTCGGACAACACGCATAGGCCGCGCGCGAAGCCCTGGCGCGCGATGCGGCTGTCATCGAGGTCGGTGTGGGTCAGTTCGCCGGGGTCGTACCGCGGAACGGGAAGCGACCGGTCTTCGTTGCGCTCGCCGCGGCCTGCGTAGCGCACGCTGTCCGACCGGGTGTCGTTGAACAGCACGCCGTCGCGGAACGGCTGCGCGTTGTGGGTGCCCGCCGGCAGGGTCACGGACATTCGCACGTGCTGACCGTTGAACAGCAGCATGCCG
>JASFKQ010000141.1:0-9794 GCA_050118555.1 Lysobacterales bacterium
CGCAAGGCGGGCGTGGTGATCGGGATGGGCGGTGACGTGGGTGTCTTCGATCACGGCGATAATGCGGACGAAATGGACCTGATGATCGAGTACGGCATGACGCCCATCGAGGTTCTGCGGGCGGCGACGTCGGTGAATGCGGGCGTGCTGGGTCTCGCCGACCGGGGTCGGGTGCGGAAAGGGCTGTTGGCGGACCTGGTGGCGGTGAAAGGCGATCCGTCGCAGGGTCTCGCGCCGCTGCGGGACGTGACCTTCGTGATGAAGGGCGGGATGGTAGTGAAGGAAAAGTAAGACTGCCCGCACCGGGTGGCTTGCCAGTCGCTGGCGTGCACCCGTAGCATGGTTGGAACCGGCGCAGCAGGGGTGGGACGGGCATGCATCGCAGCCGACTTGTGGTTCTGGTCGCACTCGGATGGTGCCTGAGCGGCTCTCCGGTGATGTCGCAGTCATTCGATCTGGTGCGCTTCGACACGCAGGACGGCGGCAGTATCGAAGCCGCCTGGTTTGCCGCTTGCAAAAACAAGGCCGTGATATTCGCCCACGGCGCCATTTACGACAAGGAGAGCTGGTACTTTCTGGCGCAGGCATTGCAGGAGCAAGGCGTATCGGCTCTGGCGATCGATTTTCGTGGCTATGGCGACAGCAAGGCCGGCAACAGTCTGCGGAAAATGTATGACATTCTCGGGGCGGTCGCCTGGCTGGAGAAACAGGGCCTTGAAGACATCAGCATCGTCGGGGCGAGCATGGGCGGGGCAGCCGTCTTGACGGCTCTGGCCCAGGAACCCGTCCCGATCAGTAAAGTGGTGTTGCTGGCGCCGGCCGGGGGGCCGGCCCTGGCGTCGGCATCGATTGACAAGCTCTTTGTCGTCTCCCGAGACGAGGACCTGTACAACCGGGTCATGGCCATATACGAGGCGTCGGTCGAACCCAAGACCATCAAGGTCTACCCGGGGAGCGCGCACGCGCAGCACCTCTTTGATACCGCCGAGCGAGACGACCTCATTGCGCGCATCACCGGCTTCATCGGCAGCGGCTCGTAAATCCCGGGAGGACCAGGAGGGGTATATGGAAAGCAGAAAATTCAAAGCCGCCTGTGTCCAGGCGACGCCGGCGATCTTCGATATCGAGGGCTCGCTGGAGAAGGTGATCCGGCTGACCGGGGAAGTTGCGCAGTCCGGCTGCAAGCTGGTCGTATTCCCGGAAACGTTTATCCCCGGCTATCCGGCTGGCCTGGGTTTCGGCACCGTCGTCGGCAGCCGGACACAGGCCGGGCGCGAGCAGTTTCACGAGTACTGGCAAAACAGCGTCGAGGTGCCGTCGCAACATACGGACCGGCTGGCGGAATGCGCCCGGGAGCACTCCGTTTTCCTCGCGGTCGGCGTGACCGAGCGCGATCGCGTCAGCAAGACGCTGTACTGCACCCTGCTCTATTTCGGCCCGAACGGGCAACTGCTCGGCAAACACCGCAAGATCAAGCCCACGGCTGCCGAACGCCTGGTGTGGGGCGAGGGCGATGGCACCACCCTGTGCGCCTTCGACACCGAAATCGGCAAACTGGGCGGACTGATCTGCTGGGAAAACTACATGCCGCTGGCGCGGATGGCCATGTATCGCAGGGGTGTCGAGATCTATCTCGCCCCGACGGCGGACTCACGCGACTCGTGGGTGGCCACGATGCGGCACATCGCCTGCGAAGGTCGTTGCTACGTGATCGGCTGCAACCAGTATTTCCGCAAGAGCGATTTCCCCGAACACCTGCAGAGCGAACTCGCCGCAGACAGACCCGAGGTGCTTTCGGCCGGCGGCAGCGTCATCGTCGGGCCGCTTGGCGAAATTCTGGCCGGCCCGCTGGTCGGCGAGGAGGGTGTTCTCATGGCGGATATCGATCTCGACGACATCGTGCGCAGCCGTATGGATTTCAATGTCATCGGCCACTATTCGCGCGATGACATCTTCGAATTCAGCGTCCGGGGCCAGCCAGAGCTGAAAGCACCTTAATCCGCCGGAAAAAAGGGGTCAGAGCCCTAGTTCCATTCTTTCAGCCCGTGGGCATGGCAGCGAAAGAGGGCATGTCGGAAGGTATCCGGGCCCAGGGCTGAGCGCTTCGTGTGAATATGTGCATGGAAGGCTGCAAGCCGCTGGCGTCGTCGAGGCTGCCCGCCTCCACGAATACCATGCCGGGCGCCGATACGGCCGTTGAATAGAGGGTGGAGCCGCATTCACTGCAGTAGCGCCGGTACACTTCTTTGCCGGATTCGCCGATGGTTATGTGGGCCCTGGGCTCTCCCTGGGTCAGTTCGAACCCGCTTTCGGGGATGCCAGCGACGGTTGCCATGTGCGCCCCGGTCATCTTCTGACAATCGCGGCAATGGCAATGGGCGGTGAAAGCGGGTTCCGCCGAAATCGAGAAGCGAACGGCGCCGCATGCACAACCGCCTTCCTGAATGGTATTCGTCATTATGTATTCTCCCTGTTCGAAGTTGCAGCACGGATTTGGAGCGTGAACTGCTGCAATTAGTTCATTGAAGCCGTAGGCGACCCGCCGACCCCGGCTGGGTGAGCCGAGCGCAGTGCAAAATAGGATCAGAGTCCTTGGTCAAACGCAGAAAAGGGCTCTGACCCATTTTTGCGGATCCGGCCATTGGTCCATTTGCTGAACTGTGCGCACTGAATATTAGCAGTATGCGGGGAGTTTGGAGACAACGTGCAAACACGTGTCTCAGGTTTGCCCCGTTACTTGTCGGGGTCGAGCTGGAGCGTGCGAAACAGAACGTCGGCGATCGGATAGGTGATATTGAAATTCTTACTCATCATGAGTTTCGGCCGGTGGTGCAGAAGGTGTAGCCGGCGCAGAGCCTGGACTCCCGGGATACGACCGATGCGCGAAGCCGGATCGCAGTGGTATGCGAAGTGCAGCCACTCGTAGTTCAGGTAATACGCGATGGCCGTGGCTACAGCCATCCATGCGACGTTGTCGGTGGCCAGGAAGTGCAAAGCGAGCCACATCGGCACGCCGAATCCGCCGATGAAGAAGAGGATCATCACCGGTGGAAACAGTACCGCCTTGAAATCCTCGCTGCGCTCGAAGCTCATTGCCTGGTCCGTAAAAAATCGGTGATGCTGCCGGGTATGCCGTTGATAGAGCAGGCGCAGCCAGCGCACGGGATGGTGCATGGGCCCGCGATGGCCGAGATATTCGACGAGGTTCGCGTAAAGGAACACCACCGGAACGGTCAGCCATTCCGTGGCGGAGGGATGGTCGACCATCAGCGCGGCATAGCCGACCGTCGCGAGGCACACCACGCTGGTGAAAGCGAGGTGCGCCCAGCCGTAGTAGCGGCCATGGATCTCCTCACGCCGGTAACGCTCGCGGAACGATGCTACGGAGCCGTCTACGGGCACTCAATGCTCCCGGGTGCCGATTGAAGATTCATTCTAGCATCGGCCGATGGCACCTCGGGATACCGTGATGGGCTTCGAAAACAAACCGGTCAACGCCATTCATTTGCGGTCATGCGTGGCTGCATTTGACATGCCGAACGGTGCGGACGGATGATCCGGGTCATGCACTTCAACAACACACGCATGCAGATCCTGACCGTAGCGTCGGCCCTCCTGATGTCCATTCCTGCTGGCGCCTTGGCACAGGCGGCATCGCCGTCCTGCATGAGGCCCGCCAATAGTTGACGGAGATGATTACCCGCGCCTTGCGCAAAACCGCCTGGTAGCTGCTGTATGACTACGGCGTAAAAGGAAAAAGGGGTCGAAAAAAGGGGTCAGAGCATTTTTTTGACCTCTTGCTCACGCCTGGCCCTCAAGCCGAGCTGTGTTGCCGCCGTCGGGCGGAACAGACGATCGACCCCGGGACCAACACACGTGTAGTATCGGCCCAATGCCCCTGCCGAATTTCCTTCATGTTGGCGCCGCCAAGACTGGCACGACATCGCAGTATTTCTACCTGCGGCAGCATCCCGAAATTTATATGAGCCACAAAAAGGGCCCGGAATATTTTGCCTCGCTGTTTCCGCAGGGATTCGGCACCGGACCTGGTGACGGAAAAAAGCCCGTGGTGACGGACCGCGCCGAGTATGAGAGCCTTTTCGACGCAGCCGGCAGCGCCCGGATCATCGGCGAGGCCAGCGTCAGTTACCTTTACCACCACGAACATGCGATTCCCTTGATTCGCCGCTATCTCGGCGATCCGAAGATTCTCATTACCTTGCGCAATCCCGCCGAGCTGGCATTTGCGTACTATCAGCACCTCAAGCGGCAGGGCCGCGAATGGCTGACCTTCGAGGAAGGGCTTCAGGCGGAAGGCGAACGCATTGCGCGCGGCTGGCACTATCATTGGCATTATCAGGCTGTCGGTCATTTTGCCGATCAGGTCGGGGCGTACCTGGACAGTTTCAGCCAAGTGAAGGTCTCCTTGATGGAGGACCTGGCGATGGATGCTGCCGGCTACATGCGTGCGCTGTTTCGCTTCCTCGAGGTTGATGATACCTTCGAGCCGGACCTCTCCACGCAATTCAATCGTGGAGGCATCCCACGGTCCCGAATCCTCTACCGGCTGATCGGTGGAAGCCGGACCCGGCCACGAGGGGTGCAACTGGTCGGTCGACTGGTGGGGGAGGAGCGGTTGATGCGTTTGCGCGAGCGGACGCGAGACCGGATATTGCGCCGCGACTCCATTGCGCCGGAGACCCGGGTGAGGCTGTTGAACGCGTACCGGCCCGACATATCGAGGCTGGAAGAGATGCTCGGTCGGGATTTGTCCTGTTGGATGGAGCAGCCGTGAGCAACCTGGAAATGCGCTATCGCCGACTGGGCCGGACCGGGCTGGAGGTGTCGTTGCTCGGCCTGGGTTCCGGCGGCCCCAACCAGTTCGGACAGCTCAGAAGTGTTCCGAGGTCTCAGGTTGTCTCACTTGTCAGATATGCCCTGGACCTCGGCGTCAACTTTTTCGACACCGCCGCGGCCTATGCAGACAGCGAGGAAATACTGGCCGAAGCGTTGTCGGGGGTTCCGCGGGACCGTTACCTGCTCGCCAGCAAGTTCGTTCCGACCCGGGGCGAAACGGTGATCAGTCCGGCGCAGGCCCGGGCCAGCGTCGACAAAAGCCTCAAGCGGTGTCGGGTGGGGGAACTGGACCTGCTGCAGTTACACCGGGTTCGGCCGCAGAACTATGCGGAGGTCCGTGACCGCCTGTTTCCCGAACTCGAACGGCTGAGGGATGAGGGCAAGGTCAGGTTCCTGGGCATCACCGAGTCCAGTCGGGGGGATCCTGGGCACCAGATGCTCGAAATGGCGCTCGCTGATGACCTGTTCGACACCATCATGGTGGTCTACAGTCCTTTCAATCCGACGGCCGGGGAAAAAGTGCTGCCGCTTGCTTTGCAACTCGATACCGGCGTTATCGCGATGGCGGTTGCACGGCATCTGTTGCCCGGGGGACGGCGCAGCCAATTCCGGCGGTTTGCCGGGACCCTCGGAAATGCGCTGGCTTCGATGACAAATCCCCGCGAGTTGCTGCGGCGCGCTCGCGGCGCCCTTTCGATATTGCGCGATTCGCCCGCGCTCCTTCCGCCGGACCTCCAGGCATCAATGCCGGGTCTCGCCTACCGCTATGCCGCAACGCCTTCTGTAGTCAGCTGTGTTCTGAGCGGCACGACCAGTCGGATACATTTTGGAGAAAATGCAAAAGCTGTTCTCGACGAGCCACTGTCGGCCGAAGAACAGCGCAGGCTCGCCAGCCGGTTGCGCCAATACGGCTGAATCCATCGCGGGTATTGCCGGAGCACGGGGGCGTCCAACCGATCAGAGGCCTGCGCGCCTCAGCTGCCTCAGTTCGTAGTGAAGGACCGCCCAGCTCTTGAGCAAGAACACCATCGGGTCGCTGAGGCCGTAGCGAAACTGCGGCATGAATGCTTTCGGGTGTTGGCCCGTGTAATTCTCGCGCAGCGTCCTGAAGGATTCGGAAAGGGACACCGGTGCCGCATCCGCATCGAAGGTGGCGTGGCCGGAGAGTCTTCTCAGCCGGTACATCAGGCGATCAGCGACATTGAAAAGCAGGCCAAAAAAGTCCTCGAAGGGCTCGAGAAGCAATGTCTCACCGGGGTAATCCACGATCGGATCGACGGACTCACCTTTCCAGTCCCGGTAAAACATCCAGGGCATGTCGATGCCCATCTCGGTTGAATACCACAGGTGGGATCCCATGCGTGGATTGATCTCCATCAGTTGCAGCGACCCGTCACGGGCGTCGATTTTTGTCTGAACGGTCAGCCCGCCATGCCAGTTCAGCCTTTGAACCAGGTCGATCACCCGATCCCGATATTCGTGCTCATGGTTGAAGATGACGGCTGCCGAGGAATTGCGGTAAATCCTGTGCGATGTCCGCAAAACGCGAGGCGCGACAAAACTGAGAACGCGATTGCCTCGCCCAATAAACAGGTAGAAATTCTGCTTCAGCGTGCCTGGAACATACTCCTGCACAATCAGGTCGCGGTGGTTCTGCTGGAGCCTGGCGATGGTGGTCGGCAGCTCCTCTGCCGCGGACACGACGGCCATGCCTCTGCTTCTGGCCGAGGCGGTAGGCCTGACGACCCAGGGAGCCTGGTGCGCCCTTACAAATGCATCCAGGCCCTCGTCACCCACTCTGAAGGTGGCCGGATGCGGAAACCCGGCCTCGGCAGCCAGGGCAATCTGTTTCGACTTGTCGAGCAGCGGACGGACGGTATCGAGCTCCGGCGCCAGCACGCTCACGCCGATTCTGGACAGGCGTTCCCGGTTCTTGGTCAGAATGTAGACCTGCGGATCGTACGAGGGAAAAATCGTGTCTATGCGATCGCGGCGGCAGATGGCCTCTATGTCGCGGATATAGCGTTCTTCGCGCTCGGTATTTTCATCCTGGATCTTGCCGGCCGCCCAATCCTCCTCCGGGCTGGTCACGTAATGGCTGCGATTGACCAGTCGCGAGGCGGCCGCCGTGGCGGTATAGGCCGTCAGACGCGAAGAGCCGTAACGCGTGGCGGAGATCCATTCGGCATGGGGCCGCAGGCTGCGAATGATCGCGTAGGCCTGCCCGGTGCGAGTGTTTGTTACCAGCAATCGCATCGAATCTGTCTCCTGAAAACCGGTGCATTATCCCCGGAAAGTCACGGTCGGTCACATTCTTTGCCTTCCTTCCTGGCCAACTGAATCTGGTCAACGGAATTCCCGATACGGTTCCGCAGCCACTGGTGCGCCGGATCCGGGTGGTGCCGTTTGTGCCAGGCCACTGACCCAGGCCTGACGCGTTCATTCAGGGCCGCAAAGTCCACCATCTGAGAAAATTGAGGTCAGAGTCCCTTTTTCCCTCTTGTCGCGTACGGATTCGGAATCGGGGCCCAAGCAAGTACCGCGGCCCCGTTCTTGCTCCAGCTCAGGAAGCCTGAGGGGATTCGCGGGCCAGGATACGGCCCTGCTGGATGGCCAGCATTTCCCCTTCGGCCAGCGCGATCCACGGTTCCTGCGTCAGGGGTACGCTGGCCACGACGGTAACCCGCTGCAAATCCGATGACCCCGGCACCGGATCCTGAACCGAAATCGCTTCGCTCGAAAGCCCTTCTTCGTTGTCGTGCCTGCACTCCCGGCACAGCCAGTAGAGCCCGGGCGGCCGTCTATGGCCGTCGTCCTGTGTCCGTTGATTGCCGTGAACGAACAGAAATTCGCCATCGCTGTAGAGGATGTTCGCGGGGCCCAAAACGCGAAGTTCAGCGCAGAATTCCTGGAAAATACGCCAGCGGAGTTCAAAGTCCGGGCTGTCCTGGCCAAGCCACAACTCACGAAGTCGATTCAGGAGATAGCAGAAGGCATATTCAGAATCGGTGTCGCCCACCGGCCTGAAATTGCCGCCCTGGTATCTGGGAGAGCGCCTGACTTCTGGAAGATCGCCGTTGTGGGCGAACAGGTGAACACGACCACCCAGTTCCCGCTCAAAGGGCTGGGTGTTCTCGAGTGTTACAGCCCCCTGGGTTGCCTTGCGGATGTGTGCAATGACCAGGTTGCTGGTGAACCCCCTTTCGGCAACGAACCTGGCCCACGGGCTCCCGTACGCGGCCGCCGTATCCCGGATTCGCCAGGCGTCCTTCTGGCTGTAATAGGCAACGCCCCATCCATCGACATGTCCCCCGCTGCTGCTGTGTTCCGCCAATGCCCCGAGTGACAGGGTCAGGTTGGTCGGATATCGGGCAGACATGGCTACAAGTTCGCACATCGGAGCACTTCTTGCTGTGACCAGCGAAATTCATTCTAGGTCAATGGCTTCTGCGTCGCACCCTCAAACACCAGGCGTCGAAGTACGAGACCTCCGCGCTCATTTGGGTTGGCGCACGTCCAATCGGCTCGCATTTGCCACGATTGCCCGTTGCCCGGTCTCCTGAAATGTGACACAGACATCCTATAGTGATTGGGAGGGTTTCCAAAAGAGACATG
The DNA here is from genome assembly GCA_050118555.1 of Lysobacterales bacterium. Taxonomy (GTDB): domain Bacteria; phylum Pseudomonadota; class Gammaproteobacteria; order Xanthomonadales; family SZUA-36; genus CALKKN01. The sequence goes on from JASFKQ010000141.1 coordinate 8,473, forward strand.
AAACAGGAATTTGGGATCTGTCCCCAAACGGGGAGACCAATGGAGGAGATGGTCGTGTACGGAAAGCGTCAATCAAATCGAACTGCTGCCATCGTAAGAGTTGGAGTTCCGGCCCTCTGCCCTGCAATGGATGCCCAGGCAAATGCCGCGCTGGATGTCTGCCTCACCCTGGAGGGAGAGACGCAAGGAGTGACCGAGGGCGGCAGCAGCGCCGTGGGGCAAGAAGGCAAAATCGTAGTCAATGGATACAGCCACAAGAATGGTGAAGGTACCTCGGTTCTGCTCGAATTGAACAACGTGGTCTGTGCGAGCAGGCCCTTCCCGTTTTCGACCGCACCGGCGCCCGATGGATCCGGACGAGATGGCGCCGCTGTGGGATTTGACTCTGCCTGGCTCCGCGCGGCTGGTTCCCGTCCATGACGATACCGGTCTGGGTGCTGCTTGGATTTGCCGTCTGGACCCTGCTGTTGCTGACTGCGACGGTGGGTGTGTATCGCTGGAGCGAGGTCTTGAGGGGCCGCGTTGCATTACACGGCCTGCGCTACGATGCCATCGAGGGCCATCCCGACTGGTACCGCCGCGGCATGCGCGCACACGGCAACTGTGTGGAGAACCTGCCGGTGTACACTGCGATTGTCGTCGCGCTATACCTGGTCGGTCTCGATAATCGACTTCTGGATGTGCTGGCTATCGTTCTTTTCGTGGCCCGCGTGTGCCAGGGCGTGGTGCATGCCGCGTTTCCGGAGACTGATGTTACGGTATCCGTGCGGTTCTCGTTCTACGCAGTCCAAGTGGTAGCGATGTTCTGGATGGCGATGATAGCCGTGAATTCGGCGATCTGAACGGGGTTTCGGCGCGCTAGGGAAGGAGTTGGCGAACCGGATCGCCGTGTGCTAGTGGTTTATAGTGTGGAAGGCCGGATTCCGGTTGCGGTGCACCCGCGGGAATGGGGGCATCGACGTCGTGTAGTCCCCCGGAGGGAGGGCAAACGCGGATGGTAAGGAGTGCAATGATGAATGTCTTGGTGCGTTTCCTTCTCGCAGTGGCCGTGGCGCTGTTAGTCCTCGGCCTCCTGGCCGAAGCCGCTGTGGCTCAGACGGCAATAGAGATCGATACGACCTCCGTCGATTTCGGCAATGTCAACGTAGGCAACACGAGTGCACAGATGTCGGTGACGCTGACCAACACCGACCCTGTAGACTCCTTCGGGCCGATCAACATTTTCGGCGGTGCGCCGTCGACGGCCGAGTTCGGAGCCGCACAGAATTGCCAGGGCGCCATTCTGCCGCCCGGCGGCAGCTGCAGCGTCTTCTACACGTTCT
>JASFKQ010000142.1:0-9650 GCA_050118555.1 Lysobacterales bacterium
CCGGGCCACCCGCACCTTTTCCCGCGCGACGCCGATGGAGAGGCCACACTTCCAGTTCAGCCAGTGGGCGCAGGACATGATGCCGGTGCCGCCCCAGCCCTGTTCCCGGTCGAAGGCTTCGAGCAGCACCAGGAAGCGGTATTCGCCGGCATCGAGGTGAGCGGCCAGTTCGGTGATCTGCTCGCCCAGGCGCTCGAGTTCGTCGAGATGGGCGAGGCGTTCTTCGAGGGTTTTGGCAGGCTTCTTCATACTGTAATAGTATACAGTATAATGATCCGAAGAACCACCATAAAAATATATTTTTCAGATAGATGGAGTCGGACTGGAACGTTGGTGAGGGTCAGGTAAGTCGTCCCACCGGCACGATGCAAGAGAGCCCAGGGCGCCCCGTGCGGGGATGCCCTCGAACAGCACCGAGATCATGGAGGCGTGCAAAAACTACCGGCGAGGTCGCTGAACTTTCAACGAGCTGTGTTGCCTACACCGCCAAGGCTGAACAACTTCAACCGACACCTGAATCCCGTGCGCCAGGGCGGCGCCCTGTTGCGCACCCGTCTCATTCGCAACAAGGAGTCGACAGCCATGACAGACAATGCTCTTTCCGGCCTCCAGGGAGTTGTTCGCGGCAACGTCATCACCCGCGACAACCAAGAGGCCTTTGCCTCCGCCCGCTTCCGCGGATGGAATCATGACCTCAACCGACGCTCCAACCCCCTTGGTTTCGTTATGGCCTCGGGCGTTCACGACATCGTGACAACGGTAAACTATTGCCGCGATAACGGGCTGAAGCTCGCGGTGCGCGGCAAGGGAGCCCACTCGCCGTACGGCATGGTTGACGACGCCGTCGTGATCGACCTGCTGAACATGACAGCGGTTCGCGTGGATCCCGACCGCAAGCTCGCATTTATCCAGGCCGGCGCCGATGGCGGTGACGTCGATCACGAAACCGCCCTGCACAACCTCATTTGCATCACCGGCTCGGTTTCCCACACGGGGTTTGCCGGCGTGGCCCTGGGCGGTGGTCTCGGCCACCTCAGCCGCTGGCTGGGTCCGGTGGTCGACAGCATCGTCGGGTACGAAATGGTGACCGCCAGGGGTGAAGTCATCCGTGTCGACGCGGAATCGGACCCCGAACTGTTCTGGGGCATGCGCGGGAATGGAGCCAGCTTTGGCATCGTCACCGAATTCGTTCTGAAACTGCAGGACATGCCCAACGATGGCGTCATTCGAAGCGCCCCGATCCTGTGGCCCGAGGCCAAGGCCCCGGAGCTGCTGTCGTCCTGGATGGAGCGGATTGCCCAGCCGGGCCGCAAGGATACGGAGACACTCCAGTTCGCCTTCCTGCACTCGCCTGATGGTGACCCGCTTTGCGGCGTCATACCGCTGATCGTCGGGGAAAGCGAAGAGGCCGCCAAGCGAACCTGCGATGAAATCGCGGCGTTCGCCGGCGGAGCCGCGGTGCGGCAAGACACGCAGATGCCGTACACCGCCATCCAGGCCGCGCTCGATGACTCCTTTCCGTACAACGGGAACTACTGGGACAAAGGAGTCTTCATCAACTGGGACCCGAACGATGAGGTTGCGGTCCAGAAGATCATAGACACGGTCATCGAAGCCTGGGGAGAAAAGCCCGACTTCGCATTGAAGCCGTCGACGTTCCTGCTGATGATGGAGGTGAACGGCGCGGTGGCCAGGGGAGACCCGGCATCCACCTCGTTTTCGGCCCGCGGCGGACGATTGTGGGCCACGACGCTCGTCGGGTGGCCCGACGACGACGATGGTCAACGAGCGGCGAGCAAGAAGTGGTGCGACGACTCAATCGCGGCGCTGAGCCCCTTCCAGGTCACCACGTACGTGAACAATGCCATGCCGGCCAGCGACGAGGAGATGCGCGAGGTCTTCCCCGAGGAGACCATCAACCGGCTTCGGAGCCTCAAGGCGAAGCACGATCCGGACGGACTGTTCAAAGCCGGCGTTTGGGACTACCAGGCGAACGTCTGAACTTCATTCGGAGTTCCGGCGATTGACTTCCGGGGCTTTCCCGCCGGAACGCGCGGACATTCAGCGCTCGATCATGTCGTAAGCATTCTGCAGGCGGTTGGCGAGGACGTTCATCACGAACATGGAGAAGTCCGGGACGTGCCGCAGCATGGACTCGAAACTGGCCTGGTCGATGGGCGCCAGTTTGCAGTCGGTCTTGGCGGTGACGGTGGCGCTGCGGAGATCGGCGTTGATCAGGGCCATTTCGCCGACCATCTCGCCGGGCCGGACCACAGCGATCTCCGTGTCCTTCAGCGAGATGGTGACCTCGCCTTCGACCACGACGTACATGAGGCTGCCTTCGGCACCCTCTTCGATTATCACTGAACCGGCCGGGTACGCCTCGAGGGCGGAATCCCGGAATGCTTCCAACAGGTCCATTGCGCCTTTCCCTCGTCAGTTCATCCGAACTGCTTTTACCCAATGTGCGTACTTATGTACCTGTCCACTGCGCGCAGGCGATTCGCCATTGCCGCCATCATGTGCAGGGCGAAATCGCTGTTCCTGCTCATGAGTTCCATCAACCGTTCGCGTTCCAGCCTGGCCAGCTGAACGTCCGTTTTCGCGGTGGCTTCGCCACTGCGCAGAGTAGAGTCCAGCACAGCCATCTCGCCGAGTAAGCCTCCTCGGCTCTCGATGCTCAGCGGCTCACCGTGCAGTTTGAGCTCGACTTCGCCGGACAGAATGAGGAACAGCGCGTCGGCCTCGTCCTGCTCGGAGAAAATTCGTTCGCCGGGCCCGTATTCGTGCACGTCCGGCCAATCCTGGAATAGTTGCATAAACTCCATGGATACCATCCTAACGCGCTTGACCGGGGCATTCCATATGCCGGTGCATTCGCGGAACTCAGTCGAAGACACCTTCGACGATGTCGGAGATCACCAGCGACCCGGTGGCGACCAGGACCAAATCGCCGCCGGCCCGGCGCCACTCGTAACCCTCGTGCTGCGGCAGCGCCTGGATGAAGGCATCCGGCATGCGGGTCTTCTCGATGCCGGGCGGAAGCGGCTTGCCCCGCGCCAGGTTCTTCCGGATGCCCGGCGGAAGGGGTTTCTGGCCGGTCATTTCGTACCTTTGGGCGAGTTGGCGGGCGTCTCCCACGGTGATGCCTGCGCTGGCGCCAACGCTCATTGAACCGTACATGTGCATCTGGGACATGGAGCCTTTCTTGTGCGGCTTGGCTTTGTCCGCGGGCGGATCGGCCTGTAGCGTCAGGGCGCACAGGCAAAGCACACAAGCCAGGGCGATTTTGGTGGGAAATGCGGTGCGGAAAGTGTTCACAACGCTGACCTCCTGTCAGCCGGGGATGATTTCAGCATAGCCCCGCGGCGTCGGCTTCTCAACTTCTGAGATTGCGGCGGCTATCATGACGCGGATGACGCAGCCGAAAACTGTCACCCGCGACGAACTGCTCGATGCTCTCGACGGAGGAGCGGTGGTGGTGACCGCCAATGCCCGACTGTCCCGCACGTTGGCCGCGGGCTACGAGCGGCGCATGCTGGCGGGGGGGCACGAGGCCTGGGCCACGCCGGAGGTGTTGCCCCTGTCCGCCTGGTGGCTCCAGCAGTATCGGGAGGCGGCGCTGTATAGCGGCGATCCATTGCCGCGCCTGCTGGACCAGGAACAGGAGGAGCAGGTCTGGGCGGCCATCATCAGGGCGGACGAGGGTCGGCTTCCCCAGGCGCTGCTGCGGCTGGACGCGACTGCCCGGCGCGCCAGGGAGGCCTGGAAGCTGCTCTGCGAGTGGCATCTGGACCTGGACGACCACCGATTCGAAGACAATGAGAACGGCTCCGCTTTCCGTCGCTGGGCGCGCCGCTTCCGGCAGGAGTGCGAGCGCCGCGAATTCATCCCCGCGGCGGAGATTCCCTCCGCGCTGGCCCCGCTGATCGCGCGCCGCGATTTACCGCTACCGGATCGCATGTTGCTGACGGGCTTTTTCGAGCTCACGCCGGCCACCCGTTCCCTAACGGAGGCACTGGGCAAGGCCGGCTGCGCGGTCAGCCACGTCGAACGGGCCGGCATCGAGGCGCCGGCCCGGCGTTTCACCGCCAGCGATGCCTGGTCGGAGATGACGGCGGCAGCGGACTGGGCCCGGGCGCTCCTCAGCGATTCGCCCGAAGCGCGCATCGGCATCGTCGTGCCGGATCTGGCCGCGCGCCGGCCGGCATTGGCGCACCTGCTGGGCAAAGCCCTGGATCCGCAGTCCCTGCGGCCGGGCGGCACGGCGGCGCGGCGCCCCTGGAACCTGTCGCTTGGCGGTAGTCTGGCGGAGGCTCCGGTCGTGCGCACCGCGTTGCGCATGCTGTCCCTGTCGACCCCGCCCGTGCGCTTGGAACTGGCCGGTGTCCTGCTTACCTCGCCGCATTGGGCTTTGCCCCGGGACGGTGCCGAGCGCATGGATGAGTTGTCGCGGCGGGCGTTGCTCGATCGCCGGTTACGCACGGTGGGTGACGCCGAAATCACGCTGTCGGCGCTGAAATTCCGGGCGGACCAGTTGCGCGAGGACGGCACGCCGCAACCGTGGCGCTGCGCCGGACTGGCGCGGCGTCTGGATGAGATGCAGCAGCTTTCCAGGGACTGGCCCGACAGCCAGGACCCGCAAGCGTGGGCGGCGGCATTTACCGATTGGCTGTCCCGGGCGGGGTGGCCGGAAGGACGGCCGCTGGACAGCGGGGAATACCAGGCCGTGGAAGCCTGGAACGAGCTGTTGTCCGTGTTCAGCGGGCTCGGCGACTTCACGGGATCGCTGTCCCGGCAGCAGGCGCTGGGCCTGCTGGAGCGGCTGGCGGAGGACACGGTGTTCCAGCCGCGGGCCGCCGACACGCCGGTCCAGGTTCTGGGACTGTACGAGGCCAGCGGCCAGGAATTCGACCACCTTTGGGTCATGGGGCTGCACGAAGGCGCCTGGCCGCCGGCGACCGGCCCGGACCCGTTCCTGCCGCTGGGTTTGCAGCGGGAACGTGGCGTTCCGCACAGCGAGCCCGCTCTGGAACTCGAATGGGCGCGCCGGGTTACCGGCGAGTTGCGCGCAGCGGCCGCGGAGGTAATTTTCAGTTATCCGGCCCGCGACGGTTCCGAAGAACAGTTCTGCAGCCCTCTCATCGCCGACCTGCCGGAGGTCGCCGCGGAGGACCTGCCGCGCGCGCCCGATGCGGCGTGGGCGGAGAGTGTCCGTGCCGAAGGCGGCCTCGAACCGGCCCCGGAGCAGGCGCCCATACCCCTGCTGCAGACCGAGGTGGCGGGGGGCAGCCGGGTGCTCGCCTGTCAGTCCACCTGCCCGTTCCGCGCGTTTGCCGAGCACCGGCTCGGGGCCCGGCCACTGGAGCGGCCAACCGCCGGTCTCGGCGCGAAGCGCAGCGGCACGTTGGTCCACCGGGTCCTGGAACGGTTCTGGCGGGAAGTGGAGTCTCACGCGCGCCTCGTGGAACTGGACACCGAGGCGCTGCGCGAGACGGTGCGGGCGGCGGTGGACTCGGTGCTGGAAGAGCAGCGCAGGCGGAGTCCGCTGACGGTCAGCCCCCGCTTTGCTGAAATCGAGGCCGCGCGCCTGGAGCAACGCATCATGGACTGGCTGGACGTCGAGCGGGGGCGCCCGCCGTTTCGGGCCGTGGGGTTCGAAGAAAGGCGGCAACTGGACATCGGCGGCCTCGGGTTGCAGGTGTTCGTCGACCGCGTGGACGAACTGGAAGACGGCAGCCGCGTGGTGCTCGATTACAAGACTGGGAAGGTGTCGCCCGTGCACTGGTTCGGCGAGCGGCCGGACGACCCGCAGCTGCCCCTTTACGGCGTAGCCTGCCGTCGGGACGGCGAACTGGCCGGTGTCGCATTCGCCGAAATCCGCGCGAATGGAATGGCATTCAACGGCGTGGTGCGCGACGCGGATGTCTTGCCGGGCCTGCCCGCCAGCCGAAGCAGGGCGCTGAAGGATGCGGCGGAACAATGGCCGGCGGTACTGGACGAATGGTCTGAAGTACTGGAGCGGCTCGCCGGCGATTTCGCGGCGGGCGAGGCGCGGGTCGATCCGAACAGGGGCCTGAACACCTGCCGGGCCCACTACTGCGAGCTGGCGCCCCTGTGCCGCATCCGGGAGGCCCTGGGCGCCGACGCGGCCGAAAGCGAGGAGATCGAAGGCGATGGCTAGCCCAAGGCCCAACGACTGGGCGCAACGCCGGGCGGCGCTGGATCCCGGGCGCTCTTTCATCGTGCAGGCTCCGGCCGGCTCCGGCAAGACCGGCCTGTTGACGCAGCGCTTCCTGCGCTTGCTGGCGACGGCCGGTGACCCCGAGGAGATCGTTGCCATCACGTTCACGCTCAAGGCGGCCGCGGAGATGCGGGGCCGTATCCTGCGCGCGCTGGAAGCTGCTCGGGGCGACGCCCCCGACGAGCCGTATGAGCGGGAGACCTGGGCACTGGCGCGGGACGCGCTGGCCCACGCGAAGTCCCGCGACTGGCGCCTGCTGGAAAATCCGCAGCGGCTGCGCATCCGCACCATTGATTCCCTGTGCCAGTACATCGCCCGGCAGATGCCGTTGCGCTCGGGTTTCGGGGATTTGCCCGGCATCGAGCAGCGCCCGGAAGGCCTGTACGCCGCCGCTGCCCGATCGGTGCTGAACGAACTGGAATCCGGCGGCGAGCTCTCGTCGTCACTGGAAACGCTGCTGCAAGCGCTGGACAACAACGTAGATGGCTTGCAGACACTGATCGCCGGCATGCTGAAGCAGAGAAACCAGTGGCTGCGGCACGTGGTGGCGCCGGAACGGCGCGAAAACATCGAGCGCGCACTCCATGGTGTGGTGGTGGCGCAGCTGCAGCGCGTCCGTGCGAGCTTTCCCGCTGACGTGGCTGCCGGGCTGCCTGCACTGGCGGGATTTGCCGCATCGCAGATGCCGCCGGATCATGTCCTGGCAGCCTGTTGCAACCTCGAATCTTTGCCCCCGGCGCGGCTGGACTGCCTGCCGGTGTGGAACGCCCTGGCCGAACTGCTGCTGACCACGACCGGTGAGTGGCGCAAACGGGTGGACAAGAGAAACGGTTTTCCGGCCGGGCCGGAGGCGGTCGGCGCCAAGCAGGCAATGCATGACCTGCTCGAGCGGCTGCGGCCGGAGCAGGAACTGGCGGCAGCGCTCAACGGACTGCGCGCTTTACCCGATGCGGGCTACACCGACGCGGACTGGTCGCTGATCCAGGACCTGTTCAGGGTGCTGACCACGGCGGTCGCACACCTCAGGGTGACGTTCATGGAGCACGGCAAGGTGGACTTCAGTGAAATGGCCCTGGCCGCACGGGAAGCACTGGGAACCGAGGGCGAGCCGACCGACCTGGCGCTGAGGCTGGATTACCAGGTGCGCCACCTGCTGGTGGACGAATTCCAGGACACCTCGCAGGACCAGCACGGGCTGATCGAGCGCCTGACGGCCGGCTGGCAGGAGGGTGACGGGCGCACGCTGTTTCTGGTGGGGGATCCGATGCAATCCATCTACGGCTTCCGCAAGGCTGAGGTCGGCCTGTTCCTGGACGCGTGGGAGGGGCGGCTTGGCGGTATCCGGCTCGAGCCTTTGCAGCTCAGCGTCAATTTCCGATCGGAGGCCGGCGTGATCGACTGGGTGAACGGGTGTTTTCCGGCGGTTTTCCCGGCGGCCGGCGACAAGGTGACCGGTGCGGTGCCCTATGCGCCCTCCGAGGCCTTTCGCGCGCCGGGCGCCGGGCCGGCCGTCACCGTCCAGCCCTTCATCGGCAGGGACGACGAGGCCGAAGCGGAGCGCGTGGCCGGGATCATCGAGGAATCCCGCGCCGGCAACCCGGCCGGCACCGTGGCGGTGCTGGTTCGCAGCAAGACCCATCTCGAACCGCTGATCGCCGAGTTGCGGCGCAGGGGCCTGCGTTTCCAGGCAGTCGAGATCGGCGCGTTGCGGCACCGGCCAGCCGTGATGGACCTCATTTCGCTGACCCTGGCTTTGCTGCACCCGGCCGACCGCATCAGCTGGCTGGCCCTGCTGAATGGCCCCCTGTGCGGGCTGTCGCTGCAGGATCTGCACCTGCTGACCGGCGCCGAGCGCGACGGCCACTGGAGCACGTTGCCCGCGCTGCTGCTGTGCCCCGAACGACGCGATGCGCTTTCCGCGGACGGGCAGGCGCGTGTGGCTCGCCTGACGGCGGTGCTGGAGCCTGCCCTGGACGGGCGCGAACGACTGGCGCTGCGGGACTGGGTGGAAGGCGCGTGGCTGGCCCTCGGCGGGCCGGCCACGCTTCCCGACAAGGGCGCTATCGAGGATGTCGAGGTGTATTTCCAGTTCCTGCAATCGGTGGACGACGGCCGCCAGCCCCTGAGCCCCGAGCGGATCAGGGACGGCGTGGCAGAGCTCTTTTCGCTGCCGGACCCGCTGGCGGACGGGTCGCTGCAACTGATGACTATCCACAAGGCCAAGGGCCTGGAGTTCGACACGGTCATCCTGCCCGGACTGGGCAAACGCCCGCGCGGCGACAGCCCCAAGCTGCTTTACTGGCTGGAGACGACCGATGAGGAAGGGCATCCGGAATTGTTCTTCGGACCGTTGAAGCCCACCGGCGCGGATGCACCGCACCGCACCTCCGCCTGGATCAAGAATCTCGAAGCGGAGATGGGGCGCCTGGAAAGCGGCCGCCTGCTTTACGTGGCCGCGACGCGCGCCAAGCGGCGCCTGCACCTGCTCGGGCACGCTGAGGAAAAGAAAGACGGCAGCCTGTCGGTGGCCGGGGGAAGTCTGCTCGCGGAGCTATGGGAAGCCCTGGGCGGACACTGGGAGGCGGCGCACCAGGACAGGGTCGGCGAAGACAGTGCGGATTACCTGCCCGAAAACGAGCCGCATTCGCACGCCCCGGCGAGCCTTCGGGCCGGCTGGCGGTGCCCCGAGCCGCCAGTAACCGTCGGCGGCGTGGCCGAACCGGCGGCGGAGCCGGACGATGGCGTGATCTACGAATGGGCCGGCGGCACGGCGCGCGCCGTGGGCACGGTGGTGCACCGCTGGCTACAGTTCCTGGTGCATACGCGGCGCTCCCGCCTGGAGGACTGCCACGGATTCGAGCGGACGGCGGGCCGCATGCTGCAGGAGGAGGGTGTTCCCGCGGCGGCGCTGCCCGCCGCGCTGGCGCGGGTGCGCTCCGCACTGGAGCAATCGCTGACGGACGGACGCGGCCGCTGGATTCTGTCGCCGGTTCACGAAGACTCCCGTTGCGAGGTGCCCGTCACGGCGGTTGTCGGCGGGCGCCCCAGGCGCATGGTGGTCGATCGCACCTTCATCGACCAGGACGGCACGCGCTGGATCATCGATTACAAGACGGGAACCCATCAGGGGGGCGACCTCGAGCGCTTCCTGGACGAGGAGCAGGAGCGATATCGCACGCAACTCGAGGGATACGTCGCCGCGTTTCGCAAACTGGAGCAGCGCCCGGTCCGCGCCGCGCTCTTCTATCCGTTGGTTCCGGGAGGCTGGCGGGAGCTGGAGTTGTGAGATTCAGTCGCCCTCGCGCTCCAGCGTGCAGCAGTGGATGTCCGGCTGCGGGCGGCCCATGGCCGTATCGTCCGCGGCGCTGAGAATCTCGCCGGTCACCGGGTTGGGGCGGAAGGTGGT
>JASFKQ010000143.1:0-9608 GCA_050118555.1 Lysobacterales bacterium
GGCTCTGCCCCCGTAGGAGCGACCGTTGGTCGCGATTTGGCCACGGGGCCGCCCAAACCAACCCGAGCAAGGCTCGGTCCTACGGCGGGCTTCGATTCGCCTCCCGTAGGAGCGGCCGTTGGCCGCGATTGGCTCGCGAGGCCACCCAAACCCATCCCGAGCGAGGCTCGGTCCTACGGCGGACTTCGATTCGCGCCCCGTAGGAGCGAACCTTGTTCGCGATTCCCGGCGCTCAGGCCGCCGTGGCCAAACCGTGCCGGGGCTCCCGGGCATCCAGGCCGAGCGCTTTGCGCTTGTCCTCGATGTGGCGGATGATCAGGTCCGCCGCCTTGTCCGGATCGGGTTCCACGGCGAACTTCGCGCCGACCACCCCGTCCAGCCCGTCAGCCAGCAGGTTCACCACGTTGGGGCTGCCGAAAATGGCCGGCTGCACGCCGAGCACCGTGTAGATGCCGCTGGCGACCACGTAGGTGCCGATCGACACCGCCTTTTCCGAGTACCACTCGGGTGCCGCTCCCGCCATCGGCAGCTGGCTGATGTCCACGCCGAGGTACTTGGCCAGCGCCGCGGCCAGCACCAGGATCCGCGTGTTATCGACGCAGGAACCCATGTGCAGCACCGGCGGAATGCCCAGCGCCTCACAGACCTCGCGCAGGCCGGAACCAGCCATCTTCGCGGCTTCGGGCATCATCTGCCCGGCCTTGCCGTTGGCGATGGCCGCGCAGCCGGTGACCGCCACGAGAATGTCGTTCTCGATAAGGCGCCGTGTCAGCGCCACGTGCCCGTGGTCCTGCTGGATCTTCGGGTTGTTGCAGCCCACCACGCCGACCGCGCCGCGGATCTTGCCGGCCTTGATGGCCTCAACCAGCGGTTCGGGTGTGCCGCCCAGCGCCCCGAGGATGGCCTCGACCGAAAAGCCGGCCATCATCTCGACGGTTTCGCCGGGTATCCGCACCCGTTCCGGGTTGCGATTGGTGTAGGCCTCGATGCCGTGCCGGATGATTTCCTTCGCGATCTCGAGTCCGCGATGCGGATCGAAGGATATGTGCGTGGCGCCGGTGAACTTGGCCTTGTCGGCAGTGGAAATGACCACGGTGTGGAAGCACTTGGCCACGTCGGTGACCGACGGCATGATGCACTGGTAGTCCACCACCATCGCGTCCAGCGCGCCGGTGAGCAGCACCAGTTCCTGCATCAGGTGGTTGCCGGCCATCGGGATGCCCTTGCGCATCTGCAACTCGCTGCCGGTGCAGCACAGGCCGACGAGGTTGATGCCCTCGGCGCCCTTCGATTTGGCCAGTTCGACCAGTTCGGGATCGGCCGCCGCCTGCAGGATCACGTCGGACAGCACCGGGTTGTGACCGTGCAGGGCGATGTTCACGTACTCCTTCTTCAGCGCGCCGAGGTTGACCTTGGACAACTGTGGCGTGGGCGTACCGAACATCACGTCGGACAGCTCGGTGGCGACCATCGAGCCGCCCCAGCCGTCGGACAGGCTGGTGCGCAGCCCGTGCAGCAAGGTGTTCACGTAGTCGTTGTCGACGCCCATGTGGGTGCGGTGCAGCATCTCGACGTTCTCGCGGTCGATGCCGCGCGGCGTGATGCCGAGCTTTTCCCAGAGCTCGGTGCGCTGGCCGGGCACACGCTCCTCGAAACCGAGGTGGCTCTTGCGGGTGCCGAAGTCCTCCATCATCGCGTCGGCGAGGTCGCGGGCAATCTCCGCGGTTTCCCGTCCATCGGTTTCGATGTTCCACTCGGCAGCCAGGGCGCGCAGCTTGCCCTCGTCCCGGATTTCATAGCCGCGGGTCTCGCCAGCGGCCAGTTCCGCGAAAACTTCGAGGATGTCGCGCCCGTGGTCGGAATGGGCCGACGCACCTGCGGCGATGCTACGCCCCAGGTTGCGGGCCACGATGATGTCCGCATCGGCGCCGCATACGCCTTTCTGCGGGCCTTCGCCGAATGGATCGACACGGCAGGGGCCCATCGAGCAGTTGCGGCAACTGACGCCCATGGCGCAGTAGCCGCACTGGGGTTCCTGCTGGGCGAGCCGGTCCCAGACGGTTTCGATGCCTTCTTCGCGCGCCCGGGCGATCATGGCCTGGGCGTCCGCGTTAATGGTGAGTTTCTCTGGCTGTTTACGGAAAACCATGGTCATACCTCCCGAGCTTCGGCTGCAGACCGGTTCAACGCGCGCCAGGCCGTCACGTTGCCCGGCACGCGCTCGGAGACGGGTTCCACCGCGGCGGTTGCCGAGAGTACGGCCTCCGCCTCGCTGGCCCGGCCTGAAGCCGCGATTTCATTGAGATCGCCAAATTCCAGTGCGTTGACCTTGCAGGCCTCGACGCAGGCCGGTTCCAGGCCCAGCCGCAAACGATCGACGCAGCCGTCGCACTTGAAGGCCACGGTGTGCACGGCGGCCCCATTCGACAGCGCATGGAAGCTCAGCACATCAAACGGACAGACCATTGCGCACATGGCGCAGGAAATGCATTTGCGTTGATCGATCAGGACCAGGTCCAGGTCGGCGTCGCGATAAATTGCACCTGTCGGACAAACGGAGAGACAGGGTGCAGGATCGCAGTGCCGGCACTTGACTGGAAACGATGTGAGTAATGTCGCCCCGGCGGCGACGTGAATCCTCGAGCGAGGTGGTGGTTCTTCGGTCAGTGCGGCCAGGGTGATCTGGCTTTTCGAATGCGCGACGGCGCAAGCAAACTCACACTGCCGACAACCTATGCATCGCTCGGGATGGACGAATACTGTATTCATCGGACCCTCGCGCCAATTTTCGTGGGATACAGGTTCACCCGTTATTACAGCACAGGGCACCCGGCATCGCTTTGACCCGCATCAGGCAATCGTTAAGCCAGGCTTGCTTTCGATGATGAAGTTCCTGCAATCATCGCACGCGAGGGTGTTCCCACGGAAACCCGATACCCCCGATCCCACAGTCACCTGAAGGAGCCCGCTCCGTGGGCTTGATTTTCGGCCGGTCGAGCCAATATTCGGAGTATCGCGCCCTGCAGAGCCATAGCTGGTCCTGCAGCCTGCTATGATTATGTAAACCCTGACCAAGGTGATCCACAGGGCCGAAACCGGCCGGGTACAGGGTGCCGGAGAGGAATTGATGACCGAAGAAATCATGACCAAGGTCCCCCCCCTGACAACGCAGCCCACGCCCGTGCTGTCGCTGCGCGACGTGGTGGTCTACCCGCACATGGTGATTCCGTTGTTCGTCGGCCGCGAGCGCTCGATCATGGCGCTCGACAAGGCGATGGACCGCGACAAGCGTATCCTGCTGGTAACGCAGCGCAGCGCCGAAATCGACGAGCCGGCCGAGGCGGACCTGTTCACGGTCGGCACGCTCGCCACCGTGCTGCAGCTGCTCAAGCTGCCGGACGGCACCACGAAGGTGCTGGTCGAAGGCGGCGACCGCGTGCGGATCAACCATTACACCGACGAAGCGGGCTTTTTCGAGGCCGAGTGGGAACTGATCCCCACGATCGACCAGGGCAGTGACAAGGAGCTCGAGGTCACCATGCGCTCGCTGGTGTCGCTGTTCGAACAATACGTCAAGCTGAACCGCAAGATTCCGCCGGAACTGCTGACCACCCTGGCCGGCATCGAGGATCCGAGCCGGCTGGCCGACACCGTCGCCGCTCACCTGTCGATCCGGCTGGAGGAAAAGCAGGTGCTGCTGGAGATGGGCAGCCCGCGCCGCCGCATGGAACACCTGATGGCGCTGGTCGAGGGCGAAATCGACGTGCTGCAGCTGGAAAAGCGCATCCGCGGGCGCGTCAAGACGCAGATGGAGAAGAGCCAGCGCGAGTACTACCTCAACGAGCAGATGAAGGCGATCCAGAAGGAACTGGGCGAGATGGACGACGCGCCCAACGACCTGGACGACCTGGCGCGCCGCATCGAAGAAAGCGGTATGAGCAAGGAGGCCGAGGAAAAGGCCTCATCGGAACTGAACAAGCTGCGCATGATGTCGCCGATGTCGGCCGAAGCCACGGTGGTGCGCAACTACATCGACTGGATGCTGAACGTTCCCTGGAAGAAGCGCAGCCGCATCCGCAAGCAGCTGGACAAGGCCGAAGAGATCCTCGAGGCCGATCACTACGGGCTGCATCGGGTCAAGGAACGTATCCTCGAGTACCTGGCGGTGCAGCAGCGCGTGAAAGCGATGAAAGGCCCCATCCTGTGCCTGGTGGGACCGCCGGGTGTCGGCAAAACCAGCCTGGGCCGGTCGATCGCCCGGGCGACGGGACGCAAGTTCGTGCGCATGTCGCTGGGCGGCGTGCGTGACGAGGCCGAGATCCGCGGCCACCGCAGGACCTACATTGGTTCCATGCCCGGCCGCGTGTTGCAGAACATGGCCAAGATCGGCACGCGCAATCCGCTGTTCATGCTCGACGAGCTGGACAAGATGTCGATGGACTTCCGTGGCGACCCCTCATCGGCGCTGCTCGAAGTGCTCGACCCGGAGCAGAACAACACCTTCAACGACCACTACCTGGAAGTCGATTTCGACCTGTCGGAAGTGATGTTCGTGGCCACCGCCAATTCGCTGAACATTCCGCCGGCGCTGCTCGACCGCATGGAGGTGATCCGCATCCCGGGTTACACCGAGGACGAGAAGCTGAACATCGCGTTGCGCTACCTGTTGCCCAAGCAGATGGATCAACACGGGCTCAAGGAAGACGAGGTCAGCGTCAGCCGGCCGGTGCTGGTCGACATCATCCGCTATTACACCCGTGAATCGGGCGTGCGTAACCTGGAGCGCGAGATAGCGAAGATCTGTCGCAAGTCCGTGAAACAGCTGGCGCTCGACACGGACCGCAAGAAGGTGACGGTGACAGTCAAGAACCTGGACAACTATCTCGGTGTCCGCCGCTTCCGTTACGGCGTGGTGGAGGAAGAGAACGAGATCGGCCAGGTCACCGGCCTGGCGTGGACCGAGGTCGGCGGCGAGCTGCTGCGCATCGAGGCCACGCTGATGCCGGGCAAGGGCCGCCTGACGCAAACCGGACAGCTGGGTGACGTCATGCAGGAATCGATTCAGGCCGCGATGACCGTAGTGCGCAGCCGCGCCGAGAAACTCGGCATCGATCCGGGCTTCCACCAGAACCTCGACGCGCACGTGCACGTGCCCGAGGGCGCGACCCCGAAAGACGGTCCGTCCGCCGGCATCGCCATGTGCACGGCGCTGGTGTCGGCTCTGACCAAAATTCCCGTTCGGGCCGACGTCGCGATGACCGGCGAAATCACCCTGCGCGGCAAGGTGCTGCCGATCGGCGGCCTGAAGGAAAAGCTGCTGGCGGCCCATCGCGGCGGCATCAAGCTGGTGCTGATTCCGGACGAGAACGAAAAGGACCTGGCGGAGATTCCGAAAGCCATCCTGCGCAAGCTGGAAGTGAAGGCAGTTTCGACCATCGATGAGGTGTTGAAACTGGCGCTGACGGAAAATCCGCAGCCGTTGCCGGCGCCAATCGAGCCGAAAAAGGCTGCCAAGACCGAGAAGGAAAGCGCCGTAACGACGCATTGAACGCCCGCATGAGCCCGCTCCGTGAGCGATATCGGCTGCAATTGCACGGTATCGCCCAAAGAGTGGGCTCTTGCGTTGACCATGGCTTTCTTCGCACTTTGAAACGCTTGGCGGGGGAACTTCAGCAAACACTTTTCAATTCGCCGGAAAACGTGTTGCGTGCAAAGCGGTGAGGTATTAGTATTCCTGAACAGCTCGCAGGCCTTGACATACAAGGCTTTCAGGGGGTTTCCGCACCTTCCGAAGCAACCAAAACAAGCCGACAGGGTCTGGATGTCGGGGGTCTGTTCAAGCTGATAGAACACACGTCGAAAACCCATCACTACTTTTACGGAGTGCAATAATGAACAAATCTGACCTCGTTGACGCAATTGCAGCATCTTCCGGACTGTCCAAAGCCGATGCCGGCCGCGCTCTTGACGCGACTGTTAAAGCCATTACAGGTGCGCTGAAAAAGGGCAAGACCGTATCCCTCGTTGGCTTCGGAACGTTCTCGGTGCGCAAGCGCGCAGCACGTACTGGCCGCAATCCGCGGACCGGTGAAACCATCAAGATCAAGGCGTCGAAGAATCCCGCTTTCAAGGCTGGCAAAGCGCTCAAAGACGCTGTAAACTAGCGCGCCTTCTGAAGGGTGCTTAGCTCAGCTGGGAGAGCATCGCCCTTACAAGGCGAGGGTCGGCGGTTCGAGCCCGTCAGCACCCACCAGGAATCGCGGAGTGGTAGTTCAGTCGGTTAGAATACCGGCCTGTCACGCCGGGGGTCGCGGGTTCGAGTCCCGTCCACTCCGCCACTTGATACGAAAAGGGCGCCGGCAAGGCGCCCTTTTCTTTATACCGGAGAGTCACCGGTGCCCGATGGCGCCCGTGCGCCCGGTTCAACCAGATACATGTGAGCAACAATGGTTCTTCAGTCTATTCGCGACCGCCTGACCGGAATCGTCCTTGTCTTCATCGTAGGCATTCTGATCGTCCCCTTTGCCTTTGTCGGGGTCAGTTCCTACTTCCAGTCCGACTCGCAGAACAGCGTGGCGGTAGTGAATGATCAGCAGATCACGCTCAACCAGTACAACCAGGGTTTCCAGAACTACCGTCGGCGCATGCAGGCGCAGATGGGAGCCGCGTTCGACCCCGAGGAGTTCGATCAGCCGATCATTCGCAGGCAGTACCTCGATCAGCTGATCGACCAGCAGTTGCTCATGCAGGCCTCGAACCAGGCCGGGCTGACCGTATCGAACGAACGGCTGGCCGAAGCGATACGTAACCTGTCCGCGTTCGAAGTGGACGGCGAGTTCAACGCGGACGCCTATCAGTCCAGCCTGGCCGCCCAGGGGCTGTCCCCGCAGCAGTTCGAGGCGGACATGCGCAGCAACATGGTGCTCTCGCAGTTCCCGACCTCGATTGCGGCCAGCGCGATCGCGACCGACTGGGAAGTGAAGGACTACGTGCGCCTGCAGGACCAGAAGCGGGCGTTCGGCGCTGCGGTAGTGCACGCGGCGGCGGACGATGCGGCGTCACCCGACGCCACGGCAAACGGTGAGGATGAGCAGGCGGCCGCCGATACGGAAGCAGCGGCGGACGACGCAATTCCGGAAGAAGATCTCGTCGCCTGGTACGACGCGCACCAGGCTGATTACATGTCGGAAGAACAGGTGGTGATCAGCTACGTCGAACTGGACGCATCGAAGATGGGGGGCGCCGTCGAACCCTCGGAGGAGACGCTGAAGGCCCGCTTCGAAGATCAGAAGGCCCGCTTCGTAACTCCGGAAGCCCGGCTGGCGTCGCACATCCTGATCGAGGTCGCCCAGGACGCGCCGGAGGTGGATATCGAGTCGGCCAAGGACAAGGCGGAAGACCTGGCGCGCCGGGCGCGCGAGGGCGAGGACTTCGCGGATCTCGCAAAAAAGTACTCGGAAGACCTGGGCAGCGCATCCAAGGGTGGCGACCTGGGCTGGGTCGAGCCGGGTTTCATGGTCAAGGCGTTCGAGGACGCGTTGTATTCGCTGACCATGGAACATCCCATTTCCGACCCGGTGCAGACCGCTTTCGGCTGGCACGTGATCGAACTGCGGGACATCCGCCCGGCCGAGGGCATGACCTTCGCCGAGGCGCGACCGCTGCTGCTGGATGAGTACAAGAGCGAGGAAGACGAGCGTCGCTTCCTGGAGCAGGCCGATCGTCTGGTCGACATTATCTATGAGGACCCCACCACGCTCGACACGGCTGCACAGGAGCTGGGGCTGGAGATCAAGGAGGCGGGACCGTTCGGCCGTGAGGGCGGTGAAGAGGGCATTGCCGCCAACATGGACGTGGTGAAGGCCGCCTTCTCGGACCTGGTGCTGGCGCAGGGCGCCGTGAGCGACCCGATTGACCTGGGTACGAACCACATCGTGCTGATCAAGGTAAAGGACCATATGCCCGAGGCATTGCGGCCGCTGGCCGAGGTTCGCGACCAGGTGGTCGCCGCCGTGAAGCATCAGCGTGCGATGGATGCGGCCAAGGCCCGCGCGGAAGAGATCCTGGCGCAGGTGAACAGTGGCAAGTCGATGGAAGAGGTCACGACCCCGGATGACGTGGAGTTCGTCAGCGCCGAGGCAGCGACACGCAACCAGGCGGACCTGGATCCGCGCCTGCTCGAGCAGCTGTTCGAGATGCCCCGGCCTGCCGACGGATCACCGGTCAACCAGGTGATTGAACTCGATGACGGCTACGCCGTGGTGCAGCTGACGTCCGTAACCGACGGCGAACTGTCCGACGACGACCAGCTCAGGGAGCAGGCGTACACGCGCCGGATTACGAACGCCAGCGCGAGCGAAGAGACCTTCGGTTTCCTGAGGATGCTGCGCGCGCAGTCGACGGTCGAAGTCCACGAGGACCGCCTGTAGGAGCGAACGTTGTTCGCGATCAGCTCACCGGGCCGCCCGGGTTAATCCCGAGCAAGGCTCGGTCCTACGCGGGCTTTGCCACGGCACCCGTAGGAGCGGTCGTTGGCCGCGATCAGCTCACCGGTAGGAGCGGTCGTTGGCCGCGATTTTCTGTGGGAGCACCCTTGGGTGCGATGTTTTTTGGGCTGAACCCTGATCGCAGGCAAGCCTGCTCCCACATCAGGTTCCTACGAAGCCAACTCGGCCATTCCCAGGATGTTGTAGCCCGAATCCACGAACGTGGTTTCCCCGGTGACGCCGGATGCGAGATCCGAGCACAGGAAGGCAGCCACGTTGCCGACCTCTTTCGGCGTTATGGTCCGCCGCAGGGGCGCGGTTTCCTCTACGTGGCTGAGCATCTTGCGGAAATGGGAGATACCGGCCGCGGCCAGGGTCTTGATGGGGCCTGCGGAGATCGCATTGACGCGGATTCCACGGGGACCCAGGCTCTGCGCCATGTAGCGGACGTTCGCTTCCAGGCTGGCCTTGGCCAGCCCCATCACATTGTAACTGGGCATGGCCCGCACCGAACCCATGTAGGTGAGCGTCAGCATGGCGCCGTCGCGCCCCTCCATCATGCCCAGGCCGGCCTTGGCCAGCGCCGAGAAGCTGTACGAACTGATGTCGTGTGCGATGCGGAAGCCTTCGCGGTTGAGCACGTCCATGTAGTCGCCTTCGATCTGGTCGCGTGGCGCGAAACCGACAGAGTGCACCAGGATGTCGTAGTAGTCCCAGTGCCGGGCGAGTTCCACGAAGAGATTATCGATCTCCTCGTCGGAGGCCACGTCGCACGGGATCACGATGTCCGAACCAGTCTGCTCGGCGATTTTCTCGACGCGCGGCTTGAGCTTGTCGTTCTGATACGTGTAAGCAAGGTCCGCTCCCTGCTCATGCATCGCCTCGGCGATGCCCCAGGCGATGGAGCGATTGCTGGCCACGCCCACGATCAGGGCGCGTTTGCCTTTGAGAAATCCCATGACGTCTTCCTGTGGTTGGTCGGTGTCAACGATTGCCGAAGGTTACTGGAATTCGGCGGATTCGTCATCCCTGAGGCTGTTGGAGCCCGCTCTGCGGGCGAACGATTTTTTCGAATTGAAGCCCCCGTAGGATCGAATCTTGTTCGGGATATGTTGGACAGGT
>JASFKQ010000144.1:0-9532 GCA_050118555.1 Lysobacterales bacterium
AAAGCCCAAGGTTTCCTAGCGCAACGTTAATCGGCGCAGGGTTAGTCGGCCCCTAAGGCGAGGCTGAAAAGCGTAGTCGATGGGAAGCAGGTTAATATTCCTGCACCAGCTGTTACTGCGATGGAGGGACGGAGAAGGCTAGATACGCCGGCTGTTGGATGTGCCGGTACAAGCGTGTAGGGAGTGGTCCTAGGCAAATCCGGGATCACAATCTCGAGGCGTGATGTGGGGTCCCAACATGGGGACGAAGGTGTCGATGCCATGCTTCCAGGAAAATCTTCTAAGCTTCAGGTAACAGTTGACCGTACCGCAAACCGACACAGGTAGGCAGGTTGAGAATACCAAGGCGCTTGAGAGAACTCGGGTGAAGGAACTAGGCAAAATGGTACCGTAACTTCGGGAGAAGGTACGCCCTTGCTGGTGATGAGACTTGCTCTCTGAGCTGGTGGGGGCCGCAGTAGCCAGGCCGCTGCGACTGTTTATTAAAAACACAGCACTCTGCTAACACGTAAGTGGACGTATAGGGTGTGACGCCTGCCCGGTGCCGGAAGGTTAATTGATGGGGTTAGCGCAAGCGAAGCTCCTGATCGAAGCCCCGGTAAACGGCGGCCGTAACTATAACGGTCCTAAGGTAGCGAAATTCCTTGTCGGGTAAGTTCCGACCTGCACGAATGGCGTAACGATGGCGGCGCTGTCTCCACCCGAGACTCAGTGAAATTGAAATCGCTGTTAAGATGCAGTGTAACCGCGGCTAGACGGAAAGACCCCGTGCACCTTTACTATAGCTTCACACTGAACTTTGGTTATGTTTGTGTAGGATAGGTGGGAGGCTTTGAAGCCAGGACGCTAGTTCTGGTGGAGCCAACCTTGAAATACCACCCTGATGTAGCTGAAGTTCTAACCCAGACCCGTTATCCGGGTCGGGAACAGTGTGTGGTGGGTAGTTTGACTGGGGCGGTCTCCTCCCAAAGAGTAACGGAGGAGCACGAAGGTGGGCTAATCACGGTCGGACATCGTGAGATTAGTGTAATGGCACAAGCCCGCTTGACTGCGAGATCGACGGATCGAGCAGGTACGAAAGTAGGTCATAGTGATCCGGTGGTTCTGTATGGAAGGGCCATCGCTCAACGGATAAAAGGTACGCCGGGGATAACAGGCTGATACCGCCCAAGAGTTCATATCGACGGCGGTGTTTGGCACCTCGATGTCGGCTCATCACATCCTGGGGCTGAAGCCGGTCCCAAGGGTATGGCTGTTCGCCATTTAAAGTGGTACGCGAGCTGGGTTTAGAACGTCGTGAGACAGTTCGGTCCCTATCTGCCGTGGTCGTTAGAGATTTGAGGGAAGCTGCTCCTAGTACGAGAGGACCGGAGTGGACGAACCTCTGGTGTTCCGGTTGTCACGCCAGTGGCACTGCCGGGTAGCTAAGTTCGGAAAGGATAACCGCTGAAAGCATCTAAGCGGGAAGCCTCTCCCAAGATGAGATCTCTCAGCCCTCGAGGCTGTAAGGGCCCTCGTAGACTACGAGGTTGATAGGCCGGGTGTGGAAGCGTAGCAATGCGTGAAGCTAACCGGTACTAATTGCCCGAGTGGCTTGGTCATATAACACCAAAGCCCTTTTTGGCTGCTCCATTTCCGCGATGGCGGCGCCTGAACACTCCAGCGGGCCGGTCGTGTACTGATGTACACCCCCGACTCCGCCTACGTGTCCAGACACCACCCTCACGAAAATGGCTTTGCCAAAAAATGTAGACACAACTCTTCGACAGAGTCACCAGATTTGAGGTTATGCGACAGCGTGCCTCATACCGGTTTGCCTGGCGGCAATAGAGCATTGGTACCACCTGATCCCATCCCGAACTCAGCAGTGAAACGGTGCATCGCCAATGGTAGTGCGGGAGTTCCCGTGCGAGAGTAGGTCACTGCCAGGCATCCATTCAAAAAGCCTCACCCTTACGGGTGGGGCTTTTTTCTTTTCTGCCTGGCCGTGTGCACGATCATCTGCGCTCCGCCGCCGCTGCGTGCAGAGACTGCTGCGCAGTCAAGGAGAGTCGCCGCGCGACGGCATGATTTGCGTGTATAGCGACACGCGACGCGGTCACTGCCAGGCATCCAACTAAAACCCCGATCTGTACCGGCAGGTCGTGTTTTTTTTGACCCTTACTTCACGGGCTGTGACCACGAGTTGGTACCATACGCAACGGGACAGTTTTGCGCAGGGTTGCTCATGCACCATGAAATCTGAATTTGATGTTGTAATTATCGGTGGTGGTCCGTCGGGCAGTACCTGCGCAGGGTTGTTGCGAAAATATGCTCCAGAACTTCGAGTCGCGCTTTTCGAACGCGAGGAGTTTCCGCGGGAACACGTTGGGGAAAGTATGCTGCCCCCCATCGGCCGCATCCTGAACGAATTGGGATGTTGGGATGATGTCGAGGCCGCTGGCTTCCCAATCAAGATCGGCGCTACGTACCGCTGGGGCAACAGCGACAGGCTCTGGGACTTCGAATTCATGCCGCTCGAAGCCTATCGCGAAGAATCCCGGCCGCGTGCATGGTCGCGACAGGCCCGTCAGCTTGCCCTTCAGGTGGAACGTGCACGCTACGACAAGATCCTGCTCGAGCATGCCGGACGCCTCGGTTGTGAAGTTTTCCAACCCGCACAGGTGCGGCGGATCCACACTTCGGGAGACCAGGTCGAGGCATTGACACTGGCGAACGGGGAGGAGGTGAGTGCCCATTGGTATGTAGACGCCTCCGGCGCCTCTGCAATCCTGCGACGAACGATCGGTGTAGGCACCGAAGTGCCGACGCGTCTGCAGAATGTGGCGTTCTGGGACTATTGGGAGAATGCCGAGTGGGCAATCCGGTATCCCGGGGGTGCGACACGAGTGCTGGTCCTCAGCATCGGCTCAGGTTGGGTCTGGTTCATTCCGCTGAGCCTTACCCGCACCTCGATCGGCTTCGTCTGCCCCAGGGATTTCTACAGGGAAAGTGACAAAACGCCGGAGGAAATCTATCTCTGGGCCTTGCAGCAGGAGCCGTTGATCCGGGAATTGACCCTCAATGCAACGCGTTCAGGAACCGTGAATGCCACGCGTGACTGGTCGTTCGTGGCCAGCAGGCTGGCTGGAGAGAACTGGTTACTGGCGGGGGAGGCGGCTGGCTTCGCCGACCCGATCCTGGCGGCAGGAATGACGCTGGCTCAGTCGTCGGCACGTGAAGCAGCCTATACGATCATTGCCTTGTCCGAAGGGGCCGATGACCCGGCATGGCTGAAATCACATTACGAAATGAATCAGCAAGCGCGACTGCGTCAACACATTCGCTTCGCCGACTTCTGGTATTCGGCCAACGGGAATTTCACGGATCTGCAGCGTTACACTGCCGAAATCGCGCGTGATGCCGGCCTGGAGCTGGAACCGGATAAAGCATTTCAATGGCTGGGCATGGGCGGCTTCACGCTCGACGTGCCGGGCCAGGTGGGTATCGGCGCGCTGGACCTGGCGGGTGCGAGGCAGATTGCGCAGCGCTTCGTCGGAGGTGAGACAGAATGGCAACTGTCGAAATTCAACAGGCTGTTCCTGCAACTCGAAGGAGCTGAGGAGCAGGAGATTCCAGCCTACGAGAACGGCAGGATTCACCGTGTACGCACCTATTGCAGGGAAGGGCGTCAATTGCCGGTGACTGGGATGTTCGCAGTTGCCCTGGACGCTGTTCGCCCCGGGCCCGAACTGGTCACCGGCATCATTCCGAGACTGCAGTCCTGGGCAGTCGGCCAGTCCGCGATGGAGCCCTCGCTGGTGATGCACCACTTGCTGCAGGTGCTGGAAGTCATGCTGGGCGACGGCTGGCTGCGGGGAGAAAGGGATCCTGCGGCACCGGGGATCGACCTCCGGACCCCCGTCGAAGGCCGTATCATTCACACCAACCAGGAGCTGAATGCCCGCCTGAAAGAGCGCTGAGTATTGACCGGACGCAAAAAAGCCCGCGGCCACGGCCGCGGGCTTTCAGCCAGTCGTCTTATGCCTTAGATGAATCGGCGATAGCCGATGATTCCAAGTCCGAGCATCGACAGTGCCAGGATCGCGATCCCGTAGTCCGACAGCGTGGGTATGCCCTCGTAGAATACGGTATTCGTAATCGTGCAACTGTTTCCACTGTCTGGGCTGATCTGGAACTCCGAGCAGCCGTTGTCGGTTACCACGATGGACTCGTCGAACAGGGTCTCCTCAACCGAGCAAGTATTGCCAAGGTAGGAGGGGACGACCTGCGTGGTGAAAACCTCGTCGCCATCGCCATAGAACTCGCTGTCGCCCAGGATTGGCGCATCGCATTCGAGTGACAGACTGAATCGGGTATCGATATCGCCCCCGCTGCCGTTTTCGAATACCCATTCTTTGGTTATCTCGACATCGACGGGCGCGGGAGTATTGGTAATGTCACAGGTGTACAGACCGGTGGTTACGTCACCCCAGGAGCAACCGTCGCCGCCCGTTCCGCTCAGCTCCGCGGTATAGCCCGCCGGTCCGCCCGACTCGGTAACTTCGCATACTGCACCGCTCTCGGGGATGTCGGTCACCACGAAGGTCACGCCCGGTCCACCGCCCGCAATGGTGAAGTGCTGCTCCAATGGCGAGCCCGAGTTGCAGATCAACGTGACCTCGACTTCGGCGGGATTGCCATCCGTGAATTCTTTGCTGACCTTGAAGGCTGCACGATCCGTGGGAACGCATCCGATGTCCAGGCTCCAGTCATTGAGGGTGCCGCTATCGCCACCCGCCAGATCTTCGAAGCCCAGAGTCCACTCGCCATCCGCGATTTGGCTGTCGAAGGCGGAGAGCGGATTGTTGGGGATTACGTCGCCCGAGATGGCGGGAAGATTGTTACACATGTCCTCCGCGGTCACTGATGCGTCATCGTCGAAAACGGCCGCGATGTCATCGCCCGAGCAGCCAAACGTCGTTGCAGGCACTCCCGGTCGATCGAGGATCGTCACGGACGTTCCTTCTGGAGAGGTCAATGTGAATGCGAGGTCTCCGACCCAGGAATGCGTGACATCGAGCCCCACGTTCACATCACTGACGGCTCCGCAACCGCCGATATCCATCGAACTTGAGCCGGAACCGTTGTCGGCAATCTCGGAAGGACACCCGGTTCCGCCGCTGCCAGAGCATGTCGTACCCGGCAATACCACTTCGGCCTCCAGTCGGCTGACTGACGTGCCAGAGGGCATGATGCTGTTTTCCGGACTTTTCTGGATAGCCGCCTCGGCGTGTGCCGCCAGGGCACAACCGATCAGTACACTCAAAGTTCGCTTATGAAACATGATAGACACTCCTCAATCATCGCGATTGGGAACCACCGGTTTCGTCTGATCTGCCGTCCATTTTTCGGCAAGGTCCCCATTTCAAGGTCGTGAGTTTACACCGTAACCACCGTTCCCTGCCAGCCCGGTACGCTCGGAACCTGCTGGACTTCGCCTGTTAAACGGCCTTGAAAAAAAGGGTCAGAGCCCTTTTTCCGACCCTCCATTTCTCCCCGGCTTTCCCAACCCTTTACTCCAGCCGCGGCACTGCGGAGAATTGGGGCTAGCCCATGTTGTCCCTTCCGAACCCGTCATGACCGAAGCACCTCTGATCGAAATCCACAACGCCACGGTCTGGCGCGGCTCCACCCGCGTATTCCGGGACTTCTCCCTGACCATCGACCGGCACGAACGGGTGGCGGTGCTGGGCCCGAACGGCGCCGGCAAGACGACCCTGTTGCAGACCATCAATCGGGAACTCTATCCGGTTGTGCGCGAAAACTCATGGATCCGCATCCTGGGCCGGGAGCGCTGGAACGTCTGGGACCTGCGCGAGGACATTGGCTGGGTTTCCCAGGACCTGCAGGCGCGTTTCCTGCCCAACTCGACTGTGCTCGACGCGGTGGTCTCGGGATACTTCTCCACCATAGGGGTACACGCACAGTTGCGGGACTCGATTACGGTGGAGCGACTCGACCATGCCGGCTCGCTGATTCGCGGTATGGGCCTCGAGGGTTTGGAGGATCGTGAGTTCCGCACCCTGTCCACGGGGCAGCAGCGCCGCTGCCTGCTGGCGCGCGCCCTGGTGCACGACCCGCACAGCCTGATCCTGGACGAGCCGACGTCCGGTCTCGACATGACCGCCAGCTTCGACCTGCTGACGCGAATCCGCGGCCTGGCCAGGCGTGGCCGCAGCCTGGTTCTGGTGTCGCATCATCTCAGCGACATCCCACCGGAAATCGAGCGCGTGGTGCTGCTGAAAAACGGCCGGGTGGCCGCGGATGGCCCCAAAGCATCGGTGCTGACCGAAGAATGGCTGAGCGCGGTTTACGAGACGCGTCTGCGCCTGGCCGAAAACGACGGGTTCTATTTCGCATGGCCGGCGGGGGAACCCCCGAATTGCTCGTCTGAGCCACTCGCCTGATCGCGCCTGTCAGCGCGCAGCCGCATCTCCGACGTACGGGTTGGTGCGCCGTTCCTCGCCAAATGTCGATGTGGGGCCATGGCCCGGGATGAAGGTCACTTCCTCGCCCAGTGGAAACAGCTTGTCGCGGATGCTGGAGATGAGTTGCTGATGGTTCCCGCCCGGAAAGTCCGTTCGTCCGATGGAGCCGCGAAACAGCACGTCGCCCACCCAGGCCAGATGTCGCCCGCGATGATGAAAGACCACGTGTCCCGGCGTATGCCCCGGGCAATGCAGCACCTCGAATTCCAGGTCGCCCACGGTCACCCTGTCGCCATCCTCCAGCCAGCGGTCGGGCGTGAACGGATTCGCCGGCGGAAACCCGGACATGCGGCACCACTCCGGAAGCCTCTCGAGCCAGAAACTGTCGCCCCGGTGCGGTCCTTCGATGGGGATGTCCAGTTGCTGGCGAAGCAGGTCCGAGGCGGCGCAGTGATCAACGTGTGCATGGGTCAACAGGATCTTTTCGACGACGGCATCCATCTTCTCGACGGCCTCCAGGATCCGGGCAGCGTCACCGCCCGGGTCGACTATCGCGGCCTTGCCCGTGCGGACACACCGAACCACGGAACAGTTCTGCTGGTAGGGTGTTACCGGAACGATGGTGCACTGGATGGTCATGCTACGGTGCTGGATTTCGCCGCTTTCGAGGCGCGCCAGAATAGCATAGTCGTGCCCGGGCTTGTCAGTGATTCCAGGGCGTGAATAATGGTTCCGCCGGCGCTACGCATTAACTCGTATTGGAAAGGGATGGATGATTGCCGAAGAGCTGAAAGCCATTTACCGAAACCTGTCGAACGCAATGGATGGTTTGCAATTCGCGGCCCCCGTCACCCATGTCTACAATCCGTTGGCCTATGCCCGGAACCCGATGGAACAGTACCTCGGTCGGGCCGACTGCAGCGCTTGCGAGGCGTTGTTCCTGGGCATGAACCCGGGGCCCTGGGGGATGGCCCAGACCGGGGTGCCGTTTGGGACGGTGAGCCTGGTGCGCGACTGGTTGGGAATCGAGGGGCCGGTGCGCAAACCGGACAATGAGCACCCGATGCGGCCGGTCGAAGGTTTTGCAACCCACCGCGAAGAGGTCAGCGGCAGCCGCTTCTGGGGTTGGGCGCGGGAGCGTTTCGGTGATCATCGGCGGTTCTTCTCGCGCTTTTTCGTGGCCAACTACTGCCCGCTGGTGTTCATGGAGGAGTCGGGCCGGAACCGGACCCCCGACAAGTTGCCGGCAGCCGAGCGCCGGGTTCTGTTCCGGTTGTGTGACAGCGCTCTGCGCGAAGTGGTCGAATGTCTGCAACCGAAACTCGTGATCGGGGTCGGACGCTTTGCAGAGGACCGGGCGCGAACCGCGCTTGCCGGGCACGCGGTCCGCATCGGGGGTATCCTGCACCCCAGCCCGGCCTCCCCGGTCGCCAACCGGGGTTGGGCGCCCCGGGCGGAAGAGCAACTCGAGCAGCTGGGTATATGCCTGGCCCGCGGCGCATGAAACGGAGACGATAAGATGTCGGAGAGCAAGGCGTTCCAGGATTACTACCCGGACGAATTGAGCCACTGCTACGGCTGTGGCCGTAACAATCCTCGGGGCCATCACCTGAAGAGTTACTGGGACGGCGACACAACGGTCGCCCGGTTCACTCCCAGCCCCTGGCATATCGCGATACCCGGCTATGTCTACGGTGGTCTCCTCGCTTCGCTCATTGACTGCCACGGAACCGGTAGCGCGGCCGCGGCGGCCTGCCGGGCCGAAGGGCGTGAGATGGGGAGCGAACCGCCCCTGCGCTTTGTTACGGCCTCGCTCGAAGTGAATTACCTGGCGCCGACGCCGCTCGGGCCGGAATTGCTGCTCCGGGGGGATATCATCGAGGCCTCGTCCCGCAAGGCCATCATCGACATCACGCTCAGTGCCGAGGGTTTGCGCACGGCACGCGGCAGGGTCGTGGCCGTCCGGATGCCGGAGTCCTTCGTTCACGCAACAACGGAAAGGGGATGAACATTGAGTAATCATTACTTATTGATCCACGGAATCCACGTGCTCGCCGTGGCCGTGAGCGGAAGCCTTTTCCTGCTTCGCGGTTTGCTCGTTCTTTCGGGTCGCCAGACAATCGCCATGGCGCCGTTCCCGAGGATACTCAGCTACCTGGTGGACACGACCCTGCTCGTCTCGGCCATCGTGCTGACAGTGATCGTCCACCAGTACCCCTTCGTCAACAGCTGGCTCACGGTCAAGGTGCTGTTGCTGGTGGTCTATATCGTGCTGGGAATCTTTGCGCTCAAGCGCGCTCGCTCGCGGGCTGGAAAGGCCTGGTTTTTCGTCGCCGCACTTGCCACCTTCGCCTTCATCATTTCCGTCGCAATTACACATCGTCCGCTTGGGGTGTTTTATTGGCTGCTGAATTCGACCTGAACGCCGAAAGCTGAAACGGGGTCGAAGCAGCCATGGTCTATAATGTGCGCTCACTCGCCACAGGTTTTTGTATGAGCACCCCTCAGCCACGAATCGTCGACGCCGGTCGTTCCCTGGCCGAGCGTTACCGTTGCGTGCGTGACCGTTCGCTTCGACTGTGTTCCCCGCTCGGTCCGGAAGACATGACCGTGCAGAGCATGCCCGACGCCAGCCCGGCCAAGTGGCACCTGGCCCACACCACCTGGTTTTTCGAGCGCTTCATCCTGCAGCCCAACTGTCCGGATTACCGGGTTTTCAATGAGCATTTCGATCACCTGTTCAACAGTTACTACTTCACCGTGGGACAGATGTACGCGCGCCCGCGCCGCGGTCTGATTTCGAGACCGACCGTGGGCGAAGTAATCGACTGGCGCCGTCACGTGGACGACGCGATGGCGGCTGTCTGCGCCGATGCCGACGAGCGTCGCCGATTCCTGGTCGTTCTGGGCCTCAACCACGAGCAGCAGCACCAGGAACTGCTGCTCACGGACATAAAGCACATGTTGGCGCAAAACCCGATGTTCCCGGCCTACGACAGCGCCGCCGCGACCGCGAGTGGCGACCGTAGCGGCCTGCGTTGGATAGGTTTTCCCGGTGGTTT
>JASFKQ010000145.1:0-9512 GCA_050118555.1 Lysobacterales bacterium
CCCCGGCCCCCCGCCCCCCCCCCCCCACGACCGGGTCCTCGTTGGCGGAAATGATGACCACCGGGATACTGGGGTACTGCTTGCACAGGAACACCAGGCCCGCGAAGCCGCTCACGCCGGGCATGTGCAAATCCAGCAGCACGAGGTCCACTTCGCGATTGGCCTCGACAAGCTGTTGCAGCGATTCGAAGGAGTTGGCCTCGAGGAATTTCACATTCCCCTGCTCGGCGGAGAGCGCCTCCATGATCGCGGAGCGGAACAGCGGATGATCATCCGCCACGATCACGGTTTCCGGCTGCATCGCAATCAGGCGGCGCATATTCGCCCTCCTTAATTCACTGTAACCGCAGTCAGCGGTTCATCCGTCCACCCACCAGGTTGTCAACCACCGCGGGATCCGCCAGCGTGGAAGTGTCACCCAGGTTCTGGTATTCGTTTGCCGCAATCTTGCGCAGGATGCGGCGCATGATTTTACCTGAACGGGTTTTCGGCAGACCGGGCGCCCACTGGATCAGGTCCGGCGTGGCAATGGGGCCGATTTCCTTCCGCACCCACTGCCGCAGTTCCTGACGCAGTTCCTCGCTGGGTTCCACTCCGGCCACCGTGGTGACGTAAACGTAGATGCCCTGGCCCTTGATGTCGTGCGGGTAGCCGACGACGGCGGCCTCGGAAACGGCCGGATGCGCCACGAGCGCGCTCTCCACTTCGGCGGTACCCATGCGGTGTCCGGATACGTTGAGGACATCATCGACACGGCCGGTGATCCAGTAGTAGCCATCGGCGTCGCGGCGGCAGCCGTCACCGGTAAAGTAGTTGCCTGGGAACGTCGAAAAGTAGGTATCGACGAAGCGCTGGTGATCGCCATACACCGTACGCATCTGGCCAGGCCAACTGTCCTCGATGATCAGGTTGCCCTCTGCAGTGCCCTCGAGCAACTGCCCTCCGCCATCGACCAGCGCCGGCTGAACGCCGAAGAACGGCCTCGTTGCGGAACCGGGCTTCAGCGCGGTCGCACCCGGGAGGGGCGTGATCAGGATGCCGCCGGTTTCGGTTTGCCACCAGGTGTCGACGATGGGGCAATGGCCCTCCCCGACCACGTGGTAGTACCACTCCCAGGCCTCGGGGTTGATCGGCTCGCCGACCGTACCGAGCAGCTTCAGCGATTTGCGTGACGTCCGTTTCACGGGTTCGTCACCGTCGCGCATCAGCGCCCTGATGGCCGTCGGCGCGGTATAGCAGATCTCTACCTGGTGCTTGTCGCAGACCTGCCAGAAGCGACTGCTGTCGGGGTAGTTGGGCACGCCTTCGAACATCAGCGTCGTGGCGCCGTTGGCAAGCGGGCCGTACACGATATAGCTGTGCCCGGTAACCCAGCCGACGTCGGCCGTGCACCAGTAGATGTCCCCGGGGTGGTAGTCGAATACGTATTGGTGGGTCAGCGCCACGTACACGAGGTAACCGCCCGATGTGTGCAGGACACCTTTCGGCTTGCCGGTCGACCCGGAGGTATAAAGGATGAACAAAGGATCTTCTGCGTTCATCTCCTCGGCGGGGCATTCCGCATCGACCTCGTCCATGCGTTCGTGCAGCCAGACGTCGCGTCCCGCCTTCCAACTGACGTCCCCGCCGGTGTTGCGGATCACGAGCACCTTTTCCAGCAACCCCGGCACACCGTCGATGCCGGCCGCGGCATCAACGTTCGCCTTAAGCGGGATCTTCCTGCCGCCGCGCCGTCCTTCGTCGGCCGTGATCACGATTTTCGATTCGCAGTCGACGATCCGCCCGGCCAGCGCATCCGGCGAAAATCCGCCGAATACCACCGAGTGCACGGCGCCGATGCGGGCGCAGGCCAGCATCGCGACCGCGGTCTCCGGAATCATGGGAAGGTAAATGGTTACCCGATCGCCCTTGCGCACGCCCAGTTCCTTGAGTACGTTCGCAAACCGGCAAACCGACTCATACAACTCCCGGTACGTAATCTTGCGATCCACAGACGGGTCATCGCCTTCCCAGATGATCGCGACCTGGTCGCCCCTGTCATCCAGGTGGCGGTCGAGACAGTTGGCGCAGACGTTCAGCGTGCCGTCTTCATACCAGCGGATGTGCAGGTCATTGCGGTCGAATGAAACGTCCTTCACCTTGGTATAAGGCCGAATCCAGTCGATACGTTTGCCCTGCTCCCCCCAGAACCCTTCGTTGTCCTCCACTGAGCGTCGATACATCTCCTGGTAGCCCGCTTCGTCGATCCAGGCATTTTCGGCAACGGCCGGCGGTATCGGATAAATCTTCTCTTCCATTGATAACACCTCTTGATTTCAGCTCTTGGATTTTCCCAATTTCGGGGTTCTTCAACCCTTAGACCATAGTCGATACGGCGGAACGCCCGTATAGCTACCTTAGACCAAAGGCTAATACAAGGTTCGGCGGAACTTTCGCATGATGCGCGTGGGCATTCATCGAACGGGAGAGCCAGTCATGGCCGAAAAAGCATTGAAGAAACTGTTTCTCAGCCTGTCGGTGGCAGCCGCACTGGCCGCCAGCACCGGCAGCGCATTCGCTGATGGAGGGGACCGAACGGAGCAACTCGAGCAACGGGTCGCTGAACTGGAAGCGCTCGTGCAGCAGCTGCTGAACCAGCAGCAACCCGCAGCGCCGAGCACTGCCGAGGTCGAAGCCCGCGCCGAGGCCATTGCCGAAGACAAGGTCAACGAGATGTTTGCCGCCAAACAGGCGGAAGCAGAGGAGAAGGCCAAGAAGAACAGCTATTCGTTTGGCGGGTACATCAAGGCCGACACGATTTACAGCGATTACTCCGGTGGTTCCGTCGCCTCCGGCAGCGCAGGCCGTGACTTCTACATTCCGGCGACCGTCCCCGTGGGTACCAACGGCGAGAGCTACCTCGACTTCCACGCGAAAGAATCCCGCATTAACTTCAAGTCGAACCATCTGCTCGACAACGGCGCGAAGATCGGGACTTACCTCGAAATGGACTTCCAGCTGAGCGGCCAGGGCGACGAACGCATCTCGAATTCCTACAGCCCGCGCATGCGCCACGCCTTTGTCACCTACAACAACTGGCTCGTCGGGCAGACCTGGATGACGTTCTACAACGTCGGCACCAACCCCGAGAACCTCGATTTCGTGGGGCCTTCCGACGGTTCGCTGTTCGGTCGCCAGGTCCAGATCCGCTATACCAACGGGCCCTGGATGTTTTCGGCTGAAAACCCGGAGACCACGGTTACCCCGTACGGAGGTGGAGGACGTATCGTGGCGGACGACAACCGGGTTCCCGACCTCGTGGCCCGCTACAACATGAAGGGCGACTGGGGCATCTTCAGCGTGTCGGGCATGTACCGACAGCTGCGATATCAAGACGGCGCATCCGGGATCAACGATTCCACCACGGGATGGGGCCTGAGCGTGACCGGCAAGCACATGCTGGGCAGGGACGATTTCCGCTGGATGGTGTCGACCGGCGCGGGGCTCGGACGCTACATCGGTCTGAACACCTCGAACGGCGCCGTGCTGGACGCGGACGGCAACCTCAATGCCATAGACCAGACCGGCGCATTCGTGTCCTACCGGCACCTGTGGTCGGATACCTGGCGCAGCAACCTGACGCTGGGCTACCTGGCCATTGACAACGACACGAACCTCACCGGCATGAGTGCGACCAAGGAAGCGAAGAGCGTGCACATCAACCTGATCTACTCGCCGCAACCCAAGCTCGACTTCGGCTTTGAGTACCTCTTTGCCAAGCGCGAACTGGAAAGCGGCGCGGATGGCGACATGAACCGCTTCCAGTTCTCAGCCAAGTACGCATATTGAGCCTGTCGGGGTAAGGCAGAGAAGAAAAGGCTGCTTCTTCGCAGCCGAGAAGCTGGAACGGGCCACCGCGGTGGCCCGTTCCATTTGAGGCTCTTGGCACAGCCCGCCGCCGGCCCCTTCCCGTCTACACTTTATCCCGCGCTTCGGTAAACTGACCGGACGGCGCGGCGCGGCCGGGCAACTCCGGGAGACACTTCGCAAGATGGAAACGCTAATCGACCACATCCGCAGAGAGGTCGGGCCGGCCGGGATAATCACCGGTGAGGACGTCCGCCAGCGTTCGGACAGCTGGCCGCCCACGGGCGGCTGCCAGGCCCTGGCGATCGTCCGTCCCGCAAGCACCGCCGAAGTATCCGCGGTGCTGCGTATCTGCCACGACGCGGAGCAACCGGTTGTGACGCATGGCGGCCTGACCGGGCTGGTGGGCGGGGGCCGCGCCAACGAAGACGAACTGGTCATGTCAATGGAACGCATGACCGGGATCTCCGAGGTCGACGCTGT
Source organism: Lysobacterales bacterium (assembly GCA_050118555.1). Lineage (GTDB taxonomy): Bacteria > Pseudomonadota > Gammaproteobacteria > Xanthomonadales > SZUA-36 > CALKKN01. The sequence goes on from JASFKQ010000145.1 coordinate 4,330, forward strand.
GAACCGCACGGTCACCGCGGAGGCCGGGGCGACGTTGCAACGGGTGCACGAAGCCGCGGAAACGGCGGGTTTCCTGTTTCCGCTGGACCTGGGCGCTCGCGGCAGTGCAACCATTGGCGGCAATATCGCAACCAACGCGGGCGGCAACGGTGTCATTCGCTACGGCATGGCGCGCGAGCAGGTACTGGGCCTGGAGGCCGTACTGGCCGACGGCACCGTCATCTCCTCGATGAAAGAGGTCATCAAGAACAACACCGGTTACGATCTCAAGCAGCTTTTCATCGGCTCCGAGGGCACGCTCGGGGTTGTCACGCGCGCCGTCCTGCGCCTGCGCCCGGCGCCACGCAGCCGCAATACGGCCCTCGTCGCCATCGACAGCTTCGACAAGGTCTCGGCGTTTCTCGGCATGATCGACGCCGCGCTGGGAGGCACGCTCAGCGCCTTCGAGGTCATGTGGAACGACTTCTACCAGCTGATCGTCGTCGAAGGCACCGGGCACGGACTTCCTCTCGATGGATTCCACCCTTTCTACGTTCTGTTCGAGGCGACCGGGGGCGATGAAGGAGACGACAACCGACGTTTCCAGGCCGCACTGGAGGACGCTCTGGCACGCGGGCTGATCCAGGACGCCGTTATCGCGCAGAGCTGGCAACAGCGGCAGGACCTGTGGGCCATCCGCGACGACATCCATGCGATGGCGGAAAAACTCAACCCTCCCATCACCTTCGATGTGAGCCTCGGCATCCCCCTGATGGAGGAGTACGTCGAAGAAGTCCGGGAAGCTCTTGCCAGCCGCTTTCCCGGCTCCCGCATGCTGGTTTTCGGTCACCTGGGAGACGGCAATATCCATCTGGTACTGACAGTCGGCAGCCTGGAGCCGGTAGCCGTTCACGGCGTCGAAGAGATTGTCTACGGCGCCCTGGGCAGTCGTGAAGGCGTCATCTCGGCAGAGCACGGCATCGGCCTCGACAAGCGCCCATACCTGCACCATTCGCGCAGCGCGGACGAAATCGCTCTGATGCGGACGATCAAGCAGGCGCTCGACCCCGGGAACATCCTCAATCCCGGCAAGGTTCTGCCTGACTGATTTCGTCCCGCCGGGCCGTGTGCCGTGGCCGCCTGCTCAGGATCATTCATCGCGCCCGACGGCATTGACTTGCCGCGCACCCGCGGCAATGCTCGGCTGATACAGAAGCATCCGGAGCATTCTGGCCTTGACCACAGAGCGCGCACACAGCCTGTCGACCATCGATGCGGGTTTTCTCGTAACCGAATCCCAGCACAATCCCAAGCACGTCGCCAGCCTGCAGATCCTGGAACTTCCCAGGGGAAAGGGGCCGGCATGGCTGCGTCGGATGCTGGCCGACCTGAAATCGGTTACGCCGGGTTTCCCCTTCAACCAGCGACTGCGTGACAACAACATCGTCGCACCGGCTCTGGTCAGGGACGACCGTTTCGACATCGACTACCACGTCCGCCACGCCGCGCTCCCCGGCCCCGGTTCCAAGCAACAGTTGGTCGAAACCGTGTCCCGCCTGCACACCACCCTGCTCGACCGGGATCGTCCCCTGTGGGAATTCCACCTGATCGAGGGCCTGCAGGGCCGGCGATTTGCCTTCTACACCAAGATCCACCACGCCATCGCCGACGGCATGACCTTTACCCGCTGGTTCGTGGAGTCGGGTTCGACTTCCCCGTCGGGTAAAACCCATCCGGTGTGGGCGCGCGACGAGCCGCCATTTGCTGGCGGTGACGAAGCGGGATTGCTGGAAAGGGTCAGCAGCGGGTGGGACGCGGTGAGCTCGGGGGTCCGAACCGCAACGGATCTCTCACGATTGGGATCGAGGCTGCTCTGGAAGCGCGTGATGGAGCGCGACCGCGATGCGGTGCTGCCGCTGGCGGCCGGCCGTACGAGGCTCAATGTGCCGAGCGGTGCGGCGCGCTCCCTCGGTATCACGCGCTACCCCGTGGATACGTTCAGATCCGTCGCCCACGAGAATGGCAGCTCGATCAATGACCTGGTCCTGACGATCTGCGATCTCGCCGTGAACCGCTATCTCGAAGAAGCCGGGGCAGCCCCCGGCGAACCCCTCGTGGCCTACATGCCGGTCAACCTGCGGTCCGGTGACAGCGACGAGGGCAACATCATCACGCTGCTGCAGGTGCGCCTGGCCGAAGATCACGATGACCCCGTCGCCGCCCTGGAACAGGTGAGGCAGTCTTCGCAGTCGACACGCGAAGTCTTCAAGGGTGTCTCCCGGTCCGCCGTTCAGTTGTACTCGCTGGGTGTCGCGCTGCTGCCGCTGGGGGAGGAACTGCTGCACCTGGACTGGTTGCTGCCTCCGGCCATCAACCTCGTCATATCAAATGTGCCCGGTCCGCCAAAACAGATGTATTTCCGTGGTGCCAAAGTCCTGGAAGCCTATCCCGTCAGTGCGCTGCCACCGGCCGTGGCTCTGAACATGACGGTTTGCAGTTATGCCGGACAGCTGTTTTTCGGCCTGGTCGGTGCGCGCAACGCGGTTCCCGACATCGAGCGACTGGTCACGCTACTCGACGAGGCTTTCGAAGAATTCCGGGACCGATCCGGCAGCGGCGGAACCTGAGGCCTGGAAACCGGCCCTGCCGCCCCCCCGACGATCCGTTCAGTCGGCCACACCCGCCTCGAGAGCGACCGACTGCACTTTCTCCGAATGGGGGCCACGTTGTCTCGACCGCGCATCGTCCGGCCAGTTTCCCATGAACGGCGCTGTCAGGACGGCAGGCAGGTCGCGCCAAGTCGTGACGGCCGCCTGCAGGCGTTCCCCCGAAGACGTCAACAGCTCGAATGAAACCGTGCCTGCACCGGGATTCACGACCGCAACCGAATGCCGTGTCCGTGAGTGTTTTCCGGCCACGCCGTGATCGAGCGCCAGTTGCCCGTTGACCCAGGCGCTGGCCAGGCCGGCGTCCGACGGAACGGTTACCTGGAGGAGACGAGTACCGGGCGGCACGGTCACGCGCATCGACCTGAACCATCCATCGGCGACGGCCGTGGGGTCGTCCGTGTCGATCGCCGCCACCGGCAATCCGAGCGGCTGCACTTCGCGGGCCGGCCGCGAGACCGCGCCCAGCCGTCCGTCAGTCATGGACGTTTCGCGAAAGCCGTGACCTTCCGCAAATTCCAGGTCCGGCCCGCCGTACTCGCTCTCCAGCGCCAGATATGCCGTGGGATCGCCATCCGCCTCGACGTATACGAAAGACATGCCCCTTGGGCGCTCGGCCGTGTACGCAGGCAGAAAGGCCTGGATCAGACATCCACAGGCGACGGCTGCGGCCAGGCCGGCCGCCGGCCGCCAACTGAGTTCCCGCTTCCGGACAAAGGCCAACAGCATCGGCATGATGGCCAGGACCGTCAGAACCAACGGTGCGATTTTCACATAGCTGCGGTCGAAACCCGCCACCACATCCAACAGGAAGAAGAGATACAGGGAACTGAACGCGGCTCCGGCAAAGCCCAGTACCGAAGCGACCAGCAACGGCGCGGACGACTTTTTGCGGAACAGATCAACGACCGAGCCGAGGGCGAACAGCGCCAGCGGGACCAACGCAAAGGGCGAACCCCCCGGTAGCTTCGCCGCGAGGAAAATCCCCAGACCGAAAACGAGGGCCCAGGCCAGGATCATCCAGGCGCATGCCGAAACCCGTCCCGAAAACAGCTTCAGCGACGCGTAAACGACCCAGGCCAGCGCAAGGAAGATCGTCAGGCGTCCCACCCAGGGATACGGGTGCTCCAGCGGCGGCATATCGCCCCACTTGCCGAGTGGCCATGAAAGCAGGTAACCCAGGGCCGGAACCGCCACCAGGACGAGCGGGATAGCCAGCAGGCCCCAGCGCAACTGCCACCAGCGGAACTCCCTGCGGAAGGCCAGGGTGATGGCGATCATCACCCACACACCGAGAAAGAGGGCAAGTCCGCCGGCGATGCTCAGCGGATAATGCAGGAGCCCGAGGCCGAAGACGTCGATGTAGCCCGCGTCCTCGCGGTGATAGAGGGAATTCGGGTCCCGCTCGCCCAGTGCCTTGAGCATTCCCCAGGCATTGTCGCCGTGATGCTGCAGACTACCCATGTCCAGGTGGTTCGGGTCATCCAGTTCCGAATGATAGAGCGCTACGCCTTCGACGAAGGCGAAATTCAGGCCCATCACCCCGGCGCGCCGGTACACCGAGTAGTCGGTGTCGTTGGGCATTCGCCTGTAAATCTCGTAGGTCAGCGAATTGCCGACCGGACGGGCCACGTTCTTGGACCACATGCGGACCACGCTGCGGTTACCCTCGCCGGTCTCGAACATGGCGCTGGGACCCGTAACGCCCCGGGCCTCGAGATTTATCACCGCCTCCACGCGCCCGAACAGCGGGTGATGCTGGGCAAACGCATCGGCCCCGATCAGGCCGTTCTCCTCTGAATCGGTGATGAGGAAAAGGACATCGTTGGCAAAGGGCGGGAACTCCGCGGCCATGCGGGCGATCTCGATGACAGCGGCCACTCCCGCCCCATCGTCGGCAGCGCCGGGACCGCCCCAGGTGCTGTCGTAGTGGGCGGTCAGCATCACAGCGCTTTTCCCGACCGCCCCCGGTTTCGTGGCGATGATGTTCTCTACGGGGCTGCAAACCCCGAATTCCGGATTGCAGTGGAACAGGGACTGGATTTCGGGCTCGTAGCCCGCCTGGCGCAGATGGGACATGATCCGGTCCCGGATGACGTGCTGGGTATTCGAGCCGGCCACATGCGGCCGCTTTTCCCTGAGCAGGTCCCGCAGGATGGCCTCGGCGCGGTCAGCCGAGAAAACCAAATCGGGTGCACCGGCATCGACCGGCGTCGGCGTCGAAAAGGACCGCAACACGCCGAGCAGCACGAGGACGCTGATAAACAGCAAAGTGAGGGGATGGCGCAGCCAGAGCATCGGGAAAGTTTACGTGATGCAGCCGGGGGGAGTCACGAGCGGTCTGGGCCTATTGGCCAAGTTCTTCCCTCATGATCTCGCGCATTTTGAATTTCTGTACCTTCCCGGTGACGGTCATCGGGAATTCACGTACGAAACGAATGTATCGCGGCACCTTGAAGTAGGCGATCCGCTCGCTGCAGTAGGCCTTCAATTCGTCCTCACTCATGCTTTCGCCGTCCTTGAGTTGGACCCAGGCGC
>JASFKQ010000146.1:0-9332 GCA_050118555.1 Lysobacterales bacterium
TGGTGCAGCATCCCCCGGTGTTCACCCAGGGCCAGGCGGGCAAGGCCGAACACATCCTGGCGCCCGGCGACATTCCGGTCATCCAGGTGGACCGCGGTGGCCAGGTGACCTACCACGGACCCGGGCAGATCGTGGCTTACCCGCTCGTCGATATCCGCCGCAGGGGTATCGGAGTGCGGGATTTCGTCCACCGCATCGAGGAATCGATCATCCGCGTTCTGGCGGAGTATGGGGTCATGGGCGAACGCGTCGAAGGCGCCCCGGGTATCTACGTGGACGGCGAAAAGGTAGCCTCGCTCGGACTGCGCGTGCGGCGTGGACGTACGTTCCACGGGCTCGCCTTCAACATCGACATGGACCTGGAGCCGTTCGGGCGCATCAATCCCTGCGGCTATGCGGGGCTGCGTGTCACGCGGCTGTGCGACTTGGCGCCGGTGGCATTGGAAGACGCGGAGCGGAAGCTGGTGCGGCACCTGGCCGAACAGCTGAGTTATAGTGAAGTGATGGAAATGGATTCGAACAGCATGGCTGGGGTCCGGCGGGCATGAGCGAACAGCAGGGTAAGCAGGCGGGCATCCCCCTGCACCTTTCGTCGGAATCCGGCGATCCGACCGCGCGCCAGCTGGGCGCCGACAAGATGGCGCGCAACACGGCGAAGTTCGACGCGGACGCGCCCCGTCTGCGCAAGCCTCCGTGGATCCGTGTGCGCCTGCCCGCGGACAATTCGGTGGCGGCGCTGAAAGCGCGGCTGCGTGAACGCAAGCTGGTCACGGTATGCGAAGAGGCGACCTGCCCGAATATCCACGAATGTTTCTCCAAGGGAACGGCCACGTTCATGATCCTGGGGGAGGTGTGCACTCGCCGCTGTTCGTTCTGCGACGTCGCCCATGGACGACCGCTGCCGCCGGATCCGGACGAACCGGATCACCTGGCGAAGACGATTCGCGACATGCGTCTCAAGTATATCGTGATCACCTCGGTTGATCGGGACGACCTGCGGGACGGCGGCGCCGGTCATTTCGCGGATTGCATGCGAAGCGTGCGCCAACTGAATCCGGCCATCCGTATCGAGATCCTGGTTCCCGATTTTCGTGGGCGGGGCAAGATCGATCGTGCATTGGAAGTCTTCAGCGCCTGTCCGCCCGACGTTTTCAATCACAACCTGGAAACGGTGCGGGACCTGTACCGCAACGTCCGGCCCGGGGCGGATTACGACTGGTCCCTGGACCTTCTGGCCCGCTTCAAGGCCCAGCATCCCGATATCCCGAGCAAGTCAGGCATCATGCTCGGGCTGGGGGAGACGGGCGAGCAGGTCAGGCAGACGCTGCGCGATCTGCGAGAGCACGACGTGGACATGGTCACCATCGGCCAGTACCTGCAGCCAACCGCGCACCACCATCCGGTGCTGCGCTACTGGACGCCCGAGGAATTCGACGAGCTGGCCGAATTCGGCTATGGCCTGGGCTTCACGCACATGGCCAGCGGGCCGCTGGTCCGTTCGTCCTATCACGCGGACCTGATGGCCGAGGAATCCGGACTGGTCGGGCAAGGCTCCTGAACACCCCGCACGGGCTCTGAGTGTCACGAAATAACAGCCTTTTGTCGCACGCGCGCGGGAATTTTGAACCACTTCGTTGTAAAGTTTGTCTCAAACAGGCATATATAGGGGTCCCTTGCGGTCCGAGAACCCGTCAAGGGAATGGCATTCAAGAGTATTTGGAGAGAGTTCAGGTGAAACGCAGTTCGTTCTTGCTGGTCTTGCTGCTGGTGGCATGCAGCGCGCTTGCCGCCGTAGACACAGACCCTACCCTGAAGGCCGGGCCGGGCGCGGGACATGCCCTGAAGCTCGAGCCGGACATGGACCAGCGCTATGCCAGCAGCCTGGCGACGCGCTTTCTGACCAATTACCACTACAAGCGGACGCGGCTCGACGACGATCTTTCAAAGAACATCTTCGACAGTTACCTCGAGTTGCTGGACCCGAACAGGATCTACTTTCTGGCCAGCGATATCGACAGCTTTCAGCGCTACCGGACCGGCATGGACGACGCGCTGAGGCACTCCGACCTGCAGGCGCCGTACGAAATCTTCAACGTCTACGTGGAGCGCGTGCTGGACCGCGTCCGGTATGCCCGTGAGCGGGTCAAGCAGCCATTCGACTTCACCATCGACGAGTCATACGAATTCGACCGCGAAGGCGAGCCGTGGGCCGCCAACACCACCGAGCTGAACGAGCTGTGGCGCAAGCGCGTGAAGAACGACTACCTGCGCCTGAAACTGACCGACAAGGATCCCGATGCGATCGTCGAAACGCTCGAAGAGCGCTATGCCAACCTGGAGCGCCGGATCGACGAGTTGAACGCGGAGGACGTGTTCCAGTTCTTCATGAACGCGTTCGCCACCTCCATCGAGCCGCACACGGCCTACCTGTCGCCGCGCACGTCCGAGAACTTCGAGATTTCCATGAAGCTGTCGCTGGAGGGCATCGGGGCGTTGCTGGGCCGTGAGAACGAGTACACCACCATCTCCCGGATCGTGCCGGGCGGGCCCGCCGACAAGGACGGGCGTCTCCAGGCAGGCGACCGCATTACCGCGGTCGGCCAGGGCCGGGACGGCAAGATGGTCGACGTGATCGGCTGGCGCATCGACGATGTGGTGGACCTGATCCGGGGGCCCAAGGAGACCGTGGTCCGACTCGAGGTGCTGCCCGAGGATTCCAGCGTCAGCGGCCCGACGCACACCGTGGACATCGTCCGCAACGAGGTGAAGCTGGAGGAGCAGGCGGCGAGCAGCAAAGTCATCGATATTCCTTCCGGGGGCCCCGGTAATGAAATGACCAAGATCGGGGTGATCGACCTGCCGGTCTTCTACCTCGATTTCAACGGCCGGGCCCAGAACAAGCCCGATTACCGCTCTTCCACCCGCGATGTCCGGCGCCTGATCGGCGAACTGGAGGAACAGGGCGTCAAGGGCATCGTCGTCGACCTGCGTAACAACGGCGGCGGCTCCCTGCTCGAGGCGACCACGCTCACCGGCCTTTTTATCGACAAGGGGCCGGTCGTGCAGGTGCGTAATTCCAGCGGACGCATTTCGCTGGAGGAAGACACCGACGCGGGCATGGCCTGGGACGGACCACTGGCCGTGCTGGTCAATCGCTACAGCGCATCGGCCTCTGAAATTTTCGCGGCCGCCATCCAGGACTACGGGCGCGGTGTCATTATCGGAGAGCCGACCTTCGGCAAGGGGACGGTTCAGAGCCTGCTCGACCTGGACGATTATGCGCCCTCCGATACGCCGGGCATGGGTCAGCTGAAAATCACCATGGCGCAGTTTTTCCGCGTCAATGGCGGCTCGACCCAGAACCGGGGCGTGGTGCCCGACATCCGCTTTCCGTCTGCCGGCGATCCCCAGGAATACGGGGAGCGCTCACTGGACCACGCTCTGCCGTGGACCAGCATCGACCCGGCCCGTTACAGCCGCGCCGGCGACCTGAGTCAGCTGGTCGCAGTGGCCGATCACCGCTACCAGGACCGGATGCACGACAACCAGGAATTCGCCTGGCTGCTCAGCGACATCAAGGACTACAACAAGCATCTCGATGAAAAGAGTGTCTCCTTGCTCGAGTCCGTCGGCCGGGAAAAGATGAAGGAAGAGGAAGCGAAGAAAGAACGGCGCAAGGCCGAGCGCAAGGCCGCCGGGCTGGATCAGCCGGAAGATACCGACGAGGCGCTGGCGGAATCCGCGGGCATCGAGCCGGCCGAGTACGAGGACGTCAACGCGGACGACAGTGCGAACGAGGAAGAATCCGACGAGGACAAGCGTCCTGATCTGCTGCTGCGGGAAGCGGCCCGCATCGTGTCCGACATGGTCGAACTCGAAGGGAACCACACCCTCCTCGAACGTCAGTTCGCGCAGATCGTCGCTGATGAGCACAAGAATCCGGGGACGGAAAAACTGGCCAACTGACACACCACCGCAAGATCTGAATGGAAAAAGCCGGCCCTGGAGCCGGCTTTTTCATATCCTACGTTCAGTTTCTTTTGAGCAGATCCCTGATCTCGGTCAGCAGCGTTTCCTCGGCCGACGGTTTGGGTGGCGGGGCCGGCTTGGCTTCTTCTTTCTTCTTGAGGTTGTTCATGGCCTTTACCACCAGGAAGATCGCGAATGCGATGATGATGAAGTCCACCACGGTCTGGATGAACATGCCGTAATTGAGCATCACGGCCGGGGTTTCGCCAACGGCCTCCTTCAGTGTGACGGCCAGGTCGCCGAAGTCCACCCCGCCCAGCATCATACCGATCGGTGGCATCAGCACATCGTTCACGAACGATGAAACGATCTTCCCGAATGCTCCGCCGATCACGATGCCGACGGCCATGTCGACGACGTTCCCGCGCATCGCAAAGTCCCGGAATTCCTTCATCATACTCATAGGTCTCTCCTCTCGATTTCTGGGTTTCCTGCCTGGATGCAGGGCCGTCAGGCGCGTGGAACACACGGTGCTCCCGCCGGCCGGCGATAATCATGATAACCAATTTTTTTCCCAGCCTGTTTGGTCGGATGCAAGCCGCGACCTGCTGATAGAATCGACGCATATGGACAACCCCCCGATTCTCAAGGTCGCTCTTCCGGTTCCCTTGCCCCACCTGTTCGATTACCTGCCTCCGGCCGGTGCGCCGGACGTCGTTGACGGGACGAGGGTGCTGGTTCCGTTCGGGCGCCGCAAACTGGTCGGGGTGGTCGCCGGGCGCAGCGACCACAGCGAGTTGCCCGCGCGCCGCCTGTTCAGAATCCTCCGGGTGCTCGACGACGGCGAACCCCTGCTGGATGAACCCCTGATGGACCTGTTGCGCTGGTGCTGGCAATACTACAAGCACGCACCGGGCGAGGTGCTGGTCAACGCCTTGCCGCCGGCCCTGCGAAACGCCCGGGGTTCGCTGCCGCCGCCACCTCTGCAGTACCGGCTCACACCGGCCGGCCTGGAGCGGTGTGGGCAGGGGCCCGGAAGGGCACCTGTTCAGCATGCGATGCTCGACTTCCTGACCGCTGGCCCGGCAGATCCGGACGCGCTGGCCGGCATCGGCAGCCAATGGCGCAAGACCCTGGCAGTCCTCATCGAGAAGGAATGGGTGGAAGGTCAGCCGGCCCGTGAGCCGGAGCCTCAACCGGAAGCCGGCCCGGAGCTGACCACGGAACAGGCAAACACGGTGGAGGCGATCGTCGCGAATCTGGGGACTTTTCGCTGTCACTTGATGGACGGAGTGACCGGGAGCGGCAAGACCGAAGTCTACCTTCACCTGCTGCAACGCGTGCTGGAGCGGGGCGGCCAGGCTCTGGTGCTGGTCCCCGAGATCGGCCTCACGCCGCAACTGCTGAGGCGCTTCCGCCAGCGCCTGGGCCTCGAACCGGCCGTCATCCATTCCGGACTGGCGGCAGGCGAGCGGCTCAGGGCCTGGGCGGACGCGCGCTCCGGCAGGGCCCGCCTGCTGATCGGCACCCGTTCGGCCTTGTTCACGCCGATGCCGCACCTCGGTCTGGTCATTCTGGATGAGGAACACGACGCCTCGTTCAAACAGCAGGATGGTTTTCGCTACTCGGCCCGTGACGTGGCGGTCAAAAGGGCGGCCGAAGTCGGTGTGCCGGTGGTTCTGGGCAGCGCGACGCCTTCTCTGGAATCGTTGCACAACGCCATCGAAGGTCGCTATGCCTGGCACAAGCTGCGCAAGCGGGCGACGCGCGCCGCCCTGCCGACCTGGCGCGTCCTCGACCTGCGCCACCAGGATACCAGCCACGGGCTGACCGGCCGTTCGATCGAAGCCATCGCGGAAACCCTGCGCAGGCATGAACAGGTGATGGTATTTCTGAACCGACGGGGTTACGCCCCGGTGCTGATGTGCCAGTCATGCGGTTGGTACGCGCACTGCGACCGCTGCAACGCGCACATGACCTGGCATCGGGTTGCCGGGCGGCTGTGCTGCCACCACTGCGGCAGCCAGAGATCGGCGCCGGCGCTCTGCCCCGACTGTCGCGCCGATGCGCTGATGGGTGCGGGAGAGGGGACCCAGCGCATCGAGGAAGCTCTGCAGCACCGGTTTCCCGGGGTACCCGTATTGCGTTTCGATCGTGACCGGACCAGCCGTAAGGGTGTCCTGGACCGGCAGCTCGAGGAAGTGCGCAAGGGCGAATCCTGCCTGTTGGTGGGCACACAGATGCTGGCCAAGGGCCATCACTTTCCCGGCATGACCCTGGTGGTGATAGTGAATATCGACCAGGCGTTGTACAGCGCGGACTATCGTGCGCTGGAGCGCATGGGCCAGATGATCCAGCAGGTGGCCGGCCGTGCCGGCCGTGCCGGCAAACCCGGCCAGGTCATCCTGCAAACGCTGCACCCCGATCATCCTGCTCTGGAATTGCTGCTTTCGCAGGGTTACGAGGCATACGCCCGCTGGCTGCTCGAGGAGCGCCGCGCGGCCGGCTTGCCGCCCACGGGATACCAGGCCCTGCTGCGGGCCGAGGCGCACGGCCGTAGCGACGTCGAGCGGTTTCTTACGGAAGCCAGGGACGTATTCCCCGGTGGCAGGACGCGGATTCACGGTCCCGTGCCGGCGATCATGGAGAAGGTCGGCGGGCGATCACGCATGTACCTGGTGTTGCTGGCGGCCAGGCGCAGCGATCTGCACCGCCAGATCGATCCCTGGCTGCCCTGGCTGCGTGCTTTGCCGTCCGGGCGAAAGGTTCGCTGGGCGATGGATATCGACCCACAGGAGTTATAAGCCTGCAGGTTGCACCGGCATCCCGGCCCTGGCTGGTCCAGGCACACGTGGGCTTGGATATCGGTCAGCCGGCGGTTGCGCTGCTTACGGCGAAGGCTGCGAGCCCGCCTGCCAGGATGGCTGCGGCGAGCCAGGCCGCGATCCGCTTCAGTTTCGAACTGCCGGCCATGGAATGATCCATGCCCCCGTGTCCGCCACTGCGTCTATGCTGTCGCATCAGCCAAGCCAATGCTGCCGCGATGAGAGCGAAGATGATGTTCAGGTAAAACGTGTAATCGATTGCGAAGCGCACCACATCGTCCACCCGGCGGGCGGATTCCGGGGTGACACCTAGCGCGGCGAGGCCATAGTGGACCAGCAGCGCAGTGGCGACGATGCTGACAAACATGATCGCAGCGATGTACAGCGCGAGTCGCCACCCGTAGTACCGGGCGTTGATCATGACCAGTGGCGGCACCATCAGGTCCGAGTAGATGAACGCCATGATGCCGGCGAACAGCACGCCATTCGCGTTCAACACGGTCGCCAGGGGTATGTTACCCATTGAGCCGATGAAGGTCGCGGCGGCGACGAATGGCGCCACCAGCGCATTCTCAATGACGACCAGCCACTGAGGCAGGCCGTGCCCGCCCCCCGCGAGAAAGATCGCATCCCAGAATGCCGGCGGCACCAGCACGGCCATGAAGCCGGCCACGGTAAAGCCGATCAGGATTTCCTCCCACACCATTTCCCATTCCGCGACGAAGCGGTGGCCGACCAGGCGCCAGCCATCGGCGCTGCGCACGCGTTCGCGCCAATCGAAGTCGTCTTCGTCGGATTGCGCGGCCTGGATCCGCTTGCGCGCCGCATCCACCAGGCCCCGTGGCATAGTCAGCCGGATCAGGAGGCTGCTGATCAGGATCAGCAGCAGGCCACCCGCGATCTCGGCCGCCAGGAACGGCCAGCCGAGAAAAATGACGATCAGTATGCCGAGCTCGATGACGAGATTGGTCGAGGCGAACATGAACGCCACGGCGGCGATGAAATGCGCCCCTTTGGCAAACAGGGCGCGCGCGGTGCTGAGGGCGGCAAAGGAGCAGGACGAGGAGATGGCGCCGAATGCCGCGGCGAGCGAAATGCTGCGTGCATTGTCGTCGCCCATGAACGGGGTCATACGGCTTTTCGGGACGAACGCCTGGATCATGGCGCTGACGCCGTATCCCAGGATGAAGGCCCAGGCCGACTTCCAGAAGAAACCGAGTGAGGTGACGGCGGCCTCGCCGTAGAGTCTCAGAAGGGTGTCGATGGATCTGGCTCCCGTGCAGCCGGCGGGGCCGGGCTCATTTCAATTGGTTCACACAGCGCAGGGTCACGAAGTTGAGTACGGCCAGAACCAACGCGATTTCGTAGCGGTGAAACGCCACCGCGATCCCGATGGCGCCGGTCATCCACAGACTGGCGGCGGTTGCCGTACCCGTCACCTTGCGATCGCTCTTGAGAATGGCTCCGCCCCCGATGAACCCCATACCGGCAATGATACCGTAAAAGATTCTGGCCTCCGCATCCGCCGAATCCAGCACCCGGATTCCCACCAGCATGTAGCCGCAGGCGGCGATCGAAACCAGGGGGAAGGTGCGCAGACCGGCGCTGCGCTCTTCATGCGCGCGGTCCCAGGCGACGGGCAGCGCCAAAAGGTAGGCGATGCCCACCTGGATCAGGTCGTTGGAGATCTGTCCCCAGTCGATTTCCGGCATCGGCTCTTCTCCTCTGATCTGGCCCGCTGATACGGGCATACGGTCACTCGCGCTGAGCGGAGCGCGCCAAAGCGTCCCTCGCGGATGAAATTTCCTTCAGTACGCCCGCCTGCGTTGGACGCACGGGCCCGCCCTCGTCTTCCTCGGACTGCTGCGCCTGGATATCCCGCTCCCATGCATCGAGGATCCGCCGGCGCATCGCGCGCGTCAGATGGCCTGCTTCGACAACGGCGCGGGGCGTGCGGAAAGCCTTCTCCGGGTGCGTGATTGCCATTTCGAGATCGACATCAGGCGTAGCTGGACGCGGGCGTTCTTCCGCAGTCGGGACGTCGGCGTCCTCATTGTCCTTGAAGAACAGTACGTCGCAGGGCGCTTCCGCAAGCACCGGTTCCGCGCTGACCGAGCGGAAGACCCGCTCCCAGCGGTTCAAGTTTCGGGCGCCCATGAAAATCAGGCCGGCGCCCAGCGAGGAGGCCAGTTCGGGCAGAACCTCGGCGGGGTGACCTCTGGAGAGACGGATCTTGGCCGGATCGATGTCGTATTTGCGCGCGAACTTCTTGATTTCACGCCCGTGCACCTCGGCGATCTCCTGCCAGGCTTCGGCCGGATTCGACAGACCCCCAACACCCGGTACCATGGGCGCGTACGCGGTGTACGCATACAGTCTCGGAACCTGGTACGTGTGCACCGGCAAATTCTCCGCCCCGAGGGACCTGGCGACCGCGCCCGAGAAATCAAACAGATCGTAATCCGACTCGGAGACGATACCCTCGTCAGCAGTGCCGCCGCCGATTGCGGTGATGACGGTGTCGAGCGAGGGATTACC
>JASFKQ010000147.1:0-9298 GCA_050118555.1 Lysobacterales bacterium
GTTGAGGACGTGCTTGACGATGGCCAGTCCCAGCCCGGTGCCGCCGGTCTGGCGGGCGCGGTCCGAACCAACCCGGTAGAAGCGCTCGGTGATGCGCGGAATGTCGCGGCGCGGAATGCCGATGCCGGTGTCGCGCACCGACAGTCGAGGTCCTTTCTCGGTGTCGCGCCAGGTGACCGAGATGGTGCCTCCCGGGGGCGTGTACTTGACCGCATTGCTGATGAGGTTTCGGAAAGCGCTTTCGAGATCGGCGGTGACGCCAGTAAGGTGCAGGCCACTGGCTACGTCGAAGCGTAGTTCGTGCTGGCCGCGACTGAGTTCCTCGGCCTGCTCCTTGAGCTGCATGAGGATGGCTGGCACATCGACGTTTTCTTCCTTGCCATGGATCTCATCGCTCTGCAGGCGGGACAGTTCGAGAAGATCGTCCAGCAGCGTCTGCATCTGCGCGGTTTGCGCCAGCATCCGCGAAACGGCTTCGCTGACGTCATCGGCCGAGTGGGTCTGCAGCAGCTCCAGGTAACCTTGCAGAACCGTCAGCGGCGTTCGCAACTCGTGCGAAATGTTGGCCACAAAATCGCGCCTGATCTGCTCCACGTTATGTACCTCGGTGATGTCCCGCAGGATGATCAGCCGCTGGCTCTCGCCGAAGCGGACCGCCGTCGCGCTGAGCCACACGTCGTCCCGTCCGGGCGAGGTAATTTCCAATGGGCTGCGCACTTCCGACTGGACGGCCAGCCAGTTTGCGAAATCTGAGCTGCGTAACAGGTTGGTTACGGGCTTGCCCAGATCCGCCGGGTTCTTGAGCTTCAGCATGGACGTGGCCGCGTCGTTGAACCAGGTCAGGTTGTCGCTGTCGTCGATAACCAGGGTGGCGTCCGGAAACGCGTTGGTCAGGTCCCGGAAGTCGCCGAGCATGGCCTGGAAGCGTTCCCGCTGCCGGCGATTCTGTTTCTCCCGATCGTCGAGCGCGTCGAAGATGTCCGACCAGATTCCATGGCTGTCGGGAATCTCCGGCGAAGGGTCTTTCAGCCATCGGTTCAACCGCATCAGGTTGTAAAGGTGCCAGCCGAGGAATCCGGTGAGCGCGAGGCCGAGGACAATCGCCGCGTACCCACTCCACCAGGCGACACCCACGATAATCGCCGATGCGACCAGCAGTCTGCCTGCATGAAATTTCCAGCTCCTGGCGGGCATCGAAGCCGTTCCTGGTTACCTGTGCCAAGGATGCCACGGGGCGTGTCCCTTTGACAGCCGCCAGCGGTCAGCCTTCGGCCAGAAAGCGATAGCCATGCCCGCGCACGGTTTGCAGGTAGTGATCGGTACCTGACGGTTCGAGTGCTTTGCGCAGACGACGGATGTGGACATCAACCGTGCGTTCCTCGAGATAGGCGTTCGCCCCCCAGACATGGTCGAGTATCTGCGATCGGCTGTAGGCGCGACCGGCGTGGCTCATGAAAAATTCAAGCAGGCGATACTCGGTGGGTCCCAAACGGATTTCGTCACCCTCATGCACCACGCGCCGCGAGACCGTGTCGAGGGTGATGTCCCCGGCCGCCAGCCTGCCCGAATCATCGATCGGGCTGGTGCGGCGCATGACCGCGCGAATCCGGGCCAGGAGTTCGCGCGGCGAAAACGGCTTGATGACGTAATCATCGGTGCCCGCCTCCAGCCCTGCCACCTTGTCGTCCTCCGTCACCCTGGCGGTCAGCATGATGATGGGGATGTCCTCAGTATACGAGTCCTTGCGCAGGCGGCGAGTCAGTTCGAGGCCGCTGACGCCCGGCATCATCCAGTCCATCAGGATGATGTCGGGGCGACTCTCGTTGATGCGAATGAGGGCTTCGTGCGCATCTCCAGCCGTTTGTACGTCCAGATTCGCCTTTTCCAGGGCAAAACGAATCATGTCGCGGATTGCAGACTCGTCGTCGACGACCAAAACCCGGGGTTGGCTTCTGCTCACTTGTCTTCCTGCACACTCCTGTCTCCTGACAATTATAGGGATGCATGTGACAGAATTATTGCAGTCGGGGCAATTTACGGGACGAAGTTGCATATTGCGGCCAGACCGCAACAGAAACGAGGAACGCAAAGGGCGCAAAAACGCGCAAAGGGCGCAAAACTTTCCTGGATCTTGGTATTCGGGGTCCGTGAGATACGGAAGTGCAACATGGAAGGCGCGGGTGATTGCCCGGGCTTGTCCGGGGCCACCGCTGGCCTCGGGTCTCATATACCCTGGCGTTATGCGTTCTCGGCGCTCTTCGCGTCCTTTGCGTTCCAAGGGTGGCCAACGGGCCCGTTACGCCGGCCCTAGGCACCTTGCCGGGATGCGAACTAGGAATCTTCCTCGCCGGTTGCGGCCAGTTCGGTGCGCATCTGGTTGATCCGCGCGGTGATCCGGGCGCGCTGGTAGTAATCGAGGTCGTCGCGCGCAACCAGTTCCTGGAGTTGCATGGCCGCCTCGTGGACGCTGCCGCGCAGGTAGTAGGTCTCGGCAATGGCCTCCTTCGCACGCACGTCGTCGCCGGCCACATTCGATGAACGCGCGTAGAGTTCGTAAAGCTGCGGGTCGTCCTGGTGGGTGAGCAGTTGCTTTTTCAGGATGACGGCGGCGGTCTCCGCCTGCTCCGGGTCGCGGTTGTGCAGCAGGGCGGTGGCGTACTGCATCGAAATCGCGTGGTTGCCGGGAAAGTCCTCGTAAAGTTCAGAGAGCCGCTGGACCGCCTTTTTCTGGTCGCCGTTCTGCAGGTCCAGGTCGGCCATCTGCAATTCGTAGGCGAGATTCCGGTCCCGGTCCATCAGGTTCTGCAGCAGCTTGCGGGCTTCGTCGTAGTTTCCTTTGCGCTGCAGGGCGATGGCCTGGCCGTAAAGCAGCGCATCGCTCGCGGCCTCGTTGATGTCGGCGCGCTCCATCCGGTTCTGGAACCATTCGAGCGCCTTGTCCGGGGACTTCTCGCCCAGGGCGCGCAGGCGCGCCTGCATCAGGTAGAAGTTCCGGCCGTCTACGGGTTCGGCCGGCGGCATGTTCGCCGCGCGGTTCTCGGCTTCGGCAATACGGCTCGTGGTTACCGGGTGGGTGCGCAGGAACTCGGGCGGGCCTTCTCCCATCGAGCGGGTGATGCGGCCCAGCTTTTCGAAAAACGCCGCCATCCCGTTCGGATCGTAGCCGGCGCGCGACAGGGTGCCGATTCCGATGCGGTCCGCCTCGTATTCGTTTTGTCGGGTGAAGTAGATCTGCGCCTGCGCCGCCGCCGCCTGGCCGCCGATCAGGGCTCCCTGGATGGCTTCGCCGCTGCCGCCGCCGACGAGCACCAGGCCGAGCATGGCCAGGGCGATCGGAATGGTCATCGACTTCTGGTTCTCCAGCGCTCGGTACAGGTGTAACTGGGTGATGTGCGCGATCTCGTGCGCCAATACCCCGGCCACCTCGTCCTGGTCATCGGCGGCGAGAATCAGCCCGCTGTACAGCGCGATGACGCCGCCGGGAGCGGCAAAGGCGTTGACGATGGGCTGGTCGAGCACGACGAAGGTGAACGCCTTGTCAGGCTTGTCGCTGTGGGAAGCCAGGCGATAGCCCATGTCCTTGAAGAAGGCGTTGATCTGCGGATCCTCGTCGAGGACGCCGTAAGCGCGCATCTGTCGAACCAGCGCCTTGGCGTATTCCTCTTCCTGTGAGCGCGAGAGGATGGTTTCGGCGGAAGCGCCCATGTCCGGCAGCTCGAGCTGCTTGTCCTGGGCCACGCTGGACAGGCTGACCAGGGAAATGGCTGACGCCAGCGCCAGGCGTGGCAACAGATGGCCGCCCGACGAGGCGGCACGCGGTTTGGTGAACTTGACCCTGGACATGCGATACCCGAGACTCTGATGTCCCTTTTTTGACAACGCCCCCATGGAGCGGTTCGACAATCGAGGCCGTCCCGAGAAGTCCCACAAGGGACCGCTTCGGGAAGGGCCGGCGGACAGTGTAACGTGAATATTACCGTGATCGTCAATGAAGCGCCCTGGGCCGGCGGGCTGGCGACAACCGCCCTCAGGCTGGTGCGAGCCGCCGTCGATGATGGTATCGGCGTCGCCGCGGTCTACTTCAGGGGCGAGGGCGTCTACCATTCGATTTCCGGTGGGGCGGCGGACGCGGGCGCGCCGGATCTGAGCGCCGAGTGGCTCGCCCTGTCGCGCTCCTGTGGTTTTCCGTTGCTGCTGTGTTCTTCAGACACGCAGCGGCGCCTGCCCGGAGACCCCGGGAAGGGCTTCCGGATAGCCGGGCTGCCCGAAGTTCTGCACATAGCGGCCGACAGTGACCGCGTGGTGACGTTCTGATGGGAACGCCAGTGCTCGGTCTGCTCGTGCGCAGCGGCGCCTACGCCCACCGTTCTGCCCGCGCCGACGTGGATATCGCGCTGGCCACTGCTGCTCTGGACATCGGGCTGGAAGTCTATTTCCTGGGCGATTCGGTCACACAGCTGGCTGCCACGCGGGATCCGGGGCCCGCCCTGCTGCCGCCTGGTTACCGGGCCTGGGCCGGATTGCCGGAACTGGGCGCTGCGCACCTGTTCGCTGAGCAGGGATGGCTTGAGCGGTGCGAGCAACTCGGTTTGCAGCTTTCGATGGGTGTGGAGGGGTTGGACCGGGACGCGCTGCTCTCGCGCTGGCGGCGCTGCACTCACACAATGGTCTTGTAGCGTGGCACCCGCAAGCGTACAAGCGCATGACAGCTGCCTGCACCTGGTGACGGGAGGCGGCCGGGAAGCCCTTCGGGATTGCCTGTCCCAGGCGGCGCCGGGGGATTCGCTGCTGTTCCTGGATGCAGGGGTCCTGCACTGTCTGCGGCCAGAATTCCGGCTCCCCGAAGCCCTGGAAGGCGCCACCTGGTTTTCCTCGGCCGACCTGGACGCCCGAGGGCTCGGCGCCGTGGCCCGAAGCGCAGGCCTTCGGGCTGCGTCGGATGCCCGCTTCGCGCAGTTGCTGCGAGGGCACCGCCATTGCCTGACGTGGAAATGAGCGGGCAATTCCTGCAATTGCCGGACGGGCGGCGCCTGCCCCTGGACCGCAAGGGCTACCTGCTGGACCGGCGCAACTGGTCGCCCGCAGTCGCCGAAACCATGGCCAGGGCAGACGGCATAGTGCTGAAACCGGACCACTGGACGGTACTGCAGATCTTTCAGGAGTACTTCGAGCAGTACGAAATCGAACCCCCCATGCGCGCCCTGGTGCGCCTGGTGAGGGAGCGTCTGGGCGATGAAAAGGCCAGCAGCCGACACCTGTACCGGCTGTTTCCCGACGGGCCGACGACACAGGCCTGCCGCTACGCCGGCCTGCCGCGGCCCGTCAGCTGCATCTGATATAATTCGCGGCCCTGTTTTTCAGTCGCACCGCGAGCGGGGCAACGGAGACTATTCAATGAAAGACGCCATTACCGTGATCAGGGGGGACGGTATCGGGCCCGAGATCATGGACGCCGCGCTCCACGTGCTTGGCGCACTCGGTTGTGACCTGGAACTCGAATTTGTCGAGGCCGGCCTGGCGGCGCTGGAACAGCACGGTGACCTGCTTCCGAAACCGACGCTGGATTCCATCCGGCGCAACGGCGTGGCTTTGAAGGGCCCCCTGACGACGCCGGTCGGCAAGGGATTCCGGTCCGTCAACGTCACCCTGAGGGAGATTTTCGACCTCTACGCGAACGTGCGCCCCGTCGTTTCTATGCCGGGCACCCGCGCGCGGTACGAGGACGTCGACATCATTACGGTTCGGGAGAACACGGAGGGCGCGTACCTGGCGGCGGACGCCTACGTGGAAGAGGACGGCAGCCGCGCCGAGTCAAAGATGGTGATCACCCGCAAGGGCAGCGAACGCGTCGCCCGCTACGCGTTCGAACTCGCGCGGGCCGCCGGCCGCCAAAAGGTCACGCTGGTCCACAAGGCCAACATCCTCAAGGAGGTATCCGGCCTGTTCCTCGACGTGGCGCGGGCCGTAGCGGCGGAATTCCCCGAGATCCATTGCGAGGAGATGATCGTGGACGCCTGCTGCATGAAGCTCGTGATGGACCCTCACGGTTTCGACATGATCGTGACCACCAACCTGTTCGGCGACATCATCTCGGATCTGTGCGCCGGCCTCGTCGGCGGCCTCGGTCTCGCGCCCGGGGCCAATATCGGCAAGGAGGCCGCGATTTTCGAAGCCGTCCACGGTTCTGCTCCAGACATCGCCGGCCAGAACGTCGCCAACCCCTGCGCCCTGATGTTGGCGGCGGCCCAGATGCTGACGCACCTGGGCATGGAGGAGCGCGCAGCACGCCTGCGAAACGCCATCCGCGAAACGATCCAGGCCGGCGACCGGACCACGCCCGACCTCGGGGGGCAGGGTACCACCCGGTCCTTTGCAGAGGCCATCGCCGGGCGCCTGGGCGGCTGAGCCGCATCAATACCCGCCACAACGAAGTGTGCGGACCGTTGGCGGGAACGGTCTCAGCGTGTTGCGTTTCCGCTACAGCGAAGCATCGAAGCGGGTTTTTGTGCCACTTTCGTGATGGCGGTCAAGTACAGCTACCGCCTCAATTGTCCATTATAGAAAACAGTAACTTGGAAACAGCGCCATGACCGCGTCCCCGAGCCGCCGCACAAACGGGGGGTCCGCGTTGACATGGTGTTGTATTCCTGCCATATTTCACCGTGATTCAGTGCATCTTTTGCAAAGACCGGGATACGTTTTGGGGACGAAACTGGCCAAAATTGCTTTAGCCGCCGCGGGTTTACTGCCGGGATTGGCAGCCGCCCAGGGGCTCGGCTTGCCTGCGGTCAGCTTCGCGGCCGGAGGGGCCGGCCTGACGTCGTTCTACGTCATCGGTTTCGAGCTCGGGCCCTGGCAGGAGTACCTGGCCCAGGAGCTGACGCCGGACTACATGCAGCCCGATAGCGCGGAACCCGTGCATATTTCCTGGCTCCGAAGCAGTGAAGTGCTGATCCTGCCGGATTTTGCCGCGGACCTCGAACCGCAGCCGGAGACCTGGATCAACCTCGACTTCGAGTGGCAGGGCGCTTCCGAGTTTCTCTGGCCGTCGGCGGACCCGGATACGACCTACCACGGCACGATGTTCGAACGGCAACTGTTCGCCCCCGGCGTGCAGAGCGGATTTGGCGACTCGGGCGTGCTCGGGGTATCGGCGGTCATCGCCTATCAGCGCTACAGCGCGGCGAACCTGGGCCTGCTGGCGGCGACTACGCCGGCCGAGAATCCCTGGCACTTCAGCACCTACAAGCCGTACGAAGAGACGGCCTACGGAACCGGTGTCCGGCTTGCGCTGCGCCAGGAACTGGTCAGCGGAATAGAATTCGACGCGGGCTTCCAGTCGCGCATCGACATGGAGGAATTCGCGGCCTACCGTGGCGTCTATTCCCACCCCGCGGACCTGGACATCCCGGCGCGGGCGCGCCTGGGCCTTGCCTTCCAGGCCAGCGGCAAGACCTGGCTGAATGTGGCGATCGAGCGCGTACTGTACAGCGACATCAATGCATTCCCGAGCCGATACCTGCCCAACCGGTTCCTGTCGCTGCTCGGCGACTCGACCAGTCCCGCGTTCGACTGGCAAGACCTGACCGTCTACACGGTGGGTCTGAGCTGGAGCGACGGCAAGGACCAGCAATGGCATATCGACGTGAGCACGCGGACGCAGCCCATGCCAACCTCGAGGCTGCTCAGCCGCGCGCTGGCGGGTGACCTGGCCCACAGCGCAATGACCGTCGGGTACTCACGCCGCACCGGCGAGCGAAGCCGGTTGGCGTTCAACGCTGCTTATGCGCCCTCCGAGTACGCTTTCGGCGGCAGTGTCCTGGGTGTTACCACAGAGGAGCTGGGTCAGCAGCTCGAACTCGAGGCGATGTGGAGCCTGAGTTTCTGAACTCAGCCTCGGCGCCGATCCAAGCCTGTTCATGGAACTGCTGAGAGACTGGTTCAGACGGTCGTTTTCCGATCCGCAGGTCGTCATCCTCGGCCTGTTCCTGGTCATGGGCTTCGCGATCATCTTCGGCCTCGGCGCGTGGCTGGCGCCGGTGTTCACGGGCATCGTGATCGCCTACCTCCTGGAAGCCATCGTCAGCCGCCTGGAGAAGCTGGGCCTGGCAAGGCTGCTCGCCGTGGTGATCGTATTCCTCCTGTTCGTCACGCTGCTGGTGTTCCTGCTGTTCGGGCTGATTCCCCTGATTTCCCGTCAGCTGAGCCAGTTGGTGCAGCAGTTTCCCAACTACATCGCGCAGGGGCAGGAGCTGCTCAAGCGGCTTCCCGAGGCCTATCCGCAGGTCGTTTCCGAGCAGCAGGTCCAGATGATCATCAACCAGTTGGGTCAGGAAATGGCAAGCCTGGGACAACGCCTGGTTGGTTGGTCCCTCTCGTCGGTGGGGAGCATCATCGGACTCGTTGTCTACCTGGTGCTGGTGCCGGTCCTGGTGTTCTTCTTTCTCAAGGACAAGGAACTGATGATCGGCTGGATAGCCGAGCGTCTGCCGCGCGAACGGATGCTGGCCATGCGCGTCTGGGCCGAGGCGGAAGGCCAGATTGCCAGCTATGTGCGTGGCAAGGTGCTGGAAATCACGATCGTGGGGGCCGTGACGTACGCCACGTTCATGTTCCTCGGCCTGCAATACTCCGCCCTGTTGGCCACGATCGTCGGGTTCTCAGTGCTGATTCCATACATCGGCGCCGCGGTCACGACCATTCCGATTGCACTGGTCGCCTACTTCCAGTTCGGCTGGGGCTGGGATTTCGGCCAGGTCATCATCGCCTACGCCATCATCCAGGCGCTGGACGGAAACCTGCTGGTGCCGTTGATGTTCTCGGAAGTGGTGAACCTGCACCCGGTAGCCATCATCGTCGCCATCCTGGTGTTCGGCGGCCTGTTCGGTTTCTGGGGCATCTTCTTCGCGATTCCGCTGGCGACACTGGTCAAGGCCGTCATAAATGCCTGGCCGAAAAACCCTCCACATTCGGAAGAACCCGCCCCCGAAAGTCCTGAAGAGTCTGCGTAGCGGAGTCATCCGCCATAACCCTGTATACGATCGACTCGCGGCCTCGACCGCAGGGAATCGGGGGTACCCCTCGACGGACACGCTCAAGACATCCATGTGCGCTATGAACCCGTTCCCGACGGGTTAATGTCCGTCGAGGAGCACCCCCGACTCCCTGCTGTTCCATGGGGGGCTGGAGCAAGGCAGTGGCCCTTCCGGTTCGCTGCTCACCTGTTTCCGACAGGCCAAGATCCCGGGCAAGGAGTACCCGGTGCCTGGGCTTCCGGCTCCCGCGCTGCAACAGGGTG
>JASFKQ010000148.1:0-9283 GCA_050118555.1 Lysobacterales bacterium
AGGACATGTCGGTTCCATTGTTGGTCAAAGACGTCGGAAAGGCCGTGCCGCCACTGGCCGCAAAGGTCTTCGTGTAGCCGGCGAAGGAACCCACGCCGTCCGCCTTGAACATCTGAGCCACCAATACTGCCGAGACCCCAAGCGACCAGTTGTTCTCGAGCTTGTGCGCAAAGGCCACGTCCAGGAAGGCCTGGCTGAGGTTGACGCCGGCATCGCCGGCGCCGTACGTGCCGGGCAGGGTCATCACCGGAGCCGGTCCCGGGCCGTCGGGATCGAAGGTCGCGGTGCCGCCTTTCCAGTCGGTATTCATGCCGCCCCGGCCGTAAAACGCGAGGGCCCAGGCATTATTGTTCTCGAGTTGCCAGCTTTTCGCGATGTGCGGAATCACGAAATAGTTGCTGTCGCTCTTGAGATCGTTGGGGCCGATGGTGAAAGACCCGTACTGCCCGTTCAGCTGGCTCTGGGACGTTGAGTACTTGCGGATGGGACTGAACACGGCGGCGCCGAAAATGAGTTGGTCGCCAACCTCGGTGGCAACGGCCGGGTTGTTGGTCACGTCGATCGCGTCCTCAGGCAACGCAATGCCCGAACCCGCCATCGATTTGTTCTTGGTCCCGGTGCCGTGCGTGAAATAGCCGTTGGTCGCGAAGGCACTGCCCGCCGCGAACAGGCCAAACAACACGGCCAGGGTGGAAATTATGAACGTGGATTTCTTCACTTGCTGTGCCTCCATCGACTGCAGTTGTGTTTGTTGATTACACAATTCTAATTTAAAGATACATGTTATTAGCGCGGTTGTGGACTGAAATTTGACCGATGTCATCAGACAACTCGCCTTACCGACCCATTTCGGCAACGTTTATACGGTATTCGGGGTACTCCGAAGGAAGCCCATAGGTGCGATCAGGCCGGGTCGGTGCTGCAGAAAAGCTCGTGCATCACGGCGACGATGCTTGCGGCCTCCGGGCTGGCGATGGAGTAATAGATGGTCTGGGCCTCCCGGCGCGTGGTGACCAGGTTTTCCTTGCGCATGCGGGCGAGGTGCTGGGAAAGTGGCGACTGCGGGATGCTGAGAAGCCCGGCCAGCTCACCCACCGATTTTTCACCCGAGGTCAGGTGGCACAGGACCATCAGACGATCCTTGTGTCCCAAGGTCTTCATCAGGTCGCTCGCCTTCTGTGCGGCTTTCGCCATTCGCCTAGGGTCGATATTGACGTCTTCTTCAATCATGGGATTATGCTGGCTGCATGCGGCGGCTTCCCGGCAGGGACAGGCCGTCGCGCTCGTTCAGGCGGGCATTGTACCCCGATACCGACCCGCCGTGCGGGTTCGGCGTGTCCGGGGCGCATGGCTTCTGCCCTGATTGAGCCAGTGCGGGTGATGGAAGCCGCGCCCCCGCTGGATGCAGAGAGCAGCGGTTCATCGAACACCGATACCAAATCGCGGCTGAAGCCGGGTCGCTATCGCCCGCAGAGCGGGCTCCCACGTTTCTCGGGAAGAAGTGGTGGATTTTCCGCGTTCAGTCGCGCCGGGCGAAGAGGTGAAAGCCGAACCGCTGCTCGCGGCCCTGGGGCGTGAGGTGGGTTTCGGTGCGCGATTCGACCAGGTTGAAGTTACGCCCCAGCACGCGTGAAAGGGACTGGGCGTCGTAACGCACTATGTCCAGACCGCTACAGCGCTTCGGTCCATCGGGCGCGAACGTGGCAATGATGGCCTGCCCGCGGGGCGCCAGCGCGCGTTCCAGGACTTCGACGTAGCGGCGCCGGTCGTCGTCACCGGTCAGAAAATGAAAAGCCGCGCGATCATGCCACAACTTCCAGGTCCGGTCCGGGGAAAAGCAGGTCACATTGGCCTCGATCCAGCGTACTCCAGACCCGGTGGCGCCGAGGCGATCCCTGGCCTGCTCCAGCGCAGCGGCCGAGATGTCCAGCACGGTCAGGTCAACGTAGCCTGACGCCAACAGGAAATCGACCAGCCGGGACGCTCCGCCGCCGATATCGATGATACCGCTCGTGCGGTCGAGACCGGCATTTTCGATAAATTCCAGGGAAACGTGCGGCTGATCCTGGTGCCAGCTCACCTCATCCGGAGATTTCGAGCGGTAAACGGTCTCCCAGTGCGACTTCATGTCGACGTTCGATGGGGTGCCTGCGCCGGGTTTTTCGTCGGCCATGCTGCAACTATGACCCAAATCATTGGGCGCCCGCAATATGTCACCATACTGGGCGCAACGGCCCGCGCCCCTGGGCCCGGGCGAACTCTTCAGCTTTAATTGATACGGGAGATTCCGTATGAACTTCGCAAAACCCCCTGTAGTCGCCGCCCTGGTGTTTCTCTTGCAGCTTTCGTCTGCGTTGGCCAAAGCCTCGGATGAGGAGGCCTTGCAGCCTTTCGTACTCGCCTCGGTCAGCGACACCCCGGTCGCGGAGCAGGCGGTGGCCACCGTGGCCGCACTCGAAAACGCCGGCTTCAACCTCGCAGGAGAATACGACCCACTCGAAAACGCCCACGTGATCGTGGTGACGAGCCCCGAATTGCAGGCGATCGCGACGAAAACCGATCGCGGCGGTTACGGTGCCGGTCAGCGCGTCAGCGTCGCGGAACGCGACGGCAAAACCGAGGTCGCTTTCGTGAACCCCCTGTACATACAGCACGCGTACCGATTGGCCGGCGACATGCAACCAGTGTATGACCGCCTGGCTTCGGCGCTGGGCGATATCGGCCCATTCGGCGCCAAGAAGTCGATGACGCCAAAGAAACTGGCCAAATACCATTACATGATCGGCATGCAACGGTTCGACGACCCCTCCGAGCTGGGTGAGTTCGATTCCCACCAGGCCGCGATCGATGCGGTGGAACGGGGACTGGCCGCAGTCGGCCCGCTGAGCCGGGTATACCGTATCGACCTGCCTGGCGGGCAACAGACTGTCTTCGGCGTCGGCATGCGGGCCGCCAATGAGGATCAGCTGGACATCGACGAAGCCCATCAACTGTCCATCGTCGATTTCGAGGGGCACAGCAAAGTGGCCTATTTCCCATACGAGGTGCTGGTCACCGGGTCCCGTGTCGAGGCCCTGCACATGCGCTTCCGGATGGCGGTGCACTTCCCGGACCTCAGCATGATGGGCGCGCACGGCTTCACCAAACTGATGTCGTCACCTGGCGCAACAGAAGACATTCTGGAGCAGATGGTCGCGAAGCCCTGAGGGTGGACTGGCTTGCATTTTTCGCCGGCGAACGCATATTTCACGGTTATGAGGGAACCGAACCTTCAATGAGAGGAACGAACCCATGACGCTGAAATTCATTCGCCTGTCGACCGGCCTGCTGACTCTCCTGTTCTCGGCCGCGCTGTTTGCCGCGCAGTACCTGTGGATCGACGTGCGCACTCCCGACGAATACACCGACGGCCACGTCCCGCTGGCGGTGAATATCCCCTACGACCAGATCGGCGACCGGATTGGGCAGGTCGCCCAGAACAAGGACGCGAACATCTACGTCTATTGCCGCAGCGGCCATCGCGCCGGGATCGCAAAGGACACTCTGGAAAAGGCCGGGTACAAGCACGTCGTCAACCTCGGCGGCCTGGAAAACGCCAAGGCCGCGGCGGCCCAAGCTACCCTGGAATAGTCGCGGAATAACAGGTGGAAGCGCGCGGGTATGGCCCGCGCGCTCAGGTCTCAGATTCTGGCTTTCAGCTTCTGCACGCCCATCAGGCGCATCGCGTAGCGCTCGAAGTACGGTTCGACCTTTCCCTGACGAATCTTGCGCAGGTAATACTTCTCAAAGCCAATCTTGGCCCAATGCACCCACTTGCCGGATCCAGACCAGTTGGTGTTGCGGGGCGGAATCTGCGGCAGGGCCATGAAGGCCACGCCACGGTCCCCGAAGTCCGCCAGGCAAAAGGCGTTCCATGTCGCGTGGTGGCTGGGCCGCTTGCCGGACAGCTCCTCACCGATGTTCTGTACGGTTGCGGTCACCATCGACTCGATCATGTAGCCGGTCTTGGGTACCCCCACCGGCACCGGGGTGGCCCCGACGGGCGGAATGGCGACGCAGACCCCGACGGCGTAAATGTTCTTGTAGGTCGGATTGCGCTGGTGTTCGTCCACGATGATGAAGCCCCGGGGATTGGACAGGTGCTCGACACCCATAACGGCTTCGATCCCGGTGAACGCGGGCAGAATCATCGAGTGGGTGAATTTCAGCTCGTGGCTTTCGTCCACGCTGCCGTCTTTTTTCACTTGCGTGATGTGCATCACGCCGTCCTCGACCCGGTCTATGCGCGAGTTGGTAAACCACTTGATGTGGCGATCCCGCATCTCGGACTCGAGCATGCTCTTGGTGTCACCCACACCGTCAAGGCCCAGGTGGCCGATGTAGGGCTCGGGCGTGACGAAGAACATCGGCACCCGGTCACGGATTTTCCGCTTGCGCAGCTCGGTTTCGATGATGAAAGTGTATTCGTATGCCGGCCCGTAGCACGATGCGCCCTGAGCCGCGCCAATCACCACCGGGCCCGGATTCGCGCAGAACTCTTCGAACCGTTCCGCCATCAACATGGCGTGATCGGTCTTGCAGACCGAATGCGTATAACCGCCGTGCGGTCCCAGACCGGGCACTTCGTCGAAGGCAAGGCGCGGGCCGCTGGCGATCACCAGGTAGTCGTACAAAACCACGTCATCGTCTACCAGCAACAGCCGGTTCCGTTCCGGCTCGACCCGCTTCACGGCCTTGCCGACGAACTGGATGCCATGTTTGGGCATCAGGGTGGCCAGATCGAGACGGATCGTTTCCGGTTTGCGCCACTTCACCGCCACCCAGGGGTTGGACGGGGTGAACTCGAAATGGGGAAGATCGGACACGAGAACGATGTCGTGATTCTTGCCCAGTTCATCTTTCAGTTCGAACGCGGCCGACAGACCTCCGATGCCGCCACCGAGAACCGCAATAGTCGTCATGCTCAGTCTCCTGCCTTAGCGGCCGAGCCGCCTTGAATCAATTCAGCGATGGATCGGTTGAAGGGCGTGCGCAGATACGGCACACCGTTGGCGTCCGGCTCCGGAGCGGCACCGGCCCTGATATTCACCTGCAACGAAGGCAGGATCAGGCGGGGCAAGCCCAGCGTGGCGTCCCGTTCCTGCCTCATGGCCACGTAGTCTTGCCTGCGGGTGCGGGCGTTCGCGTGGATATTCTGCTCCCGTGACTCAGCGACGGTGAAATCCCTCACTGGCGCCTGGCCTTCTCCGGGGTAGTCGTGGCACAGGAAAATCCGCGTCTCCGGCGGCAGTTCGTGAATGCGTGAGATCGAGTCGAAGAGTGTCCCGGCGTCGCCGCCCGGAAAATCGCAGCGCGCCGTACCTGCTGCCGGCGCAAAAAGCGTGTCGCCGACGAAAGCTGCGTCTGCGACCAGGTAGGTCAAGCTATCACTGGTGTGGCCCGGAGTTTCCATCACCCTTATTCGAAGTTGCCCCAACTCGATCTCGTCGCCCTCGGACAGCAATCGGTCGAAGGGAATCTCTGACGGGCCCGCATCGTGGCTGCCGAACACGCGGCTGAAGTTCTTTCGCACTTCGAGAATACCCCGGCTACAGGCGATTTGCGCACCCGTTCGCTTCCGAACTTGATCTGCAGCAGTCAGATGGTCAGCGTGCGCGTGAGTTTCCAGCACCCATTCGATTCGATACTGCCGTTCCTCCGCTTCCCGAAGAACGTTTTCAATGAATGCGGTGTTGGTCGCGCCGCTGACGGGGTCGAATTCCCAGACGGGATCGATAATGGCGGCGTTGAGCGTGGCAGGGTCTGCCAGCAGATGTGTCCAGGTCCCGGTCACCGGTTCGTGGAAAGAAGTGATCTGCATTTGGGATGATATTGGGCACTTACATGCGGAGCTTCTTATAAAGATATTTGTAATTTAGATAAATTGCAAATAGAATTCACGGGATGGAAAAGGCTGGCAGGTTACCGATGGATACGCGGCTTGACTTCGAAGCAATGAAGCAGAATGCCACGGACGCGGTCAACCTGCTGAAAGGCCTGGCCAATGAAAGTCGTTTGATGATCATGTGCGTCCTGTCGGAGGGTGAGATCTCGGTGGGCCACCTGAATCAGCGCATCAAACTGAGCCAGTCCGCCCTGTCGCAGCACCTGGCGGTGCTGAGGGACCAGGGCCTGGTCCAGACCCGCCGCGAAAGCCAGACCATATACTACCGCCTGGCGGAGAGCGCCGCCCTGGACGTCATCGCCCTGCTGCACCATATCTACTGCCGCAAGCCGGGCGCCTGATCGGCGGCTGGCCTATTTTCCGATACAGAAGCTAGAAAAAATCTCGCCGAGCAGGTCGTCCGGCAACATCTCGCCGGTGATTTCGCCCAGCGCCTGTTGAGCGAGCCGTAGCTCTTCGGCAAGCAGCTCGCCGGCCTGGGTCGCCTGCAGCACTTCGCGACCCGATGCGAGATGCCGGCCGGCGCGGCGCAATGCGTCGATATGGCGCTGACGCGCCGAAAAGACGCCCCGCACCTCGCCCGGTACGCCGGCGGCGGAGCGGATGCGCCGCCGCAGCTCATCCATGCCATGGCCGGTCAGTGCCGAAATCCTGAGCAACTCCCGATCGCTCTCGCGGCTTTCCCGTTCTTCTGGGGGTAGCAGATCCACCTTGTTCAGCACCCTGAGGCACTGCGCGTAGGCCGGGATTTCAGCCGCCAGTTCACTATCTGTACTCTCGGCGGTGGCATCCATCACCAGCAAAACGACATCTGCCGACTCGAGCGCCTTGCGCGCGCGCCGCACACCTTCCGCCTCGATGGTGTCGGTGGTGTGGCGGATACCCGCGGTATCGGCCAGGTGAACCGGCACGCCGTCCAGGTCGATCTGGGTCCTCAGGACATCCCGCGTCGTCCCCGGAATTTCCGTTACGATCGCCGTGTCCTCGCCCGACAAGGCATTGAGCAGGCTCGATTTGCCGGCGTTTGGCCGTCCGATGATCGCCAGCACGATGCCGTCCCTCAGCAAACGGCCCTGCCGGGCATTCGCGAGCAGACGGCCCAGCTCGCCTTCGGCCTCCTCCAGCCGCTGCGCAACGTCGCTATCCGCGAGGAAGTCGATCTCTTCGTCCGGAAAATCGATGGCCGCCTCCACGAACACCCGTAGCCCGGTCAGGCGTTCCTGCAGCGCGTGGACCCGGGACGAGAACTCACCCTGGAGACTGCGCAGGGCCGCCCGAACGGCCGCTTCGGTACCCGATTCGATCAGGTCGGCGATGGCTTCGGCCTGCACCAGGTCGATTTTGTCGTTGAGGAAGGCCCTTTCGGAAAACTCGCCCGGGCGGGCCAGACGTGCCCCCAGTTCCAGCACACGGCGAAGTACCTGGTGCAACACGACCGTGCCACCGTGGCCCTGGAGTTCCAGTACGTCTTCCCCGGTAAATGACCTGGGCGCGGGAAAGTAGAGCGCGATGCCGGAGTCGATCAGCTCCCCCTGTGCGCCGCGGAAAGAACAGAGGGTAGCGTACCTGGGCGCGGGCAGTTCGCCGAGCAATCCTTCGGCGATGCGCGGCGCCGAGGGCCCGGAAATTCGGACGATGCCCAGGCCGCCCGCTCCGGGCGGCGTCGCGATTGCGGCGATGGTGTCAGCCGGCCGCTGCAATCTTGCGCGTGATGTAGAACTGCTGCGCCAGTGACAAACCGGCGTTGGTCGCCCAGTACAGGACCAGGCCCGCCGGGAAGAACGCAAACATGACGGAAAACGCGATGGGCATCATGGTCATGATCTTCTGCTGCAGCGGATCCATCCCGACCATGGGCGTCAGGCGCTGGGTCGCGAACATGAACCCTGCGTTTAGCAGCGGCAGGATGAAATACGGATCCCGAACCGAAAGGTTATTGATCCAGAGGATGAAAGGCGCCTGGCGCAATTCGACCGATTCCAGCAGCACCCAGTAAAGCGCGATGAAGATCGGAATCTGTACCAGTATCGGCAAACAGCCGCCCAGCGGATTCACCTTTTCCTTCTTGTACATCTCCATCATCGCCTGGCTCATCCGCTGACGGTCGTCGCCGTAACGCTCCTTGAGCTGTTCGATACGCGGCTGGAGTTTCCGCATCCGGGCGGTGGAACGGTACTGAGCCTCGGTGAGCTTGAAGAACGCACCCTTGATCAGGACGGTCAACAGCACGATGGCCCAACCCCAGTTACCGGTGAAGCTGTGGATCTTTTCCAGCAGCCAGAACAGAGGCTTGGAAAACACGGTAAAAATGCCGTAGTTCACCGTATAGCCCAGACCGGGTGCGATATCCGGCAGCCTGTCCTGGAGTTTCGGTCCCAGGTAGAGACGGCTGGAGAGCTCCAGCGTCTGCCCCGGAGCCACCTGTTGCGCGGGCGATACAGCGCGGGCGATATAACGCGGCCATTTCGACGACGTGATCACCTGCGTCGAATACGTCGTCTCCTGGTCGGCGGGCGGTATCCACGCCGCGAAGAAGTAGTGCTGTATCATCGCCAGCCAGCCGTCTCGGGTGGTCTTCTTGTACGGCTCGTCCGCGACGTCCTTGAACTTGACCTTTTCGAACTTGTCTTCGGGGTTGTAGAAGCCGATCCCGAAGAAACTGTAGCGCTCAGGGTGTGCGAATCCCGGAGACTTCTCATCGCTGGGGACCGACCGCTGCAACTGCTCGTACCGGCTCCCCGACCACGCTTGCGGACTACCGTTTTCCACCGTGAAATGCTGCTCGATCACGTACTGCCCACGATGGAAGACGAAGGTTTTGGTGACCCTCAGCCCATTGGCGGCTGTCCAGACCAGGGGAACACGCAGCTCTTCGCTGCCGCTCTGCAGCGCATACTGCTGGCGCGTCGCGCGATACGGGCTGGTGTGGTTGGGCGCTTCCTGACGAGACAGCAGTCCGGACTGTGCGATGTACATGTGGTCGCCCGACGGCTGTAGCAGTTGCACCTTCTTGTCGGGGTGATCCAGATGCACCGGGTAGTTCAGCAACGTCGCAGAAACCAGCGTGCCGCCGGCCGGATCGATTCGAACCTCCAGCACGTCCGTGGTCACAGTGACCAGCGCTCGCTGCGAGGGTCCGGTATTGTCGCCCGTAACTTGCGGCGGTGTCTCCGCGACGTGCGTTTCTGCACTGGGCAGGTCTTCGCTCCCCGCCGGTGCCTGGGGGCCCGGTACGGGGATGTCACTGCCTTGCGTGGTCTGGGCCTGGCCGGCCGGTTGCGAAACGGTGGTTTCAGAGGTTGCGGGGGGCGCGCCATAGTCACGCTGCCACTGAACCCA
>JASFKQ010000149.1:0-9273 GCA_050118555.1 Lysobacterales bacterium
AGTGGAAAGGTGGCGGGTGTCTCAGTTCGTGGTGGGTGTCTCAGTTCGTGTCAGTTCGTGGTTCTTGGACACGCGGTAACTCAGCTCAGGGTAAAGCCGGGGTGGCGACGTTCGCCGTGTCGCGCGGGTCCGGGCCCAGCCGGTCCATCAGGCTGAGCAGCACGCCGTTGGTCCAGCCGAAACCGTGCTGCACTTCGTACTCGCCGCCGCCGGCAAAGGCGCCGATCTCCTCGACATTGTATTTTTCCAGCAGCCGCCCGGTGCGTTCGTAAACCGCCAGGTTATTGCGCACCCAGCGCCGTGCCCCTCTCACAGCCTCGTCTTCGAAACCGTAGCGCTGCAAGCCCCGGTACACGATCCATTGCAGCGGGGCCCAGCCATTTGGCGCGTCCCATTGCTGGCCGCTGCGCGCCCGGGTCGTGGCCCAGCCACCGGGGCGAAGGAATTCCCGGCTCAGCCGACGGCAGACGGACTCGGCCTGCTGCCGGGTCGCAATGCCGAGGAACAGCGGATATGCGCCGGCCAGCGACAGCACCCCCGTTGGCCGAAGGTCCGGCGCCAGCAGATCGACGAAAAAGCCCGACGAGTCGTCGAAGAATCGGTCTCGGAGCAGGCGCTTTCGGAATTCGGCGCGACTCGCGTAACGGGCCGCGTCGTCCTGCCGCCCCGCTCGGTTGCAAGCCTTCGCGAGACTGGACTCGAGGTGAAACATGATCGCATTCAAATCGACGGGCAGAACGTCGGTCGTGCGGATCGTCGCCAGCGAGTGGCCGTCCGCCAGCCAGCGCGAGCTGAAATCCCAGCCGGATTCGCAGGCCGCACGGACATTGCGGTAAAGGTGTGATTCCTCGACGCCGGATTCCCGTGCCAATTGCAGATCTTCGGCGTAGCTCTCCTGGCGGGGCCGGTCCGATTCGTCCCAGTAGCGGTTGAGGAACCCGCCCTCGACCGCCACCGCCCGCCGTGTCGCCGAGCCGGAAGCGGCGCGCTCGTCGCTGCCTGACATCCAGAACCGGTACTCCCGCTCCAGTTGGTTCAGGTAGCGTGCCGGGACCTCCGGCTCGTCGAGCGCCGCGGCCAGCAGATCCAGCATCATTGCGAACAGCGGCGGCTGCGAGCGTGAGCAATAGTAGCTGCGGTTGCCGTTCGGAACGAAACCAATGCGGTCGATCAACCAGGCGAAGTTGTCGACCATGTGTTGGATCAGCTCGGTGCGGCCGGAGACCGCCAGCCCGAGCATCGTGAAATAGCTGTCCCAGTAGTAGATTTCGCGAAATCGTCCGCCCGGCACGATGTATGGGTGGGGCAGCGGGATGAGGGAGGAGCCCGGCTGTCCGGCGTCGGCGGGCCTCCGCAGCAGGTCCCACAGCGATTCGATGCGCTGGCGCAGTGGCTCCGCCTGCGGCGCCTCCGACAGTCGCGGTGACGGGCTCGGCAGATCGAAGTGCGCTTCGACGAATTGCGCCAGGTCGAAGCCGGGTCGGCCGGACTGCGCCCGGTATGCGGCCAGGATCGTTGCGGGATCTTCCACCGGCACTGCGTCGACGAAGGTCTTCGAGTCGGCGAACACGCGGGCCGCCTGCACGGCTACGAACAGTTCGGCGTAGTCCTGATCTGGTGTGCTGGGGAGTGACATCGATACGTTGGGTCGGATTTCCAGAACGGTCGGGATCTCCTCTGGTTCAGGTTGGGTTGGGGCCGTTCGGCAACACGGCCGGGTCCGTGATAGGCGTGACCGCGGCGGCCGCCCGGTCGCTGCTGCGTTTGAAAAGATACAGTGTGATCATCAACAGCGAAATCGGCACCAGCGAAAAGTAGAATGCCGTGCGTCCGTCAAACGCCTCGAAGAGGTTGCCTGTCACGATCGACCCGGTGGTTCCGCCGAGCGCCGAAAACACCACGATCAGGCCAGCCATCGGTGCGTGCTGACGCGCCGGCAATGACGACAACATGACGGAGTTGATGGCCGGGTAAACCGGAGCGATGCAGAGGCCGATCACCGGGAACACAAACGCGGCAAGCGGCGCGTCCAGCCAGCCGGTGATCACGGCGCCACTTTCGGCCCGCGCCAGCGGCAGGACCAGCAGCACCAGGATGGCCGCCAATGTCAGACTGGTCAGCAGCAGTCGGAACCAGCTGAAACGGCGCACCAGGATGCCGGCCAGGAAACGGCCAAGTGCCGTCGACAGCGCGAGGATACTCGCCATCTGGATGCTCAGCGAGGCCGGCAACTGGAGGATTCGGCTGTTGAAGGTCGGCAGCCAACTCATGATGCTCTGCTCGATCAGTACGTATAGAAAAGCGCAGGCCACGAAGACCAGCACCAGCGGCCGGATAGCCAGGGCGATCATGTCCCCGAAGTCTTTCAGCGGGGTCACGTTTGGGCCGGCGGCGACTGGTGATTCGTCCAGTTCGGCGAACCACAACAGCACCAGCGCCGCGAACGACATGCCGGCCAGCAGGTAGTACACATGCAGCCAACCGGTCGAGCCTGGGTTGTGGTCGTCGACGAAGGCGCTGAAGATGAAGTAGCCAAGCAGTACCCCCACCATGAAGAACGACTCGATGAAGTTCATCATGCTGACGTGCTCGCGCTCGTTTGCGGTGACCAGGCCCAGCGTGGCGAACACCGACACCTTGACCAGGGCGAAGCCGACACCGGTGGCAGCGAACAACAGCTTGGTCATCCAGAAGGTCGGCAGGCTGGGCATGGTCAGGCACACCAGGCCGATGAAGCCGAGCGCGATCTGCATGCTGCGCTTGTAGCCGATGCGCACCATGAACGAGGCCACCAGCAGCGAGGTGATGGCGATCGGCAGGTCCTTGAAGGCCTCCAGAACGCTGGCGGCGGACTCGCTGACCCCGTAACTGCGCTGAACCTGCAAAATGACCGTTCCGACGCTGTTCAGCAGGATTGCGAACACGAAATAGTTGATGAACAGCGACAGTTTGATGGCCCAGTGCTTCACGTTGGTCGATCTCTCTGGCGTCGGTCGATCTCTCTTGCGGCGCGAAGGGCTGTTACCGGCCGGCGGGGCGGACCGCGAGCCGGGGGGAAAGGCGTCCGGGGTTCGAGTCTAACACCCCGGACGCTGCTCTCAGGTCAGAACTCGTAGCCGACGCTGAATTCGACGGACCGCGGCATGATGTAACGGCCATTCGGCGCGAGGATGGTGCGCGGGTCGCTCTCGGTGAGCGCATCTTCGTCGGTGACGTTATCAGCCGAGAGTTGCACGACGAAAGCCTCGTTCAACCGCACGATGACACCGAGGTCGAGCTTCTCGTAGCCCTTCAGGACGTTGATGTTCTCGGGCTCGCCCCAGCGGTCGTCTACAGCGGTGAGCGTGCCGTAAACCGTGCCGGTGACGTTCGCCACGTCGAACTCGTAGCTCGGCGTGAGCCGGATCTGCCAGTTGGGCTGCCGCTGCGTCTCGTTGCCGTTGTTGGGCCCGCTGACGATCTTGGTGTCCTGCAGGGTCGCGTTCAGCGCCAGCCGGAAGCCGACTTCGGTAGCCCAGATCGCGTCCAGCTCGATGCCCTTGGACTCCTGGGTCTGGATGACGGCTTGCTCACCGGTCAACCGGGTAAAGAATGTCGGGTCGACTTCGGTGTAGAAGCCGGTTGCGTAGAGGCTGACGTAATTGGCCACCCATTTGAAACCGAGCTCGTACTGATCGACGCTCTGGATAAGGTTATTGCCGCTCAGGTAAGCGTCACGGTTGTCGCGGAAGTCGTCGAAATAGGGCATTTTGCTGCCCCTGTTGATGCGGGCGAAGGAACTGATCGAGTCGGTGAAGCGGTAGTTCGCGGCGGCCGTCCAGGAGACTTCCGACTCGTCGTAATCGACCGCGAGATCGATCTGGCCGTCGAGGCCCTCGTCCACCGAGTAATCCACCGTGTGGTTCTCGCTTCGAACGCCTGCGTCGAAGGTCAGTGCGTCCGTCAGGTCGAAAGTCGTCGCCGCGTACAGCGCGGTGGTCCTCGAATCGCCCACCGAGTTGATGTCGTAGTTCCAGTTGCAGCTGTCGACCGCCGGGTCGTTGCAGGCGATACCGGTCACCATTTCGCCGTGATTCTGCACCACCTCGTACTTCTGGTTGCCGAGGCTCCACCAGTCGTCGGACGATGCAGTCGCGGCGTATAGACCGACGGTGACCGTGCCGCGGTCCCAGGCCTTGGCGATGCTGATGTCGTTGGTGAAGGAATCGATGTCCTTGCGGACTTCCCAGGCGCCGAAGCGCTGAATGTACTCGTCGTCGCCGATGGCACGGCCACTGACCGCGCCGGTGATCGGTCCGGTTACCACGGCCAGCGAATCGAGCGACGGATCGGCCAGCAGGTCGCCG
Organism: Lysobacterales bacterium; assembly: GCA_050118555.1. Classification (GTDB taxonomy): domain Bacteria; phylum Pseudomonadota; class Gammaproteobacteria; order Xanthomonadales; family SZUA-36; genus CALKKN01. Next base: position 4,347 of record JASFKQ010000149.1, read on the forward strand.
ACCCGGATGGCGCCACCGTCGGGCACCAGGCCCAGCGTGTCCGCATTGCCGGTCGTGTAGCTGAAGCGATCGGTCATCGTCCAGTCCCTGCCGATGTCGAGGACGATGGAGCCGCCCGTCATGGAGCCGTCGAAGCCGCGTCCGTCGGCCTGGTCGATAAGCCTGGGATCGTTATTGGGCCCGTAGCGGATCTGGCGCTGGCGGTTCAGGGCGCCGAGCTGGTTGTACGAGGCGTCGACACCCGGCACATTCAGAGCGACGGGCAGATACCATTGGCCATGGTCGTCGGTTGCGCGGTGAAAGAAATTGATCGTGCCGTTGTCCAGCTCTTTCGTCAGATTGATCGTGAACTGGTGGCCTTCATCGGAGTTGTAGCCGGCGTCGCGCAGGCCCGGTGAACTCGCGATGTACCCGCCGATCATGTAGTAGAAGTCATCGGTGATTTCGCCGCTGAGATAGCCATCGAAGCGCTGCAGGTCGTAGTCGGAGGTCGTGTACTTGGCGAGGCCCTGTGTCTCCTCGCTGCCCTCCCTGAGGATGAAATTGGTGGTAAGGCCAGGCTGCCCGTTGGAGAATACCGGGTTCGGTCCGCCGCGAAGCGCCTCGGCCCTCAGCACGGTCTCGTCGATCCGGAACAGCGTAGTGTTTTCCAGGAAGGACAGGGTCGGCGGCGGATAGATTGGCGCGCCATTGACCTGCAGGCTGAAGAACGGCGCGTCGCCGCCCCCCGGGAACCCGCGGACGAAGACATTGGCGCCGGACACGCCGCCGGAGCTTTCCACCCAGATGCCGGGGACCAGCTTCAGGAGATCCGCCGTGCTCTGTGGCGAGTATTCATTGATGTCTTCGTCACTGATCGTGGTGATCGCGAAACTCGCGTCGAACTTCCTGAGTTCGGCGCCGCCCGCGGTACCGGTGACGACCACTTCCTCGAGCGTGCCCTGAATTTCTGCAGGGTCGGCGGGAGCGGCGGGGGCATCCTCGGCGGTTTCCGCCTGTGCCACCAGCAGGGGCGGCTGTTCATCGTTCGGGTCAGGCGGCATGCCGGACTGTGCGCTGCTGGGGGCAGTGGTCAGGTCCGGGGCCTCTGAATCGTCGGCCGCCTGTGCCGAGAGGGCGGCCATTAGTGTGCATAGCGTGATGCTCAGTAAAGTGTAAGTAGTGGGTGCGATCTGCTTCATTATGGTCCTCCCTACATTGCTGTAAGCACGACACCTGTGGATTCTTCTTTTAAACGCGTTTTTTACATTACACGGGAATGAAATGCATTTCAATCTAAATGAAAACGATTGCATTGCCGCCGATCATGCCGCACAAACACTGGTATCATGGTGGCGTCAGGCGCATGGACGGATTGCCGGCCGGCGCATCAGGGGAGAACGGCGATGACGACCAAACATGCAATCACCATGGCGGACATTGCCCGGCTGGCCAACGTGTCCAAGCCGACCGTTTCGCGAGCCCTCAGTGACTCACCGCTGGTCAGGCCGGAAACACGCGAGCACATTCTGTCCATCGCCCGCCGTCACGGCTACACCGTCAATCGCAATGCCCAGAAGCTGCGGCAGAAGCGTACCAACACGATCGCGGTCTCCCTGGACTTCCGTTCCCACCAACAGAACCATATCGCCGACCCGTTCATCTTCGACCTGCTGGCCGGCGCCTCCGAAGCCCTGGGTGACTGCAACCAGGACGTGCTGCTGTGCGCGCCCTGCCGCAACGATTCAGAGTCGTTCCAGCAGATCCTCTCCGGCAGGGCGGCCGACGGTTTCATCGTGCTGGGACAGGGCCACCGCGAGAGCATGCTGGACGAGCTGTCCGGCAGCGGCGCGCCGCTAGTCGTGTGGGGCGCGCAATCGCCCGGCACGAGTTACTGCGTCATTGGCAGCGACAACCTGCGCGGCGGACTGCTGGCCGGCCGCTATTTTCTGCAGCGAGAGCGCCGCCGCTTGCTCTTCGTCGGCGACGTATCGTTTCGCGAGATTTACCTGCGGCGCGAAGGATTGCGCCAGGCAGTGGCGGAAAGCGGGCGGGATACCGAGCTGATGCACGTCGATGCAGGCAATTTCTCCTTCGAGTCCGCCTACGAAACCGCACGTCGGTTCCTGGCCAGCGGTGAAGCCGTGCCCGATGCCGTCTTCGCGTTCAGCGACACGGCCGCCATGGCATTCATTCGCGCATTCCGGGAGACCGGCCTGCGCATTCCGGAGGACGTCTCGGTGGTCGGCTACAACGATATCCCTTCCGCCGAGTACTTCAGCCCGCCGCTCACAACGGTGCGGCAGGACAATCACCAGGCGGGCCGCCTGCTGGTCGACAAGCTCATGCAGTTGCTGGATGGCTTCCCGGCGGAATCCGCCACTATCGAAACGGAGTTGATCGTCAGGGACACGTGAGCAACGCGGCAACACCGGAGGCGCATCGCGAAACACGGTCGTCGCGGGTCGGCGTCATGTTCGTCGCCGGGCTGATCGCCGCCACCTTTGTCTGCGCCCTCGCGGTCGGTTCGGCGCAGGCTCAGCCACTGCGGTTTTCGATCACCGAAGGGATGAGCGAAAACCTGTTCCTGCTGGACGGACCGGTAGCCGGCCACCTGGTGCTCACTTCGGGCCAAAAGCCGCGCCTGATCGCCGCTTTACCTGCCGGCAACAGCGGCGCCGGGCTGTTTTTTCAGCAATTGGACGAGCCCACGAACTGGTCGACAACCGCACCGCTCACCGCCGTGCAGGAACCGACGGACGGGCTGATGCTGCGTGGCTTTCAGATCGATCTGGCGGTCGATGCTCAGACGCTCGCGGTCGGGCGCGTCGATGTCGGCAGCCTGCGTTTCGTCCGCAAAGCGGTCGACATGGGATCGGTTGCCGAACGGCCGCCTATCGTAACGGACGCCGGTGGCAACGAGGTGCGCTGGGCTCGCGGCCGGGCTGACGGGAAGAGCCGCTATGTGCTGGCCATCGAGGTACTGAACGGCCGGGTCGAGCCCCTGGGCGGCGACTCGGTTCGCTTCGTTGCCGACACGGGCGATCTGCGGCTGCGGCTCACCGCGCTCACGGGCGATGCGCCCCTCACACCCATCGATCCGGGCAATCTTCTGATGCCGGGCATCGCGAAGGACGAACGGCTGGAACACGCGCTCCGGTTTCTAGCCTACCGCGAAAAGCTACTGGCCGGATCCTGGCGCTTCCTCACCTATTTCGGGCGCGACACGCTGCTGAGCCTCGAACTGCTGATGCCCGTCCTCGGCGCCGAGGCGATCGAGGCGGGGCTCGGTTCGGTGATCGAACGCGTCAACCCGGCCGGCGAAGTCGCGCACGAGGAGGAAATCGGCGAACTGGCGGTCCTGCGCAATCAGAAAGCCTCGGGTCGGGCGGTAGACACGCCTGTTTTCGACTATGCCATGGTGGATGACAACCTGATGCTGCTGCCCGTACTTGCCGGCTATCTGGCCAGGCTCGACGGCGCGGCGGCGCGGGCTTTCCTCGGCCGCGGCACCGCGGACGGCAGGACTTACCGCGAGGTGCTGGCGCTCAATGCCGGCCTGGTGCTCGAAGCGGCGCGGCCCTTCGCGGCCGATCCCGCTCCGGCGCACCTGGTCGGTCTGAAACCCGGGCAGGTGCACGGCAACTGGCGCGACAGCGAGGAAGGCCTCGCTCGCGGGCGGTATCCCTACGATGTGAATGTCGAACTAATGCCCGCGGCGCTCAGGGCTCTGGCCGCACTCAACCGTCGCGGCCTCGTGGAGGGTGACGCGGAAGCCGCGGACGCACTGGCGGCTGTATGGCAGCGCGAGGCGGTGAAACCCTTCCTGGTGACGGTCCCCGCCGAGGTGGCGCCGAAGGCCGTGTCAGCCTATGCGCAAAGGCTGGGCGTTCCCGCTCCGCCCACCGATGGTGCGGTGACTTTTGCCGCCCTGTCGCTGGATGCCGGGGGCCGGCCGATCCCGGTCCAGCATTCGGATGGCGGCTTCGGTCTGATGTTCGGCTCACCGGATCGTCTCGCACTCGACCGCGCGCTAGACCTGATCGAACGGCCGTTCCCTGACGGCCTGATGTCGCCAGTCGGCCTGATGGTTGCGAACCCGGTGTTCGCGGACGACGCCACCCAGGCCATCGTCGACCGCAGCCATTATCACGGCACCGTCGTTTGGTCGTGGCAGCAGGCCATGTGGGTGACCGGGCTGCGCCGCCAGCAGGCGCGTACCGACCTGGCACCGCCCCTGAAAGCCCGGCTCAGGGCCGTCGAGTGCCGGCTGTGGCAGGCCATCGACGCGACGGCAGACGTACGCAATTCCGAACTCTGGTCGTGGGAGTTCCGGGACGGGACCTGGCGGGTTGCGCCGTTCGGCCAGCGCGCCGGCGATGTCACCGAATCCAATGCCGTTCAGCTGTGGAGCACCGTCTACCTGGCACTGTCGCGGCCAGACGCGAGTTACTGCTCCCGGTGATCCCGCCAAAGATACCAGGTTCGACAGCGAAATCTTGTAGCGGCAACGCGCAGGAAATGGAAACGAAATAGAAGACACCCGAAATAGAAGCGAAATAGAAGACACCCACATCTCAGCGCGAAATAGAAGACACCCACATCTCAGAGATCGAAATAGAAGACACCCACATCGCAGAGATTGACCTACAAAGAATCAAGCAAATGTCCCTGTTCGTGTTGTCGAACCAACCCTAGACTGGTTGCATGCCACAACCCAGAAGACGCCAGGTCTCATTGGAAGACACGCCTTACTACCATTGCATATCGCGCTGTGTGCGGCGGGCCTTCTTGTGTGGCAAGGATGCCCGTACCGGTTACGATTTCGAGCACCGCAAGGGCTGGATCGCAGAGCGCATCAAGTTGGTTTGTTCCGTATTTGCCATAGACCTCTGCGCCTATGCGGTCATGAGCAACCACTACCACGTCGTGGTGCGCATCAACCCCG
>JASFKQ010000150.1:0-9241 GCA_050118555.1 Lysobacterales bacterium
GCCACTTCGTGCGCCAGTTCCTTGTCCAGGCCGCGGCGTTGATAGATGTGCGTGAGCTCCCGGACCTCGAATTCGCGGTTGTGCTCCAGTTCGTGCCGCTCGCGCTCCAGGTCGGCCTTTTCGGTGTCGGCTTGCGAACTCACCGACACGTACTCGCCGGCAGCCATCGACATCGCCCCGGCGACCAGGCCGGCGACGCCGGCGATCAGAACCGCCGTGCGGTCCGCAGCCGCCGCGGCGACGCCGACCACCAGGCTGGCCGTCGACACGATGCCGTCATTGGCGCCCAGCACCGCCGCCCGCAGCCAGCCGACGTGGTGTATCCGATGGTGGGATTCGTATTTCATTGTTGCTTTTCCCTCGAGGAAGTCATGCGCGATTTTATCCCCCAACCCATCCGATTACCGGAACGGCACATCCTGTTGGAGCGGCTCCAGCCGCGATCTGCGGAGCTCGCCCCGCAGGCTGATCGCGGTGGCCGCCGCGCTTACAGCGCCGCCGTACTCTTGAGTCGCGCCCGCTGCCCGGCGATGCCGTCCCTGACTTTCTGAATCGCCGCCTCGAACCGCGGATCGCCCCGAAGCGGGTCCATGAACGGCGCGCGCCAGAACCACCAGCCTCTCCAGTGCCCGTGATCGACCCGGGTCTCGACGGCATCCAGCGCCTTGCCGTTCTGCCCCAGCGCCACGTAGCAAACGTCGAGCGAATAGCGGTCCGCGTGTTGGATGTATTGCGGCAGTTCCCGCTCGAGGTAGTCGATGTTGGCCCGGAGCAGGTCGGTCCCCAGGGTTTGTTGGCCGCTGCGCAAAAGTGCGGTGCCGGCCAGGCAGCCAACATCGGGATTCTCGGCGATCGCCTTTTGCCACTCGGCGCGGTCGAACAGCCCGGGAATCGCCAATTGAAAGGCGTCCCGGGCCGCCGCGTAGTCGCCTTTCAGGAGGTTTGTGTAGGCAAAGAAGTTGTTGAACATTGGCGGACGACCCATGCGTTCATAGGCCCAGCGGGCCGACTCCAGAGCGGCGTCGTAATTTTCGCCGGAGATGGCCATGACGAAATCGGCTATCCCCACGAACGCATTGTCCGGGCTGATGGCCGACATGCGCGCCTTGATACCCTCGAGCGGTTCAACGTAATCGAGATCCACGTAGGCCCACATCAGCGGGATGTAATGGGTCAGGCGGCCGGGATCGGCTTCGGCGGACTTGAGCAGCCAGTGGATCTGCTCGTCGAAACGTCCCCGTTGCGCTGCGAGTTCCGCGCGCGTCGTGAACGCCGGTGTGAATCCCGGATCCATTTCGTACAGTTGGTCGAGTTGGTGCTCGGCGTCGTCGTAGCGACCCATCTCGATGTAGCGATCCGCCAGGTTGGACTGTACGATCGAGGACAGCGGATCCAGCTCGAGCGCCTTCTCCAGCATCGCGACCGCTTCCTGCAGGCGGCTGGGAGTGCGGGACAGGAAGTTACCGTACCAGTGATAGGTCGTGGCATATCCGGGGCTCAGCTCGATCGCTTTGCGGTAGGCAACCTCGGCCTCGTCGAACTGCTGGTGGAATTCGTGGATTCCCGCCAGGCCCAGGTAGGCCTCGCCCAGCCGGTCGTCCAGGGCCAGCGCGCGTTCGGTGGCTTCCTGCTCGATTTCCAAGGCCTCCTTCAAGCCGAGATCGCTGTACTGCGACCTCAGGGCGGCGGTTTCGGCGATCCCCACCCAGGCCAGTGCGAATTGCGGATCGAGTTCCACCGCGCGTTGGAACTCGCGGAAGGCCTGGTCCATGTCGGCCGAGTTGCGCCGGGCCATCAGCTGTCGCCCGCGAAGGTAAGCGTTGTAGGCTGCCAGGTTGTCAGTGGGACGCGTGTTCAGCCGTTGCTGTTCTTCCGGCGACAACGTCGCCTCGAGGGCGTTCGCGATCCTGGCCGAGATTTCGCTCTGGATCGCAAACAGGTTATCGGCGGTCAGCTCGCGGTCGAAAATTTCCGCCCAGAGGTGCTCATCGGTCTGCGCGTCGATCAGCTGCACGTTGATGCGCACCGTGTTGCCCGCGCGCTGGACGGCGCCCTCCATCACTGTGGCCACTCCCAACTCGGCAGCGATCTCCGGAATCGATTTCTCGGTGTTCTTGTAGCGCGTCACCGAGGTGCGCGAGATCACCTTGAGCGAACCGATGCGCGCCAGGTTGGTCAGCAGGTCGTCGTGGATACCCTCGACGAAGAACTCGTCCTCTTTCAGCCGGCTGCGGTTGTCGAACGGCAACACGGCGATCGAGTTACGGTCGACGGGCGCCGCTGTCGAAGATGCGGTTCCTGGCGGGGGTGTCCCGTTTGGCAGTGCTGCCGTTTGCTGTGGTCCGTCCGGTCCGGCATGGGGCAGTTGCGCGGAAAGGTAGAACTTGTCGAATAGCAGATAGGCGATGGCCACCGCCATCAGCACCAGGATCGCGGTGTTCAGCTTCTTGCCGGTCGTCTGCGTGATCGACTGGCTGCGGTCGACGTCCTTTTCCCGCTTGACGCCCTCGGGCGTGAGTTCGAAGGCCCATGCAATTATCACGGCCAGGAAGAAGCCGATGACGATAATCGCCAGGATCAACTTGCCCCCCCAGGCCGGGAGTTCGAGGATTTCTCCGACCACGTCGAAGATCTGCAACAGCACCCACGCAGCCACGGCGTAGGCAATGCCGACGCGGAAGACGTTGCGGCGCTTGAGTTCTTCGAACAGGGACATGCGCCGAGTTTAGCAGCGTCGGCGGTGACTTGCCTGAGAATCTGGATGCGGCAGCGCGGGCCGAAATTCGCCATAATTCGCACATGGACAACCTGTTGAAGAATCTCCCCACCGACCTCCCCGAAGAACTCTTCGAGACCCTCGTGCAGAGCGAAACGGTGCACGTCGAACGCATCGTGTCCCGCGGTCATGTTTCACCCGCAGGGGACTGGTACGATCAGGAGCGGAACGAGTTCGTCCTGCTGTTGCAGGGCGCGGCCAGGCTCGAGTTCAAAGAGGGGTACGAAGTAGAGCTGGAGCCGGGTGACTGGCTTGGCATCCCGGCCCATCGCAAGCACCGCGTGGCGTGGACCGACCCGGACCAACCCACGATCTGGCTGGCCGTGCACTACGAGTGAAAAAGGGCTCTGACCCCTTCTTTTGGGTTTACTGCTAAACTCGCCCGCATGTCGCTGTTTGAAGAACTCAAGCGCCGCAACGTCTTCCGCGTGGCCATCGCCTACGTGCTGCTGGGTTGGGCGGTGCTGCAGGGGGCGGACTTCCTGCTCGACCTGGTTGGTGCGCCGGAGTGGGTGATCCGGGTATTCGCAATAGCCGGCCTGGTGGGCTTTCCCTTTGCGGTGTTTTTCGCCTGGGCCTTCGAGCTGACGCCGGAGGGCATCAAGCCCGAGCGCGAGGTGGACCGCAGCCACTCGATCACCCCCAGGACGGGCCGGAAGCTCGATCGGATGATCATCCTGTTCCTTGCGGTTGCGGTCGCCTTTCTGCTGGCCGATCGCTTTTTCGATTTCGAGCCGGCTCCGGAGGGCGAAGCGACCAAGCAGGCCTCGGCCCCCGCCGAGACCGGCAGCGCCGCGCAATCCCCCGCGACCGCCCGCCATTCGGTGGCGGTACTGCCCTTCATGGCCATGAGCAGTGGCCAGGACGACGAATACTTCGCCGACGGCCTGACCGAGGAAATCCTGAATTCCCTGGCGCAGCTTCCTGAACTGCTGGTCACGGCCCGCACCTCGGCGTTTGCCCTCAAGGGACAGGAGCTCACGGTGCAGGAAATCGCCGCAAAGCTCGGTGTGAGCCACGTGGTGGAGGGTTCCGTCCGGCGCTCCGGCGACCGGCTGCGGGTGACGGCGCAGCTGATCCGGGCCGATGACGGCTTCCACCTGTGGTCCGAAAACTACGACAGCGTCGCGCAGGACACCATCCAGGTCCAGGAGGATATCGCCGAGAAAATCGCCGCCGCCCTGAACGTCGTGATGGACGACGCACGGCGCGAAGCCATGCGCCAGGCCGGCCTGCGGGATGTCGAGGCCTTCATCGCCCTGCAGAAAGGTTACGAGCGGTTCGAATCGGCGCACGGCGAGGACGATCAGGTTGAAGGGCTCATGGAAGCCAACCGCTATTTCGACAAGGTGCTCGAAAAGGTGCCCGGATACCCGCCTGCGCTGATCTATCATGCGGATGCCTACATGCACTTTCTTGACGCGCGTACGTGGACCGAAGTGACGCCGGAAATCAGGCAGCAGATGATCGATGCACAGGCTCAGGCCATCAGCGATTATCAGACTGCGGCGGAAAACGCCCGCAATTTCGAGGAGCGGGCCTCCATCGAATTCGACCTCGCCATGATCACCGGCAACCTGCGCGGCATCCAGCGCCGGGTACAGACCTACCTGGCGGCCGATGACTGCGAGCATCCTTCGTGGCTCGATCCCATCGCCACGGTTTTCGGCTACGCGCAGCAGCTGGACGCCCGGCTGGAGGCGGTGCGCGCCTGTGATCCGCTGGCGCCCACCACTGCTTTTACGCAGGCGCGCGCGGCAATGTGGGCGGGCGATCCGGAACGCGCCCTTGAGATCGCGACACAGGCGCGGGAGAAAACTCCACATTCGTGGCTGGATATCGCAGTGGTTCAGTCGCTGATGGCGTTAGGGCGCATCGAAACCGCAGCCAGCGAAGTGGCCATGCGCCAGACGGAAGGGCGAGGTAAATGGTTGCCTGAAATCGACATTGCCGCAATACAGGGCGACCGGGAACGCGGCGAGCGGCTCGTGGCGAAGTTCCGCCAAGCCTACGATTCGGACGATTTCTTCCTAATGCAGATATACGCCAAGCTGGGCGACCGTGAAGAAGCCGACCAGATCGCCGGCCGTGTGGATCAGCGCGCGCTGGGCCCGTTGCACCTGATGTTGGCCACACTCTGGTGCGCCTGCGGTGCGCCCTTCGATCTCGAGGCCACACCAAAGTTCGCCGCCAAGCTCGAGGAAGGCGGATTGCCCTGGCCGCCGAGCTCACCGATGTCCTTCCCCCTGAAGGACTGGTAACGCCGTTTATCGCGAGCAAGGCTCGCTCTTACAGGGGGTGAAACGGAGCCCGCTGTAGGACCGAGCCTTGCTCGGGATATGCCGCGGTGGTCCGGTGGCCCAATCGCGACCAATGGTCGCTCCTACGTGAGGGCGGAACGGAGCCCGCTGTAGGACCGAGCCTTGCTCGGGATATGCCGCGGTGGTCCGGTGGCCCAATCGCGACCAATGGTCGCTCCTACACCAATGGGGCAGGCGAAACACCAGTCCCAATCAATCAGAAGGCACGTCCACTTCGCCAGTGACGCCGCTGCTGCGGATGTCACCGCTGCTGTCTTTCAGCACCCGGAAGTCACCGCCGATACCGTCAGCCACGATGTCACCGGAGGAGTCTTTTTCGACCACGAAGTCGGCACTGACGTTTCGAAAGCGGATATCACCCGAGCTGTCTTTTTCCACACGCACCGAGCCCTCGATATCGCGGCCACGGATGTCGCCCGAACTGTCCCTGACGACGACCACGTCGCCGGTGATGTCCAGCAGGTCGATGTCTCCGGAAGAATCTTCCAGTGTCACCGCACCCTTCACATCCTCCAGGTTGATGTCGCCGCTGCTGTCCTGGATTCTCACCGAAGCGGTGTTCTCGACCTTCATATCGCCGCTGCTGTCCCGGATGTCCAGCGCGATGTGGTCCGGTACTTCGATCTCAAGGTCCATGTACAGATACTGGTTGCCCATGAAAGTCCAGCCGCTGCTGTCAGGCAGCGATACTGCAATCCTGGCCTCCTTGCCCTCGTCGGTCACCAGTTTCGATTCTTCCAGCCACTCTTCGTCGGACGCACAGATCTTTCCCGTGGCCTTGGCCTGCGAGGTGCCTGAGCGGCCCGTTACCCGAAGATCGCCGGCCGCGGCCCGTATCGCCAGCGTTTCGCTGCCTTCGAGGTTCAGCGTAGCTTCCACGGTTCTTTCGTGCTCGCAGTCGCCCCAGCCCCAGGCATGGGCCGTGCCGGCCGCGAACACGGCCATCAGCAGGAAGTAGCGTTTCACGTGTCGTTCTCCCGTTGGTTGTGTGTAGTCCTTGTCACCCGTTAGATGCAATTTCCGCACCAAAGGGTTGCATTGGACCTGAAAAGCCCGCGGGAAAACGATTTGGGGTCTTCTGGAGGGGGCCACGGAGGCCCCACCGCGCATAACCTGTGGCGAATTTGACCAATCAGTGCGGTAATGTCGGATCGTATCCCCCGTAGGACCGAGCCTTGCTCGGGATGGGCTGCGGCGGCCCCGTGGGTCAATCGCGACCAATGGTCGCTCCTACGGGGGTATGGATCGCGACCACCGTAGGACCGAGCCTTGCTCGGGATAATCTTCGGCCACCCCATGGCCGGACGGCGAACGGCCTATTCCGCGATCGGCCCGCTGATGATCCTCCAGTTGCCGTCAGCCTGCAGGCAGGCCTGGCCATAGGCCGGGGCGGGTTTGCCGCCTATCTCGATCTGCGTCTGGTACTCGCGCACCTGCAGGCAGTCCGCCGGTGCTTCCTGCCGGACGGTTTGCACGATCCGGGTAGCCGGGACCACGGCCGTGGCGGGCAGCGGAGTTGCATAGCGCGGCCCGAAGTACAGCGGCAGCGAGAACGACAGTCCGTAATTGCCGCCGTGGCCCCAGGAACCGTAGCCGAGGGTCACGCTGCCGTAACCTGGGTAGTAGGCCGGGCCGTAGCCGGGCCAGTAACGGTAGTTGGGGGCGTAGCCGAAGTACGGATAGCCGATTCCGATACCCCAGTTGAAGCTGGAGTGGCTGTGGTGACCCGGATAATGGCCGGGATAGTGGCCGCGTGACGGATGATGTCCGCCCGCCCAGGCGGTTGAAACACCCAGGGCCAGCGTGGCCAAAAGGGCGGTTGCGAGACGTATCGAACGACGTTTCATGTTCATTTCAGGCTCCTTGCATGCTGCCAGCACAGAATGCCTGTGTCCTTCAATTTACCATACCCATTCGACTCCGAAGAACGATCCCGGTTCCTGTGGCAGCAGGCTTGCCTGTCCCCGACAATCCGACATCGCCTACAATCACGCCTATGAGACTACCCAGCCAGCGCCACCTGTTCGATATCCCGGATGACATTGCGTACCTCAACTGTGCCTACATGTCCCCCTTGATGACCGCGGTTCGTGAGGCCGGCGTGGCTGGGCTCTCCAGCAAGGCGCACCCCTGGGAAATCGCGCCGGCCGATTTCTTCACCGGTTCCGACGCCCTGCGCGCCGCCTTCGCTCAGCTGGTCAACGCGAAGGCGGACGATATTGCCATCATTCCGGCTGTCAGCTACGGCATCTCCACCGCGGCTCGCAACGTGCCGTTGGAGGGCGGGCAGAACGTCATCGTGGTCGAGGAGCAGTTCCCCTCCAATGTGTACCCCTGGCGGGAACGCGCCCGCGAAGCCGGCGCAGAGTTGCGCACCCTGGCGCGCCCGGCATCCGGAGGGTGGACGCAAGTCGTGCTGGAGGCCGTCGACCCGCGCACGGCCGTGGTTGCATTGCCGGGCTGTCACTGGACCGATGGCGGGTGGTTCGATCTAGAACGCATATCGGAGACCTGTCGCGCCAACGATACAGCGCTCGTGCTGGACATGACCCAGTCGCTCGGCGTCATTCCATTCGACATAGAACGAATACGGCCGGACTTCGTCAGCTGCGCCTGCTACAAGTGGCTAATGGGGCCCTATTCGGTGGGTTGCCTGTACGTGTCGGAGCGGTGGCAAAGCGAAGGGCGGCCCATCGAGCACAATTGGATCCACCGCAGGAACGCAGAAGACTTCGCGCGCCTCGTCGATTACCAGGATGACTTCGAACCGGGCGCCCGTCGCTTCGACGTGGGCGAGCGCTCCAACTTTGCGCTTTTGCCGGCGGCCGAGGCGGGGTTGCGCCAAATTCTGGAATGGGGCGTGGAGAATGTCCGCGACACCGTCGAGACGCTGGCCGACGAGATCGTGGCGCGGGTCGCTCCGCTGGGGCTCTCCGCGTTACCCAAGGACGAGCGCGCCCCTCACTACCTGGGATTGCAGAACCCCGCGGGGTTACCGCCGGGCCTTTTGCCCGAACTGGCGAAGCGCAACGTCTATGTCAGCGTGCGTGGCTCGTCCATCCGCGTGACCCCGCATGTCTACAACACGCCCGAGGATATCGACCGCCTGGTCAGCGCCCTGGAAGCCGTGTTTTCGGTGTAGGAGCGACCGTTGGTCGCGATGGGACCACGGGGCTACCACAGCTTATCCCGAGCAAGGCTCGGTCCTACAGCGGGCTCCGTTCCACCCTCACGTAGGAGCGACCGTTGGTCGCGATGGGTTTACGCTGCCCGATGGCAGGAAATCGCCCCTACCGGTACCTGAGGTTGTGCCGCCCGAGTTCGCTGACGCGGTGCACGCCCATCAGCTTCATGTCGCGCTCGATTTCCTCGCGCATCAGGCCCAGGGCACGCTCCACGCCGGGCTGTCCGGCGGCGGCCAGGGCATAGAGGTACGTCCGGCCCCCGGAACAGGCCTTTGCGCCGACGGATAGCGCCTTCAGAACATGGGTGCCACGGCGGACGCCGCCGTCGCAGACCACGTCGCAGCGGTCACCGACCGCGTCGACGATCTCGGCCAGTTGGTCGAAGGGCGAACGCGAACCGTCCAGCTGCCGGCCGCCGTGGTTGGACACCATCAGGCAGGTGGCGCCGATGTCGACCGCATGTTTGGCATCGTCTGCCGACATCACGCCTTTCAGAGCGAAGGGTCCGCCCCATTCGCGGGCGATCTCCTCGGCAGTGTCCCAGTTCATGGTCTGGTCCAGCATCGAGTTGAAGTACTCGGCCACCGAGATCGACACCGAAGTGCCCTGGGAGATGTAGTCCTTGAGCTGGGAGAGCTCATACCGCGGGTGGGTAAAATAGTTGAAGGCCCAGCGCGGATGCGTAATGAACTGCAGCGCGCTGCCCAGCGTCAGCCGCATCGGCGTGGTAAAACCCGTATGCAGATCACGCTCGCGGTTGCCGCCGACAATGGTGTCAACGGTCAGCGCCAGGGCGTCGAAGCCCGCCTCCTTGCAACGTTCGATCATGCTGCGGTTCAGCCCCTTGTCCTTGTGCACATAAAGCTGAAACAGCTTGGGGGAACGGATCGAGGCGCCGATTTCCTCGATGCTGGCCGTGCCCAGCGAGGAAATGCCGAAGAAGGTCCCGAATTTCTCAG
>JASFKQ010000151.1:0-9110 GCA_050118555.1 Lysobacterales bacterium
CTGAGCCCGGTAATCCATATTTATGCAGCCCCGGTCGGCGGACGCCTCCGGGGCGTATCGCTCAACCTGAGCTGAACAAATTCGAGGTGAGATACCCATGGCAATCACAGCTGCACTGGTGAAGGAACTGCGCGAGCGGACCGGCGCCGGGATGATGGAGTGCAAGAAGGCGCTGGTGGAGACCGACGGCGACATCGAGGCCGCCATCGAGAACATGCGCAAGTCCGGTCAGGCCAAGGCCGCCAAGAAAGCCGGCAGGACCGCGGCCGACGGCGTGATCGTGATCAAGATCAGTCCCGACAGCAAGTCCGCGGTCATCGTGGAAGTCAATTGCGAGACCGACTTCGTGGCCAAGGACGACAGCTTCAACGCCTTTGCCGACGCCGTTGCGAAGAACGCGCTGCAGGCCAACCCTGCCGACGTGGACGCGCTGATGCAGACATCCATTGGCGGCGCCAGCGCCGAGGAGGCCCGGCAGGCCCTGGTTTCCAAGATCGGCGAGAACATCCAGGTACGCCGTTTTGTCCGCGTTTCGACCGACGGCTCTTTGGGCGCCTACGTCCACGGCGGCAAGATCGGCGTCATGGTCGACCTGAGTGGCGGCGACGCCGAACTGGCGCACGACCTGGCGCTTCACGTCGCGGCCATGAGCCCCGAATTCGTCTCGGCTGATGACGTCCCGGCCAACGTGATCGCTCGGGAGAAGGACATTCTCGTCGCCCAGGCAGAGGACAGCGGCAAGCCCGCCGAGATCATCGAGAAGATGGTCGAAGGCCGCTTGCGCAAACACCTTGCAGGTATCACACTGCTCGGGCAGGCTTTCGTCAAGGACAGCGACCTGACGGTCGCCAAACTGCTGCAGCAGCGCGGCGCGACGGTCCGCGGATTCCAGCGGCTCGCCGTCGGCGAGGGCATCGAGAAGAAGGAAGCCAATTTTGCGGACGAAGTCATGCAACAGGTGAAGGGTGCCTGACGAGGCGTATCAGAGAATACTGCTGAAGCTCAGCGGCGAAGCGCTGCTGGGCAAAGAAGACTACGGCATCGATCCTGACATCATCCACCGGATCGCCGTCGAAATCCGGGAAGTCATCCGCCTCGGCATCCAGGTCGCCGTCGTCATCGGCGGCGGCAACATCTTTCGCGGCGCCGGGCTCGCCGAGTCCGGCATCGACCGGGTCACCGGCGACAACATGGGCATGCTGGCCACGGTGATGAACTCCCTGGCCCTGCAGGATGCACTGGAGAGCGTGGGCGTGGACGCCCGCGTGATGTCCGCTGTCTCGGTCCACGACGTCTGCGAGGATTACATCCGCAGGCGCGCCATCCGACACCTGGAGAAGGGCCGCGTGGTGGTGTGCGCCGGTGGCACCGGCAACCCGTTCTTCACGACCGACACGGCGGCCGCGCTTCGAGCCATCGAAATCGGGGCCGACATCGTCCTGAAGGCCACGAAGGTCAATGGCGTGTACTCCGCCGATCCGGCACGGCACCCGGAGGCCACGCTGTTCGAGATCCTGGGCTACGACCAGGTCATCGAGAGCAAGCTGGGCGTAATGGACGCCAACGCCATCGTGCTGTGCCGCGACCAGCGGATGCCCATCCGCGTTTTCAATGTTTTCAACGAAGGGAACCTCGTCCGGATCGTGCAGGGTGAAGCCATCGGCACCCTGGTCAGCTGAACCGGATGCCAGAGAAAGCAAACAGGAGGAATTCATGCTCGCTGACATCAAGTCCGACGCCAGGACCCGCATGAACAAGAGTCTCGAGGCCCTGCGCCACGAACTCGCCAAGATTCGCACGGGCCGCGCACACCCCAGCCTGCTCGAACACGTGCACGTGGATTACTACGGCAGCGAAGTGCCCATCGGCCAGGCCGCCAACGTGGTGGTCGAGGACGCGCGCACCCTGACGGTGACCCCCTGGGACAAGAGCATGGTGAACAAGATCGAAAAAGCGATTCTGACGTCGGACCTGGGCCTCAACCCGTCCACCGCGGGCACGGTGATCCGGATTCCGCTGCCGCCTCTCACAGAGGAGCGGCGCAAGGAATTGGGCAAGATCGTGCACCACGAGGGTGAGAACGCCAAGATCGCTGTCCGCAACATCCGCCGCGACGCCAACCACCAGGTCAAGGAACTGCTGCGGGAAAAGGAAATCTCAGAGGATGACGAACGCAAAACCGAGCAAGAAATACAGCAGATGACAGACCTCGCGGTAACCAAGGTCGACGAGATCGTGGCCGAAAAAGAAAAAGAGCTGCTGGAAATCTGATTCCACGGCTTTTCGCTTTGAACAGGGCTTCAACCGGTACGGCGAATCACGCCAACAGCGGCGGGGATATTCCCCGGCATATCGCCATCGTGATGGACGGCAACGGACGCTGGGCGCAGCGCCGCAAGCGGCCGCGCAGCTTCGGCCACCAGGCCGGCCTGAAGGCGTTGCGCCGCGTAGTCGAACACTGCGGGCGCCGGGGCGTTCAGGAACTGACGGTGTTCGCCTTTTCCAGTGAGAACTGGAACCGGCCCAAGGCCGAAGTGACCCGCCTGATGGACCTGTTCCTGCGCTCGCTCGAACGGGAAACGCGTGAACTCGACGAGAACAACGTCCGGGTCCGCTTCATCGGCGACACATCGGCCTTTTCACCCGAACTGCAGGAAAAGATCCGGCAGGCCGAGCTGCGTACGCAGAACAACACTCGCATGACTCTCAACGTCGCCGCCAACTACGGGGGCCGCTGGGATATTGTCAACGCGGCGCGCAGGCTGGCCGCGGAGGCAGCCGCCGGACGCATCGCCCCGGAGCAGATCGACGACACACTGTTCGCGCGCGAACTCTCGCTGCCCGGCAGCCCCGACCCGGACCTGTTCATCCGCACGGGCGGCGAGATGAGGATCAGCAACTTCCTGCTCTGGCAATCGGCCTACACGGAGTTCTATTTCACTCCCGTGCTCTGGCCCGAATTCAAAGACGATGAGCTCGACCGGGCCATTGCCGCCTACGCAGCCCGCGAACGCCGTTACGGGCGCACCGGCGAGCAGGTGCGGAAGGTGTCAGTTTGAAAGTGCCGGCCTCACTCAAGGTCCGGGTGCTGACGGCACTCGTCATCCTGCCCGCCACGCTGGCGGTGGTGTTCCTGACTCCCGCCTGGGCATTCCGCCTCGTGGTGACGCTGGTGCTGCTAATGGGTAGCCTGGAATTCCGTTCGCTGGCCGGGCTGACCCCGGCGGCCGGATGGGGCCTGTTTGGCTTACAGGCTGTGATCCTGGCGCTGCTCCACCTGACATGGCCCGGGCTGCGGGCGGACGCCATTTTGTTGCTTGCGGTCGGTTGCATCACCTGGCTGCTGATGTTCACGCGCCTGTGGGGGTACCGTGATAGCCAGGGTCCGGACGATTCGTATCGCCGGCTCAGTTTCATATCCGCGCTGGCCACCGTCACCTTTTGCTGGATCGCGCTCATCTGGCTGCGCGAGCGGCCGCAGGGGGCGCTGGTCGTCTTCCTGTTGCTGCTCGTCATCTGGGCTTCGGACGTCGGTGCATACTTCGCGGGCAGCCTGTTCGGAAAGCACAAGCTGGCGCCCGCGATCAGCCCGAAGAAGACCTGGGAAGGCGTGTTCGGGGGTATCGTGCTGGCGCAGGCGGCCGCCTTTCTGTACACCTACGCGATCGCCGGGCTGGCGGTCGCACCCGCTGCGGTCGTCGTTACGACCCTGGCGACGACACTTGCCTCGATCGGCGGTGATCTCTTCATTAGCGTGCACAAGCGCACGGTCCAGCTGAAAGACACCGGTACGCTGTTTCCGGGCCACGGGGGAGTACTCGACCGCTACGACAGCCTGTTGGCAGGTTCACCGTTCTTCGCCCTGGCGCTCGGGGTGTTGACGTTGTGAGCGCAGAGGTGAAGAACGTCAGCATTCTGGGTGCAACCGGATCCATCGGGGTCAACACGCTGGACGTGATCGACCGCAACCGCGACCGTTTCCGTGTCGTCGCGGTCACCGGCAACCATAACGTGCCGCTGCTCGCCGAGCAGGCGGCGCATTTCGGCGCGTCGCTGGCGGTGGTCGCCGACCCGGCACGTGAAGATGAACTCCGGCAGGCACTGGCGGATCGCGGGTCGCGCGCCGAAGTGCAGTCGGGGCAAACCGGGCTGATGGCGGCCGCTGGCATGGCGGAGGCCGACACCGTGATGGCGGCCATCGTCGGCGCGGCGGGCCTGCGATCGGCGTTCCATGCCGCCCGGAGCGGCAAGCGCATCCTGCTCGCCAACAAGGAATCGCTGGTCATCGCCGGCGAGGTGTTCGTCGCCGAAGCCAGGCGCCACGGCGCCCGGATCCTGCCGGTGGACTCGGAACACAATGCGATTTTCCAGTCCCTGCCGGCCGGCTTCGAGGATGGCCTCGACGCGGCCGGCGTGCAAAAGATCATCCTGACGGCCTCCGGCGGGCCGTTTCTGGACATGCCCGCCGCCGACCTGGCGCGGGTGACGCCCGAACAGGCCTGCGACCATCCCAACTGGAAGATGGGCCGCAAGATCTCGGTGGATTCCGCCACCCTGATGAACAAGGGGCTGGAAGTGATCGAGGCGCGCTGGCTGTTCAACGCCCGGCCGGACCAGATCGAAGTCCTGGTGCATCCGCAGAGTATCGTGCACTCGATGGTCGCCTACCGCGACGGTTCCGTGATCGCACAGATGGGCACGCCGGACATGCGCACGCCCATCGCCCATGCCCTGGCCTGGCCGCAACGGATTGAAGCCGGCGTCAACCGCCTCAATCTGGCACAGATGAACGATCTGCAATTCCGCGAACCGGACCTCGAGCGGTTTCCGTGCCTGGGACTGGCCTTCCAGGCGATGGAGCAGGGCCGAAGCGCACCGGTTACACTGAACGCCGCCAACGAAGTTGCGGTCGAAAGCTTCCTGCAGGGGCGCACCGGCTTCGAAAGCATTCCGCGCGTGGTGTCGGAGGTACTCGAGCGTCACTCGTTGTGCGCGGTGCAAAACCTTGACGACGTTCTGGAACAGGACGGCCACGCCCGCCGCCTGGCGAACGACTGCCTGAAGAAAATCGGATGAGTGAAGTTCTCGGATCAATCTGGTGGCTGCTGGTCACGCTGGGCCTGCTGATAACCTTCCATGAATTCGGCCACTTCTGGGTGGCCCGGCGTCTCGGTGTGCGCGTGTTGCGGTTCTCGGTAGGGTTCGGCCGGCCGCTGTGGTCGCGACGCTCCAAAGACGGAACCGAGTACGCGGTGGCCGCGTTTCCGCTCGGCGGCTACGTCAAGATGCTGGACGAACGCGAAGTCCCGGTGGCCGAAAACGAACTCGATCAGGCGTTCAACCGCAAACCCGTCGGCACGCGTTTCGCGATTGTCGCGGCCGGGCCGGTGTTCAACCTGGTCTTCGCCGTCCTCGCGTTCTGGGTCATGTACCTGGTGGGCATACCCGAATCCCGGCCCGTCATCGGCGCCGTTTCCGGGATCGCGGCCGAGGCCGGCCTCGAACCGGGCGAGTCCATTGTCAGCGTGGATGGCCACGAGACGCGCACCTGGTCCCACGCGATTCTCGAACTGGTGCCGCTGGCGCTCGACCGCAAGAAGGTCACGCTGACCGTCGAAGACGCGGACGGCGCCACCTCCCGGCACGTGCTGGACCTGACCGGCCTGGACAGCGAATTCGCCGAGGACAACACCCTGGAATCCATCGGCATCGAGCCGTGGCGTCTGAACGTGAAGCCGATCGTCGGCACCGTCAGCCCCGATAGCCCGGCCGCGGAGGCCGGTTTGAAACCGGGCGACCGCATCCTGAAGATCGCCGGCGAAGAGGTGAAGAGTTGGTCCTGGATTGGATACCTCGTGCAGCAGCACGGCGCCGAAAACCAGCCGCTCGACGTCACCGTGGAACGCGACGGAAAGACCATGGACATCGACGTGCGGCCCGAGAAGCAGAAGACCGGCTTTCTCTCCAGCCGCCTGATAATCGGCATCACCAACGAGGAGATCAGCGACGCACAGCGCAAGGAACTCGAACGTGTGGCGATCGTGGTGCGCATGGGGCCGGTCGAAGGTCTGGGCGCCGCCGTCAAGGAAACCTGGCGGCTGACGACCTCTACACTCGGCCTCCTGGGGCGGATGGTCATCGGCAAGGCCTCGGTCAAGAACCTGTCCGGGCCGATCAGCATCGCCCAGTTCGCCAATACATCCGCCTCCGCCGGGCTTTCGCAATTCCTGTTTTTCCTGGGCGCGATCAGCCTGAGCCTGGGTATCCTCAACCTGTTGCCCATCCCCGTGCTGGACGGCGGTCATCTGATGTATTACCTGATAGAATTGGTCAAAGGAAGCCCGGTATCTGAGCGTGCTCAGGTAGCGGGCCAATATTTTGGGCTGGTCGCCCTCGCCTGCCTGATGGGCCTGGCGTTTGTTAACGATATTTTACGGCTGGTCGGATAGACTTCTGCACCCAGGCCGCCCACGCTTTAGACCCGGAAGAAGCAATGACAAGAACTTTCGCTCTTATTCTGAGCTGCCTGATGTGGGCGACAGCAGCGACGGCAGTACAGGCTGCAGACTCATTCGTGATCTCGGACATTCGCGTCGAGGGGCTGCAACGCATATCCGAAGGCACCATCTACAATTACCTTCCGCTGGACCGCGGTGACCGCCTGACGGCGTCCAATGCCCGCTCGGCCATTCGCGAGCTCTACAAGACCGGCTTCTTCCAGGACATCAGCTTCAGCCGGGACGGCACGATCCTGGTGATCACGGTGCGCGAGCGCCCCGCGATCGCATCGGTGAACCTGAGCGGCAACAAGGCCATCAAGGACGAGGACCTGTACCGGGTGCTCAACGACATCGGCCTGTCGGAGGGCGAGGTGTTCGACCGCCTCGTGCTCGACCGCCTGAAGCAGGAACTGGTCAAACAGTACTTCAGCCAGGGCCGGTATGCGGTAAAGGTGGACACGCGCGTCACCGAACTCGACCGCAACCGGGTGCGCATCGCGATCGTGATCGACGAGGGCAAGGTCGCGCAAATCCGGCACATCAATATCGTCGGCAACGAAACCTTCACCGACAAGGACATTCGCAAGGAATTCGAGGCGGACATCAAGCCGTGGTGGAAATTCTGGTCGAAGGAAGGCCAGTACTCGCGCGAGAAGCTCTCCGGCGACATCGAGAAACTCCGTTCCTACTACCTCGACCGCGGCTACGTCGATTTCAACGTCGAATCCACCCAGGTGTCGATCAGCCCCGACAAGCAGAACATCTACATCACGGCCAACGTCGTCGAAGGCGATGTCTACGGGGTGGACAAGGTGGATATCACCGGCGACCTGGTGATCGACGAAAGCACGCTGCGACGCCTGATCGTGGTGCAGCCGGGCGAAATTTTCTCGCGCAAGAAAGTCGAGCAGAGCGTAGACAACATCAACGCGATCCTGGCCAACATCGGATACGCCTTTGCCAACGTGAATCCGATCACTGACGTCGATCGTGACAACCGGCTCGTTTCGCTCAATTTCTTCGTCGACCCCGGCAAGCGGGTTTACATTCACCGCATCAAGTTCGTGGGCAACTCCAAGACCAAGGACGAAGTGCTGCGGCGCGAGATGCGCCAGATGGAGGGCGCCTGGTTCTCGCAGGCCGCGATCGACCGCTCCAAGGTACGATTGCAGCGCCTGACCTATTTCGAGAACGTCGAAATCGAAACACCGGCCGTGCCGGGTACGGACGACCAGGTGGACGTCGTGGTGACCGTGTCCGAACGCCCGGCGGGCAGTTTTACCGTTGGTCTGGGTTTCTCCCAGGTACAGGGCCTGATCGCCTCGTTGAGCATCCAGCAGGACAACTTCATCGGCAGCGGCAAGCGCCTGGGCCTTGGTATTTCGCACAGCCGCATCATCAACAGCCTGAACATTACCTACGACAATCCGTACTGGACCGATGACGGTGTCAGCCGGGGCTTCTACGCGCGTTACCAGGAATTCGACCAGAGCCGGGCCAATATTTCGGCCTTTACCAGCTCGGAATGGGCGCTGGGCATGAACTTCGGCATCCCGGTGACGGAGGTCGACTACCTGCGCTCCGGCGGCGGTTACCGACATTCGCAGATCAATATCGGCTCGTACGCCTGCCTCGAATTCGATACGGACAATCCGCAGATCTGCAACGAGTTTGGCCTCGTACCCACGGCGGGCGAACCGCTGTCGCATACGCTGGACCACAACGGTGACGGCGTCATCTCCGCCGACGAGCGCCAGTTCGACATCATCGACTGGACGTTGAGCTGGACGCGGGACAGCCGCAACCATTTCCTCAATCCGAGCCGCGGTTCCGCCCAGTCGCTCACGCTGCAGATGGCCCTGCCCGGCAGCTCGCGCGAGTATTACAAGCTGTATTACCGGGGCGCCAAGTACTGGCCGATCTGGGGCGGGCTCGTGTTCGCGGTCAAGGGCAATCTCGGTTACGGTGACGCCTACGACGATTTCGACAAGACATCGCAGGCTACGCCGATCGACCCCACGCTGCCTCCCGGCTACCAGACCCGCTGCAACCAGAATGACGTGATTACCCTGGACACCGGACTGCCGTTCTTCGAGCACTTCTACAGCGGTGGCGTCCGCGACCTGAGGGGTTACAGCGACAACACGCTCGGCCCCAAGGACGCCTTTTGCCGCGCCGTGGGTGGCGACTTCAAGGTGGCCGGCGGCCTGGAACTGGCCTTCCCCACGCCATGGGTCGGCAACAAGAGCGGGACCCGCATCGCGTTGTTCGTCGACACCGGCAACGTGTTCGAGAACGTCCAGGCCTTCGACGCGAACGAGCTCAGGGGGTCATTCGGCCTGTCGGTGACCTGGGAAGCGCCGGTCGGCCCGATCGTGATCTCTTACGCCTTCCCGTTCAACGACCAGCCCGGCGACCGCACGGAAGACCTGCAGTTCTCCTTCGGTACAACGTTTTAGTATTGGCCCGGAGATGCCGTTCCTGCGCCGGCGCTGGCTGGTCCATGCACACCTGGACTTGAGCTTCCCTCAACCCGTAGCTAAGGCTACGGGATTCGGTCCAGCACAGCGCCCAGCCGCGCCTGTCCTGCGCCATCATCCGGCGCAGGAA
>JASFKQ010000152.1:0-8996 GCA_050118555.1 Lysobacterales bacterium
TGCGAGAACACCGAAAAGAACCCTGCCAGGCTCATGCCGGAATGGACCCACATCAGGCCGATCAGAGCGAAAAACAGCCAGGTGGAGGCGACGCTGAGGATCTTGACGAAGGTGAGGTCCGTGCTGGATACGACCGCGCACAGCACCACCACCGCGACCAGCCCGAAGCGCGCAGGATCGCTGATGCCGTGGATGTAGTTGGGCA
The DNA here is from genome assembly GCA_050118555.1 of Lysobacterales bacterium. Lineage (GTDB taxonomy): Bacteria > Pseudomonadota > Gammaproteobacteria > Xanthomonadales > SZUA-36 > CALKKN01. The sequence goes on from JASFKQ010000152.1 coordinate 206, forward strand.
GGTAGCTCAGGAACAGGAAGCCCGTGAAGGCGCAGGTGCCAATCACCACCAGGTTGTTGAAAAAGCGGATGGCCGGGATTTCGAACAGCTTCACCCGCGGTTCGACCACGCAGAAATAGAACGTGGTGAGGAAATAGAACATCCAGACCAGGAAGCCCCAGAAGCCGAACTCGATGGCCAGTGGGTTGGCGAAGCGGTAGGGCGCTTCCTTCGCGTAGACGGGGAACTCGGTCAGCGGAAACATGATCAGCCCGACGTCCAGACCGGAAGTGAACAGGATCGCCATGAAGGCGAACAGGGAGGCGGGCATTTCGCCGGAGATCCTGAGGTTCCGCCACAACAGCACCAGCACCAGCGAGGTGGCCAGCGTTACCGCGATGGCGATGGAGAGGACGCCCTGCAACCGATTAATCTGACCGGACCGGATGGCCCGGCCGCTGCCGCTCCCGCCACCGTTCGTCGATCCAGGGCGACGCGTCGGACGGCGGCAGGGGCGGTTCGCCGAGGATGAGGTCCGCCGCCTTCTCGGCCAGCATGATGGTGGGTGCGTTCAGGTTGCCATTGGTCAGCGTGGGGAAGACCGAAGAATCCACCACGCGCAGGCGCTCGGTGCCGATGACCCTGCATTCCGGATCCACCACCGCCAGGGGATCGCCCCGCGAGCCCATGCGGCAGGTTCCGGCGGGATGGTACGCACTTTCCACGTTCTGTCTCACCCAGGCGTCGATCCCGGCGTCGCTGGTCACGTCCGGGCCGGGTTGGATTTCCGGTCCGCGATACGGGTCGAAAGCCGGCTGGCCGATGATCTCGCGCGTCAGCCGCACGCAGTGGCGCCAGTTCTCGATGTCCCGGGTGTGATCGAGGTAGTTGAAGCGGATATCCGGCGGTGAGTCCGCGTGGCCGTTCCGGATGCGGACGTGACCGCGGCTGAGCGGCTTGTTCGGGCCGACGTGCACCTGGAAGCCATGGCCGTCGAGCGCCGCCCGGCCGTCGTAGCGCATCGCGGCCGGCAGGAAGTGATACTGGATGTCCGGCCACTCGACGCCCGCCGCGGATCGGATGAAGGCGCAGGATTCGAAGTGGTTGGTGGCGCCGAGACCGTCGCGGAACAGGAGCCAGCGCGCGCCGATCAGGGCTTTGCCGAGGGGATTGAGCCTGCCGTTGAGGGTAATGGGCTGCGTGCAGGCATACTGCATGTATACCTCGAGATGGTCCTGCAGGTTCTCGCCCACGCCCGGGCGCTCGCACCGCAGTTTCACCCCGGCCTTCCGCAGGACTTCCGCCGGACCGATTCCGGACAGCTGCAGTAAGTGTGGAGAGCCGATGGAGCCCGCGGCGCAGACGACCTCATTGCTGCAGCGGGCGGTGAAGGTCTGTCCGTCCCTGCGGTATTGCACGCCGGCGGCGGAGCCTTCTTCGACCAGGATCCGCTTGGCGAGGGACCGGGTAACGACGGTCAGGTTGGGGCGCCTGCGTGCCGGTTCCAGGTAGGCCCGCGCGCAGGATTCGCGAACCCCCTTGCGCACGGTCATCTGCATCGGGCCGAAGCCTTCCTGCCGCCAGCCGTTGTAGTCATCGGTGAGCGGGTAGCCAGCCTGCCCGCCGGCCTCGATGAAGGCCTCGTACAGCGGGTTCAGGCGCATGCGGTTGCCGCCGCCTACGGCCAGCGGGCCGTCCCCGCCCCGGTAGTCGTCGGCCCCGTCCAGCCAGGATTCCATGCGGCGGAAATAGGGCAGGCACTCGCGGTAGCTCCAGCCTTCGGCGCCCAGCGCCGCCCACTCGTCGAAGTCACGGGCGTGGCCCCGTACGAAAACCATGCCGTTGATGGACGAGGAACCGCCCAGCACCTTGCCCCTCGGGCAGTGGAACCGGCGGCCGTCCGCATGCGGCTCGGCGGCGGTTTCGTAGAACCAGTTGTACTTGCGCATGTTCATCGGGTAGGACAGCGCGCTCGGCATCCGGATGAAGAGGCTGCGGTCGCTGCCGCCGGCTTCCAGCAGCAGTACCCGGCGACGGCCGTCGGCACTGAGGCGGTTGGCCAGCACGCAGCCGGCCGAGCCCGCCCCGATGACGATGTAGTCGTATTCGCTGCCTGGGGTCGTTTCCATGCTCACGGTTCGCCCACCCGCTCGGTGCTCGGAGAATGCCCGTAGTAGGCCTTGTACGTCCGGCTGAAATGCGAACTGGCGTCGAAGCCGGTGAGCTCCGATATCTCGACCAGGCTCAGGTTGGTCTGGCGCAGTAGCTCACGGGCCCGGTGCAGTCGCAGCCGCAGGTAGTACCGCGAGGGCGTGGAGGCCAGGTAGCGTTGGAACAGCCGCTGCAACTGGCGCCGCGACAATCCCGCATAGTCCGCCAGATCCTGCTGACTGATCGGCTCGCGAATGTTGGCCTCCATGAGCTCGAGGGCGGCGATCAACTTGCGTGACAGGGGGCCGGTCATGTGCTTGAGGGGCACTTTCTGCAGCTCGTCCGGGCGCCTGATGCGTTCACGGACGAAGTACTCGGCGACACCGGCGCTGACGTGGTCTCCGCAGGTGGCGCCAATCAGGTGCAGCATCATGTCGGTGGGGGCCGTGCCGCCGGAGCTGGTATAGCGGTCGCGGTCGATGCAAAACAGGTTGCGGCTGACGGCAACTCCGGGAAACAGGTTGCTGAGGGCGCCGAAGTTCTCCCAGTGGATACTGCAACGGTAGCCGTCGAGCAGGCCCGCCTCCGCAAGGGCATAGCTTGCGGTGCAAACGGCGCCCAGCACCTTTTTGCGCCTGGCGGCCGAGCGCAGCCAGGCAAGCACGCCCGGCGTCGTGTTCCGCTCGATATACTCGCCGCCACAGACGACGACCGCGTCGATCGAGTCCAGCAATCGGGGTGCGCCGATGGCCACGTCGACCTCCACCCGGATACCGTCGCTCGCCTGGACCGCCTCGCCCGTCTCGGACATCAGGGTCCAGGAATACACTTCCTCCTGGCAGATGCGGTTGGCCATCCGCAGTGGTTCGATCGCGGCCGACACGGACATCAGGGTGAAATCGTTGAGCAGCAGGAAGCCGAAACGGGTGGGGAGCGGGCTGTCGGCAGTTGCGTTCATCGCGCGGGGGCAATCAGGAGTGCGCCTGAGTATGCTTCCAGCCACGGAGAAAGACAATTGCCGGCGAAGCGGCGGGGACGCCGCCGCGGCGACCCTGGAAAGAACTATTCGCGGGATCGCGGATCCTGTGTGACGTAGAACTTGATGCCGAATTCCCGGCCCGAATGGTGTAGCCAGCGCGCCAGGTAATCGGCGTAACTGCGGCGCACATACAGCTCGAACTCCGGCTCGCCGGTGACCTGTGCGACCAGCATCGTGGCCCGTGCCAGTCCGCTTTGCGCGCAATTACCCACGCCAAACACGTCCGGATGGAAATCGAGCGTACATCCCTTGGCCAGCACTTCACGAGCGGGCTCACCGGCAAGGGACAGGCAGACCTGTCCGGCGCTGACGTCGTTGACCGCGGTGCCGGGAACCGACTCCAGGCCTTCCAGCGCGGCCCGCAAGCCGCGTCCCGGCTGACTCGCACTGACGATGAGCCACTCGTCCGGGCCCATCCAGAACGCGCGGTGATCGCCTTCGCTGAACCGGTTCGGTCGTAGCGGCAGGTCCTGGCCCAAAGCCCTGGCCGCCGCCGCGGTGAAATCACGGTTCGAGGGGTCGCCCCGGAGGTTGAACTGGACCAGACCCGGAGCGACTCCGACACGCAGCGTCGAATCGCCGGGCACGGGTGGCAACCCCGCCAGGAACGCCTCCAGCCCGTGCCGGGTGACTTTCCGCTCAGGCATTCTGACGCTCCCCGCGGGGATCGACGAAGGCCGGGGACACGATGCGCAGTTCGACCGCCTGGCCTTTCTCCAGCGGCGCGAATACCGTCTCCCCGGTCCTGGCATGGCCGCCTGCGACCAGCCCCAGTGCGATCGGATGCCCCAGGCAGGAACTGTGATAGCTCGATGTGACGTGACCGCACGTCGGGACCGGTTTGGCCGCGTTCGGATCTTGCACCAACTGGCTGCCTTCCGGAACGACGGTGCGCTCGTCCACGGGCACCAGGCCCACCCACTGCTTGCGGTCCTGCCGCAGCGCGTCGGGCCGGGACAGTGAGCGCTTGCCCAGGAAATCCTTGTGCCTGGACAACAACCAGCCCAGCTTCAGATCGACAGGAGTTACCGAGCCGTCGGTGTCCTGGCCGACGATGAAGAAGCCCTTCTCGGCGCGCAGCACGTGCATGGCCTCGGTGCCGTAGGGCGTGATGCCGTGCCCTTCGCCGGCCGCCATCAGCCGCTCCCACACCGCGAGTGCACAGCTGCTTTCCACGTTGATTTCATAGGCCAGTTCGCCGCTGAAACTGACCCGGAAAAGCTGAATGGGTATACCGCCCAGTTCGGCGGGCCGCACCGACATGAAAGGGAACGAGGCTCCGTCCAAATCAGCGCTGCAACCCAGGTCCTGCAGGACCTGGCGGCAAGCCGGGCCGGCCAGGACCAGGGTCGAGTAGTGGTCGGTCAGCGACGTCAGCCGAACGTCCAGGTCCGTCCACTCGGTCTGGAGCCAGGACTCCAGCCAGGCCAGGACGCGAGCGGCGCCGCCGGTCGTGGTGGTCAGGTAGAAGTGCTGCTCGCCGAGCCGGGACACGACCCCGTCGTCCATCACCATGCCGTCTTCACCAAGCAGCACCGCGTAGGCGCAGCGTCCCTTCTCCATGCGGGAAACGTCGTGGGTGTAGACGCGGTCCAGAAACGTCGCTGCGTCTGCTCCGCGAACGTCGATCTTACCGAGCGTGGAACCGTCCATCAGGCCCACCGCATCGCGAACCGCGAGGCACTCCCGATCGACCGCCGCGGCCATGCTTTCGTCACCGCGAGGGTAGTATCGGGGCCGGTGCCATTGGCCGACCGGCTCGAAAACCGCCCCGCGGGCCTCGTGCCACTCGTGCAACGCGGTCTTGCGCACCGGGTCGAACAGCTCGCCCACGCTTTCACCGGCGCAGACGCCGAAGCGAACGGGTGTGTAGGCCGGCCGGAAGGTGGTGGTCCCGACTTCGGGAATGGGTTTGCCGAGACAGGCGGCGAGCACCGCCATGCCGTTTACGTTGCCGAGCTTGCCCTGGTCGGTGCCGAAGCCGAGCGCCGTGTAGCGCTTGACGTGCTCCACGTGCCGATAGCCTTCACGCACCGCCTGCCGAATATCCGCGACCGACGTATCATTCTGAAAATCGAGGAATTGCTTCGGGCAACGGTCTGGATCCTCCTCCGCGGGTACCCTCCAAACGGGCAGCAGCGGGTTACCGGCGGGCTCGGGTGCTCGCGGAACGGCGGTCTCGGGCACCGTGAGACCACAGCGCGCGGCAGCCTCCCGGCCCGCGTCGGCGCCCTGCCGAAAGCAGTCCTGCAGCATCCAGGCGCCGTTGCCGGAGCCCGCGGACAGGCAGGCCTGTGCCGGTTTGCCCGGCACGAAGCAGCCGGATTCCTCGTTCCAGTCGATACGCCCGCCGGATTGCGAATGCAGGTGCACGGCGGGGCTCCAGCCACCGGACACGGCAAGCAGGTCGCAATCGATCGTCATGTTGCTTTCCACGCGCTCCGCTTCGCCGTCCCAGCGGGCGACCCGCACGCCGCGCACGGCGCCCCGCCCCAGCACGTTCGTGACGACGTGTCCGGCGATGACCGGTATGCCCAGGGCCTCGACTTCGCCGCGCACACCGGCCGCGCCCGGTCGGCAATCCACCACGGCGGCGACTTCGGCGCCTGCGCGGTGCAGGTCGATGGCCGCCTGGTAGGCCGAATCGTTGTTGGTGAAGATCACGGCATGCTGCCCCGGGCGCACTGCGTAGCGCACGGCGTAAGTGGATACGGCGGAGGCCAGCATCACGCCGGGGCGGTCGTTGTTGGCGAAAACGAGCGGACGCTCGATGGCGCCCTGGGTAAGCACCACCTGCCGTGCGCGCACCCGCCAGAGCCGCTGCCGCACGCCGGCGGCGGTGGCGTTTCCCCGGCGCTCGGCAATGGTCAGGAAGTTGTGGTCGTGGTAGCCGAACACCGTGCTCGAAGACAACAGCGTTACGCGGTCATGCGCCCCAAGCGATTCGACGGCGGCACGGACCCAGTCCGCCGCGGCCTGACCCTCGATGTCCCGGGTCATGGAAAGGAGCCGCCCGCCGAACTCGTTCTGTTCATCGGCCAGTATCACCCGTGCCCCGGCGTCGGCCGCGGCCAGTGCAGCCATCAGCCCGGCAGGCCCACCACCGGCCACCAGCACGTCGCAGTGCGCGTTGCGGTGCTCGTAGCGGTCCGGGTCCGGCCCATCCGGCGCGCTCCCCCAGCCTGCGGAGCGGCGGACCAGCGGTTCCGCGAGCCGCCACGATATGACCGGCGAGATGAACGTCTTGTAATAAAAGCCCGTGGACAGGACGCGGCTGAAAGCGCCGAGTGTTGCGCCCGCGTCCCAGCGCAGGCCTGGCCAGCCCCTGACGGAATGCGCCTCGAGGCCTTCGAACAGCTGAACCTGGGTGGCGACCCGGTCCGGCAGCGCCGTGGCTCCGCTGCCGATTTGCACCACCGCGTTGGGTTCTTCGCCGCCGCAGCCGACAATCCCGCGCGGCCGGTGCAGCTTGAAGCTGCGGCCGACCAGCCTGACGCCGTTTGCCAGCAGTGCCGAAGCCAGCGTGTCCCCCTCATAACCCTGCAATTCCCGCCCGTCGAAGCGGAAGGCCAGTGGGCGCGAACGGTCGATCCGCCCGCCTTCCTGCAAGCGCTGGCTCTGCGCCGGTGTCATTCCGGCTCATCCTGCTGCAGCGCGAAACTCCGGGTGATGGAATAGCTGAGCGTGTCGCGTTCCACGCCGAACCAGCGGCGGCAGCCCTGCGCGTGGTTCCAGAGTTCACGGTGAGGCCCGCGTGGGTTCCGGCGCATGTAGAGGTAATCCGCCCACTCTTCGTCGCTCAGCGCCGAGGGGTCGGCTGGCCGGCGGATTCCGGCTTCGCCGCCATAGGTGAACTCGGTTTCCGCCCGCGGCCCGCACCAGGGGCACTCGATCAGCAGCATCGCTTCACAACCCCCATCGGCATCAGTGGGCCACCGCCGCGGCGCCGTGCTCATCGATCAGGGCCCCGGTGGTGAAACGCTCCAGGCTGAACGGAGCATTGAGTTCGTGCGGCTCGTCGTTCGCCATCGTGTGGGCGAAGGCCCAGCCGGAACCGGGCGTCGCCTTGAAGCCGCCGGTGCCCCAGCCGCAGTTGAAGTAAAGGCCCCGTACCGGTGTCTTGCCGATGATGGGGCAGGCGTCGGGGCAGGTGTCGACGATCCCGCCCCAGAGCCGCAGCAGGCGCACGCGGCTGAAGGAAGGGAACAGTTCGAGGATGGCCTGCAGCGCATGCTCGATGGTGGGGAAACTTCCACGCTGGCCATAGCCGTTGTAGGCGTCGATGCCGGCGCCGATGACGAGTTCGCCCTTGTCGGACTGGCTGATATAGCCGTGCACCGCGCCGGACATCACGACCGTGTCCAGCACCGGTTTCAGCGGCTCGGAGACGAAGGCCTGCAGCGGATGGCTCTCGATGGGCAGGCGCAGACCGGCCATTTCCGCCAGCACACTGGCGTTGCCGGCGACGACGACGCCGACCTTCGGGGCCGCGATCGGCCCGCGCGTGGTCAGAACTCCGGTGATGTGGCCATCCTCGCGGTCGAAGCCGGTTACTTCGCATTGCTCGATGATGTCCACGCCGAGCGCGTCGGCGGCACGGGCGAACCCCCACGCGACCGCATCGTGCCGCGCCACCCCGCCCCGGCGTTGCAGAGAGGCGCCCAGGATCGGGTAGCGCGCCCCCGGCGAGACATCGAGGGCGGGCACGGCGCGCTTCAGATGGTCGGGTCCGACCACCTCTGCGTCGATGCCGTTCAGGCGATTGGCGGCCACGCGCCGCTCGATGTCGCGCATGTCCTGCGGAGTGTGCCCGAGGTTGTAGACGCCGCGCTGGCTGAACATCACATTGTAGTTGAGCGCCCGGCTCAGGCCTTCCCAGAGCTTCATGGACTTCTCGTAAAGCAGCGCCGCCTCGGTCCACAGGTAGTTGGAACGAACGATGGTCGTGTTGCGAGCCGTGTTGCCGCCGCCGATCCAGCCCTTCTCCAGCACCGCCACCCGGCGCAGGCCGTGCTCCCGGGCGAGGTAGTAGGCGGTCGCCAGGCCGTGGCCGCCCCCGCCGACGATCAGCGCATCGTAGCGGCGCGCGGGTTCGGGCGAGCGCCAGGCCTCCGGCCAGCCGCGGTTGTGGCCGATGGCGTTGCGAAGCAGGCGAAGCGCGGAGTAGCGGCTCATCGGGACCGGCCCGGATCAGGCGGGTGGTCAGCCATCGGTGTCGCTCCCGGTGCGCAGCCGGTGGTTTCCGGAATCGAACGGGCTGTCCGGAATGACCAGGGCCGGGTAGTCCGTGCCGAGGATCTCAATTTCGAGCGCCTGTCCCGTCTCCGCAAATTCGGGCCGGACCATGCCCAGCGCCAGTGACTTTCCGACGCGGAATCCGAAGTTGCCTCCGGTGGCGCGGCCGATGACCTCGCCGTCGCAGGACAAGGCGTTGTTGCCGAGCGCGTCGGCGTCGTCCACGTCCTTTACTTCCAGGGTTACCAGGCGGTTTCTCAGCCCGGCGTCGCGTTGGGCGAGCAGGGCGTCACGCCCGGTGAAAGCGCCCTTGTCCAGGCGCACGAACCGATCCATTCCGGACTCCAGGGCCGAGTATTCGATGGACATTTCCGTGCCCACCATCCG
>JASFKQ010000153.1:0-8987 GCA_050118555.1 Lysobacterales bacterium
TTTCCTGTTCCAACCCGAGGCATTGGTCGCGAGCTGAGCTCGCTCCTGCACGGGGGCTACACCGTCAACACGGTCGTGCGCCTGATCTCCGACAGCGCCATGGACGAGGTGATTACCTGCACGGCCAAAGCCTGCGAATCAGGGCTGGTAAGCCTCGCAATAGGCGGCGTTGTCGCTCGCGATCCGCTGCAGCTCGATTTCGCCGCTGACGCCCGGCGGATCGAGGTCGTAGCTCAGCGTGGCGCTGTCGCAGTCGTGCCAGACGATGGTCATGCTGCCGATGGGCGTCGGGTCGCCTACCGCCGGGCTGGCCGAGTCGAACACACCGCCCTCGGAGAGGTTGACGGTCAGCTCCGCGGTGTCGCCGTCATACGGGCCCTGGGCGGTTATCCAGCGGTGACCTGGTTCGCCCAGGTTAGCCATGGCGCTGCCAGGTGGGCGCTCGGTGTCGTAGGTGAACCAGGCGAGGAACATGGTCTCGCTTTCCTCGTACACGGTGATAAAGAAACCCTGGCCACCGGTGGCGGGCTCGAACCAGGCATCGGCCATGCCGGCGTTGATCTCGAATGGCACCTCGATGGCGTCGGTGAAGGTCAGGTCGTGGATGATGCCGGCTGAATAAGTGTGCCCGACCAGTGTGGCGACGCCGTTCGCGGGATTCAGGGTGACGAGTACGTAGGGGTCCCAGTTGCTTTCCCAGTTGTAGCTGCCGAACAGCTGGCCATCCGACGGCCGCGCGACCAGTCCCATGTAACAGCTTTTGTTGGCCAGAGTTTTCGACGTCAGCACCGCGGCGGTGTCCGGATCCAGGGTGACGAGTAGCGTGTCGCTGGACCAGCATGGTGTGAAGTAGAGTGTCCCGTCGGGGTGGAAGGCCAGGCCGCCATTGGCGTTGCCCAGCGACGGATCCCGCCCGATGAGCGTGACTTCGGCGGTGGAGGTATCAATGGTCAGGAGCGCGCCGCCCGGACTGGATTCTTCCTCCCAGCCACAGTCGTCATCTCCCTGGTTAGCGAGCACGCCGTACAGAACGTCGGTACCGGGCTGAAAGCTCAGATCACCCACGTAGCAGTTGAGGCCACCCGCTGTGCTCAGCCGACCAATGTCGCTGATCAGGGCGCCGGTGGCGGGGTTGATCTCGAGCAGGCGGGGGCCGTTCTCGGGGTTGCTCTGGTTGTAACCAGTGGTCGCGAACACCCGACCCGTCGAGTCGGTGGCCACGCCGGTCAGGCCGACACCAGCCGCCGGCGCGCCGATGATGATGGTGTTGGCGTTGTTCTGGTTGACCGTCGAGATCCTGCCGGGCGTGCCGGACTGGTTGGACCCGCCGTGAACGCCCAGCATGGTCTCCTGGGCCTGCACGGGCGCCGCGCTCAACAACAGGAGCATGAGTACCGTCATGCTTCGAATTGCCCGTGGATTGGTCTTCATATGGAACCTCCTCCTGTTCGATGATTTGCGCAGGCCGCAATGATTCTCCCTCTCGGCCTGCCATAGCCCTTGTAGAAAAGTATAGACAAGCTACTTGAGCCTGCAGGCGAAGGCCCGGATACGAGGCCGGGTATCGGTCATTGCGCCGACGTGTGGGAGGAGGCGTGATCTTCCGGGATCAATGGGCCGGGTATCGGCTACACCGGTAACACGGTCGTCCGCTTGATCTCCGAAAGCGCCATGGACGAGGTGATTTCCTGCACGCCCGGAAGGCGCGAGAGCTTTTCGAAGAAGAAGGTCTCGTAGGCTTCCACGTCGGGCGCGACGATGCGCAGCAGGAAATCCACGCTGCCCATCAACACGTAGCAGTCCAGCACCTCGGGGAAGCTCTGGATGGCTTCCGAGAAATCGGCCAGGTTGGAGCGGCCGTGGGAACTGAGCTTCACCTGGGCGAAGATCATCGCGTTGAAGCCGGCCTTCCTGCGATCCAGCGTCACCACCTGGGGCGGGATCAGCCCGGCCTCGCGCATCTGCTGGATGCGGCGCCAGACGGTGGCCTGCGAGGCGCCGATGCGCTCGCCGATTGCGGCCGCGCTGATTTCCGGCTCGGTCTGCAGCAGGCGCAGGATGCGGCGGTCGGTGCGGTCGAGTTTTACGGTTTGCTCGTCTTTACTCATCTTCTGGGTATTTTGTGCATTCTTTATTCACTAATTAACAGTTTCAGCGCGATATTGAAAGCCCCTTCCGCATTTTTACCGCTAATATCATGCAAAGGATCGAGGGACATGCGCATGGACAGTTCAGCGGTGAGTGGCCAACAAGACGTTTACGCGGAGCCTCGGGGATCGAATTCCGGCGGGGAGTTGCCGGACGCCATCGTCACGGTGCGGCTGGAGCGCAGCCCGACGGCGTTGTCCCGCGCCTTTGCTCTGATGTGCACGCTGGGACTGGTGCCGACCTCAGCCAGCAGTGCACTGGACGGGGACGAGGCGATCCGGCTGGACCTGCATTTCGTAGCGGCTCCGGCCGGCCGCATCGACTTGCTGCGGCGCAAGCTGGCGCAGCTGATCGAGTGCCTGGAGGTAGTGTTGCCCGAAGCCGCGGCGCCGCGCGCGGAGGCGGCGTCCGGAACCGGCTGAGCGCGAGCGAGGCTCGCTCCTCCTACGGTGCAGCGAGTTCTTCGCAGAGGGCGACGCCGTCCTCGGCGATGCGCTGCAGGGGGATTTCGCCCGACAGGTTCAGCGACGGGATGTCGTAGGTGGCCATGCCGTTGCTGCAGTCGGCGAACTCCAGGGTGATGGCGCCGTAGGGCTCGGGATCGGTGGTCGCCGCCGGTTCGGCAGCGTCGAACACGCCGCCGGACGTCAGGCTCACCGTCAATTCGGCCGTGTCGCCGTCGTAGGGGCCCTGGGCGGTCAGCCAACGGTGCCCGGGCTCGCCGAGCAGGGCGGTCGCATCCTCCGGCGGGCGCTCGGTGTCGTAGGTGAACCAGGCAAGGAACACCTGCTTTACGACCGGGAAGACGGTCACCAGGAAGCCCTGGCCGCTGGTGGCCGGGTTGTACCAGGCGTCGGCGATGCCGGCATTGATCTGAAAGGTGTTGGCGTTGGGCTGCCGCACCACCACCGCGTTCGGGGTCAGCAGGTTGCCCGAACCACTAGGAACGAGGTCCTTCACGTAGGCGCCGTCCGGCGTGTACATCTTCACCGCGTGGGTGCCGCCGTTGCCGATCAACAGGTTGCCGTTCGGCAGATGGCCGACGCCTTCGGATTGCGACAGCCCGCTGATGAACACCCCCTTGTAGCTGCCATCCGGGCCGAAGCGCTTGACGGCGCCGCCGTCGTAGTCGGCGACCAGCAGGTCGCCGCTCTCGTCGAACCAGATGTTGGTCGGGCCCGCCAGGTTGCTGTCGATGAACAGGCCGAGATCGGAGCCGTCGGGTCCGAACTTGCGCACGTTATCGTCGGTGTAGGACGAGACGTACAGGTTGCCGTCACTGTCCCAGTCCAGGCCGATGCTTCGTGGCACGGACACCTCGGTGAAGAGGTCGACGAAGGTGCCGTCCAGCTGGTAGCGCCGGACCCGGCTGTTGCCGTTCCACTGCAGCACGTACAGCAGGTTGTCGGCGCCGATCTTCATGCGCGTCGGGGAGCTGATGCCGACGGCGAAGGCGTCGATGTAGTCGCCGGTGGCCGCGTCGTAGCGATCGATGTGCCCGTTGCTGAAATTGGAGATCAGCACCGTGCCTTCCTGCTCCAGGAACACGATGTCCTGCGGCCAGGCCAGGTTCTGATCGATGAAAACCTCGGGGTTTTCGCCGTTGGCGTCGAACTTCAGGATCTGCCAGGGCGGCTGGTCGAAGTTGCCCGCATCACTGACGTAGATCTCCGTTTGCTGAGCCGCCAGTTCGGTAGCCGGCAGCAGCAGGCATAGTAGGATCAATGCGATTCTCATGGGTCTCCCTCCCGGCGTGTCTTACACCCAACCATGCCATAGTGAATCGGTGAACCAAGCAAAATGGCGCAGGGCGAGCGCGTCGTGCGGTGAGCGGTAGGTGACCGCCTGGGGGCGGCACGGCGCTGGCCGATGAGGACGCCATCCGGCTGGACCTGCATTTCGTGTCGGCGCCGGACCGAACGTTGTTCGGGATCAGCTTGGGCTGCCCCGTGGAGAAATCGCGAACCAGGTTCGCTCCTGCGTGGGTGCGGTGCCTGGGGCTGCATTTGCCTCGGGGGGCAAAGCGGTGCTTAATAAGCCTCAGAGGCGGGCGTGGCCCGGCAACGGGGGCAAATGAACGGCGTGGACAAGCCTTTCGCAGCTTACAGCGGCAGCGAACCGTACGTGTTCGTCTGCTATGCGCACAAGGATGCACCCACTGTGTACGCCGACCTCGTCGAGCTCGACGGCAACGGCGTTCACGTCTGGTACGACGAGGGCATTCCGGCCGGGTCGGCCTGGCGGGGCGAGATCGCAGCCGCAATCAAGGGCGCGAGCAAGCTGATTTTCTATATCTCGGAGGCTTCGCTCGTGTCGTCGCACTGCCTGCGTGAAGTCGACTACGCGCTGCACCACGACCTGGAAATCGTCCCGGTCTACCTGGAAGACTGCCCGCTGCCCGAGGAACTGGAGCTGGTCCTGAACCGCGTGCAGGCGCTGTTCCGCAACAAGGACGACCGCTTCATGGGGCACCTGCTGGGCGCGCTGAGCGGCAAGCGCGGCCTGGTTCCGCTGCGCTCATCCAGGAAAAAACCCCGGCTGGGCCTCACCACCGTGCTGTTGCTGCTCGTGGTGGTCCTGGCGCCCCTGCTGTGGATGCAGTGGGACCGGTCCGCCGGCCGTCAGCCAGACAGTTCCCCGGTCAGCTCCGAACCCAGCGCCTACGATCACTACCTGGATGGCCTGAAGCTGGTGGAGCGATGGGACAAAGGCGACAACCTGGAACAGGCAATCGGGCTGTTCCGGGAGGCGGCGACGATGGACCCGGACTTCGCCCTGGCCTACGCGCGCCTGGCTGAGGCGCTGCGCCTGCGATACGCGATCACCCGGGACGATTCGTGGCTGTCCGAGGCGGCCGAAGACGCCCGGAAGGCGGTGCAGCTCAGTCCCGACCTGGCCCCGGTGCAGGTGGCGCTGGGGCAGGTGCAGTCGGCACAGGGCAACATCGACCTGGCTTCCGCGGCCTTCGAGCGCGCGCTGGCGATCGATCCGAACGACGCGCCGGCCAACCAGGCGATGGCCAAGGTGTACGAGCGCCAGGGCCGCGTAGACGATGCCGAGGCCTCGTTGCAGAAGGCCCTTGCGCTCGCCCCGGACAACCTACTGATCCGCGACTCCTATGCAAACTTCCTGTACCGACAGGGCCGCTTCGACGAAGCCGCCGACCAGTGGCGCTCGGTCATCCGGCAAGCGCCGGACCACTTCGGCGCACTGGTCAACCTCGGTTCCGCGCTCAGCGAGATGGGCAAACTTCCCGAGGCCATCACCATGTACGAGCGTGCCATCGAGATTCGTCCCAATTACATGGCCTACGTGAATCTGGGCACGGCCTACGCACGGATGGACAACTACCCGAAGGCGGTGGAAGCCCTGAACAACGCGATCAAGCTCGACGATTCCGACTGGCTGGCCTGGGGCAACCTGGCCTATGCCTATTCCTGGAAGGGCGGGGAAGAAGCGAAGGCCCGTGAAACCTTCGAACACGCTATCGGCCTGGCGGAGGCGGCGCGCAAGGAGAACCCGCGCGACCCCTTCGTCAACAGCGACCTGGCGCTCTATTACGCCAAGACCGGTCAGGAAGGCCTGGCGCTCGAGCGCCTGCAGACGGCACTGACGCTGTCCCCCGATTCCGGCGAAATTCTGGCCGCCGCGGCCGAGGTGTACGAGAACGCAGGCCAGCACGACAAGGCCGTCGAGGCGGCGTTGAAATCCATGCAGCTGGGCTTTCAGCGCCTACGGCTCCAGCTCAACCCCGAACTGGCCGGGGTGTTCAAGGACCCGCGCTTACACGATTTGCCCTAGCATGCTGCCGGGCAACCCGTGAATCAGTCAGAGCGCCGCATAGACAAATGAGTGTTCTTGGCCTAGGTTCAGAGGGCCCGCAACGCATTCACTGCACGCTTCGCCAGCGGGCGTGGTCCATTTCACCAGACAACCAACCAATCAGGAGACTTCAGGATGTCCAACACATTAACCCTCAACGCCGCCGGCACCGACGGATGTAGCCCCGACCAGAATCCGTGGACACCGACTCACGGCGCCGCGGTATCGATCGTCAACAGCTCCGGCCACGACCAGACGCTGTCCAACATCTCGAATGGCTGCCTGATCCAGACGGGCGGCGGGGCCGTCACGCAAATCGACATCAGCAGCGGCGGCACCTGGAACGGCAGGGCGGGCGGCTCCAATAACGGCGGCAGCTACGATTATGAAGACGGCTCGAACAAGCGCGGCATGCGCAACGGCACCATCGACCCGTCCTGACAGGCGCCAACGCCCGATTTCGCAAGCTCATCCGGCGGGTCAACTGGTACCCGCCGTATCTCGGCCTGGGCATCCGGGTGGTCTCGTGCAGCGAGGATTTCACGCGCTTCGAGGTACAGCTGCGGCAGACCTGGTACAACCGTAACCTGTTCGGCACGCACTTCGGCGGAGCCCTGTACGCGATGTGCGACCCGTTTTACGTGTTCATCCTGACGATGAACCTGGGCCGCGATTACATCGTCTGGGACCAGTCCGCCGGCATTCGTTTCATCAAGCCAGCCAGCGGCACGATCACCGGCGTGTTCGAACTGGAGCACGCACGCATCGAGGAAATCCGCCGGGAGGTGGACGAGATCGGCAAGAACCGGTACCACTTCGAGGCCGACCTGACCAACGAGGCCGGGGAGGCGGTAGCCAGGGTCAGCAAGGAGATTTACGTGCGGGCGAAGAAAAGCCGGGGTCAGGAAAGCCGGGGTCAGAGTAAAGGGTCAGAGTAAAGGGTCAGAGTAAAGGGTCAGAGTAGCCTACTCTGTCCCTTTACTCTGACCCCAAATTTCCAAATTTCCAAATTTCTTCGAGGCGTGGGGTCAGAACGCCTTGCCAGGCTGCACACCCAGTTTCTTCAGGATGACCGCCAGCGGGCAGAAGCCGGTGAAGGCCGACTGGAACAGGTTCAGGCCCACGAAGGCGGTAAAGAACAGAAAGTATTTGTGCACATACATCGGGCTGCTGCTCCAGCCGAGCAAGAGGCTGGCCACGATGAACAGTCCGGCGACAGCGAAAACAATACGGTCGATGGTCATTGATTGCTCCGTCAATAAGGGGATTTGTGAGATGGAGCTTATTATATTAGTGTTATCTGAATTAGGCAATACTAATTAAGTAAAAGTTGTTATATTTGGCACTTTTTTTGTAGGAGCGGCTTCAGCCGCGATTGACGAGATGGAACCAAAGCGCTATCGCGGCTGAAGCCGCCCCTACAGAGTGGTCAACCGCAGGGGGCCGTCAGAACGGGCTCAGCCCCAGCCGATTTCGTCCAGGTGGTCGTCGTCGATGCCGAAGTAGTGGGCGATTTCGTGGATCAGGGTGGTAGCGATCTCGTCACGCAGTTCGTTGAGCGGCAGGTCCATTTCCAGGTGCGGCAGGCGGTAGACATAGACAATGTCGGGCTCGGTGATGATGTCGTCCAGGCTGCGCTCGGTCAGGGGGGTGCCGACGTAAAGGCCCAACAGGTCGTCCTCGCCGGGTTCGGCCTCTTCGCCCGGCTGCTCGGTGACGCGGATCTCGATGTGCTCGAGAGCCTCGTGCACCCACTCGGGCAGGCTGTCCATGGCCTGCTGGACGACGGCTTCGAATTCGGCGGGGGTCATGGCCGGTATTCTGCCACAGTTCGTCGGTCTTCCAGCCAGGCCATAGCAGGGAGCGCACATGCCTCGCGCCGCTTCCCGTTGTATGCTTGGGCATCGGATTCAGGAGTCATCATCATGCTACGCCTCACCTCGATCACGCTGCTTTGCCTGCTGGCCGGTACCGCGTTCGCCGGCACCTTCGAACTGACTGACCCGGCCAACGAGATGTACGAGGAAGAACATGCGCCGCCCAAGCCACCGGCGGAGCCGCCAGCCGAATCGGAACCCACGCAGAACATGCGCTGCACGGTGGACCTCGATACCGGCGAGTGCTTCTGCATCGAAAAAGCCAGCGCGAAAAAGGTTCAGATGTCCCAGGCGACCTGTGCCGCGAAGGTGAAAGAGGCCCTGACAGGCGTTGCCGACTGAACGCGGCTCGGTGAAAAGAGTAACCATTTGGACAGGTAACCATCATGAGAACGACGATCCGCTTCACCGTATTGATCTGCTTGCTGCTCCTGCTGAAGGGCTGCGGCAAGGAAGAGAAGGCCGCCGCGCCGGCTGCGGTCACGCAGGCGCCTCCGGCTGCGCAGCCCGCCCCGGCACCGGAACCCCAGCCATACGTCGTGGAGCTCCGCGCCGTGGGCAAGAAGTTCGAGGGCCCCTCGGAAATCCCTTCGGGCTGGACCACCTTCAAATTCGTCAATGCTTCCAGCATGATCCACTTCGCGATCATCGACGTGCCGCCACCCGGCGTCACCATGCAGCAGATGAGCGACGAGGCGATGACACCGTTCCAGGAAGCGATGGATGCGATGAACGCCGGCGACGAAGAGGCCGTGAATGCGGCATTCGGCAAGTTCCCCGCCTGGATCAGCGAACTGAAGCGGAACGGCGGTCCGGGGCTGACGTCACCGGGCCACACCAGCCAGACCACCGTGTGGCTGGACCCCGGGCATTACGTCATCGAGTGCTACGTGAAGTCCGACGGGGTCTTCCACACCACCAGCCCGGGACCGGGCCAGATCGGCATGATGCTCGACCTGACCGTGACCGACGAGCCCAACAACGCACCGGAACCGGAAGGCGACGCGACGCTGACGATCCGCAACACCGGCTACGAACTCCTTGGAGACCTGAGGCCGGGACAAAACACAATCCGCGTGGACTTTCCAGAGCAGCAGGCGCTGCCCTCTTTCGTCGGCAACGACGTACACCTGATACGCG
>JASFKQ010000154.1:0-8979 GCA_050118555.1 Lysobacterales bacterium
GCCCTGGCCGGGCGGGCGATCAGCGCGGTTCTCGACGGTCCGGCGCACCCGCTGTCGTACCCGACTTCCGGGCTGCCTTCGACCGTGGCCAACATCACGCTGGACGATGTGAAGGCCTTTTATGCGGCCAAGATACCCGCGCATCTTCAGGGAGTTCTGGCCAGTTCCAGCGTCCCGCTGGACCAATTGCGCGCCAGCCTCGAGCCGCTGGGTGAGCTGAAGGTCGAGGCTTTCAGCCGGCAGCCCATAGACGGTATGCAGCCGGTTCGCGGACGCACCATCTACCTGGTCGACAAGGAAGGCGCCGCACAATCCTCGCTGCGCATTGCGCACCCCTCGCTGCCGTACGACGCCCTTGGCGACTACTACCTGGCCAACCTGGCCAACTTCGTACTGGGCGGAACCTTCGACAGCCGCATCAACCTGAATCTGCGCGAGGACAAGGGATACACCTACGGCGCTTACAGCCGCTTCAGCGGTGGGCCGGAGCTGGGCCGCTTCCAGGTGTCCACGGAGGTCAGCAAGGCATCGACGGCTGATGCCATCAAGGAAGTGCTGGGCGAACTGGACCGGTATGCCAGCGACGGCATGACCCAGGACGAGTACCAGTTCCTGCAGAACGCCATCGGCCAGAGCGACGCCCTGCAATACGAAACACCGGGCGCCAAGCTGGGCCTGCTGGGCCAGGTGCTGCGCTATGATCTGCCGCTGGATTACCGCGGGCAGCAGCAAACACTGTTGCGAAACACGGATCGGGAGACCCTGAACGCGGTCGCGCGACGCTTGATCGATCCGGGTGACCTGGCCATCGTGGTCGTTGGCGACGCGGCCGCCATCCGGCCGCAGCTCGACGAACTGGGCTTGCCGATAAAGATGCTCGACGAGGACGGGAACGAGATAGAAAACGGCTGAAAACAGCTGAAAATATTGGCCTGGAGCGGTCCGCGGCGCCGTGCCCGGATCGCAACCAGACCCACATCAACTAATCAGCCGAATCCCCCCGGACGAACCCTTTGTTTCGGTAAAATTGAAGCCGTGATCTCATGGTTTTCACCCGCTCCGTCCCGCGGCTTCGTCGGCGGGCGCCGGATGTCCGTGGTGACACCGCTGAACAAGAACATCAAGGAGGCAACCCCATGGAACTCTTCGAGACCATGCAGGAATTCGGGCATGAACAAGTCGTTTTCTGCCACAACCGGGACGTCGGCCTGCGGGCCATCATCGCCATTCACAACACGACCCTCGGTCCGGCGCTGGGTGGAACGCGCATGTGGCCATACGACACCGAGGAAGAGGCGCTGAAAGACGTGCTGCGCCTTTCGCGCGGAATGACCTACAAGGCCGCGGTCTCGGGGTTGAACCTGGGCGGAGGCAAAGCCGTCATCATCGGCGATCCCCGTAAAGACAAGTCCGAGGCGCTGTTCCGCTCCTTCGGCCGGTTCATAGATACACTGCACGGTCGCTACATCACGGCCGAGGACGTCGGCATCGACGTCAATGACATGGAGTTCATTTTCCAGGAGACCGAAAACGTCGTCGGCGTGCACCAGGTTCACGGAGGCTCCGGCGATCCTTCACCGTACACCGCCCACGGCGCCATCCAGGGCATGAAGGCCGCCCTGCAGCGGGTCTACGGAGACGAGGATCTGTCCAGGCGTAGTGTCGCCGTGCAGGGCGCCGGACACGTTGGCCTGCACCTGGTGCGTATGCTGCGCGAAGAAGGCGCCAAGGTGTTCATCACCGACATCATGCAGGAGTCCGTCGATGCGGCAGTGGCGCTGGGCGCCGAGGCCGTGAGTGAGGATGAAATCTATGACGTCCAGGCGGACGTGTTCGCGCCGTGCGCGCTGGGCGCCGTGATCAACGAGGAAACCCTTCCACGCCTGAAGTGCAAGATCGTGGCCGGACCGGCCAACAACCAGCTTGCGAACAACGAAGCGGGCAACGAACTGGAGAAGCGCGGCATCCTCTATGCGCCGGACTACGCGGTGAACGCCGGCGGTCTGATGAACGTCTCGATCGAGTTCGAGGGCTGGAACCACGAACGCGCGCTGCGCATGACGCGGACGATCTACTACAACGTCGGCCGTATATTCAAGATCGCAGACCGCGATGGCATTCCCACCTGGCAGGCTGCGGACCGGATGGCCGAAGAACGCATCAACATTCTCGGCAAGCTCAAGATGCCGTTCATGGGCCGGCCGCACCGATTCCCGGGCCGGGAACGCAACAAGCATTGATCGGAGCGGCATGCGCCCACATTCAAAGAGCGATACCGCAGACCAATAACCAACGGAGAGGCAGTTATGCCAGATGAAAACAGCGTCGTTGTCGTCGGCGCGAAGCGAACACCTATCGGCTCCTTCCAGGGGCAATTCGGCAGCGTCAGCACCATTGACCTCGGCGCTGCCGCGATCACCGGCGCCATTACGCACGCTGGCATAGAGGGTTCCGATGTCGGCGAAGTCATCATGGGCTGCGTGCTGCCCGGCGGCCTGGGACAGGCCCCGGCGCGCCAGGCCTCTCTGAAAGCAGGCATTCCGGCTTCGGTGGGCTGCATGACCATCAACAAGGTGTGCGGCTCCGGCCTGAAGGCCGCGATGCTGGGACACGACGCGATCAAGCTCGGCAACTCGGCCGTGGTGGTGGCGGGCGGCATGGAATCGATGAGCAATGCTCCCTACCTGCTGCCGAAGGCCCGCGCTGGCATGCGCATGGGGCACGGCGAGGTGCTCGACCACATGTTCTGGGACGGGCTGCAGAGCCCCTACGACAAGCAGATGATGGGCGTTTTCGGCGAAATGTGCGCGGACAAGTACGGTTTCAGCCGCGTCGAGCAGGATGGATTCGCGACGGCCTCGGTTGAACGGGCCCAGCGTGCCGTGCACGAGGGCGATTTCGTGGATGAGATCGTGCCGGTGACGGTGAGCACCCGCAAGGGCGATCACGTCTTCGACGAGGACGAAGAGCCCCACCGCTGCAACATCGGCAAAATACCGACACTGAAACCCGCCTTCAGGAAAGACGGAACGGTCACCGCGGCCAACGCCTCCAAGATTTCCGACGGCGCCGCCGCCACGGTGCTGATGAGCGCCGCCGAGGCCAAAAAGCGTGGAATCGAACCGCTGGCAACCATCGTCGCCCACGCCACGTTTGCGCAGGAGCCCGAATGGTTCACCACCGCTCCTTCGACCGCGATCAGGATGGTGGTCGAAAAGGCCGGCTGGAAGATGGAAGACGTCGACCTGTTCGAGATCAACGAGGCTTTTGCCACCGTGACGATGGCGGCGATGAGGGACAACGGCCTGGACCATGAAAAGGTCAACGTCAACGGCGGCGCCTGCGCGCTCGGTCACCCGATCGGCGCATCCGGCGCCCGCATCCTGGTGACGCTGATCCATGCCCTGCGGCATCGCGGCCTGAAGCGCGGCGTGGCCTCGTTGTGTCTCGGCGGTGGCGAAGCAGTCGCGGTTGCTGTCGAGATTTAGCCAAGCGACCAGTGTAACGGTACACTGGCCGTATTGGTCCCAAAACTGACTTCAATTTCTTTTCAGGAGCATCCTGTATGCAATTAAACAATGTAAAGGCCGTGGTCACCGGCGGCGTGTCGGGCCTCGGCCTGGGCATGGTCCGGCACATCCTTCAAGCGGGCGGCCAGGCCGTCGCCCTTGACGTCAACGACGAAGCAGGCAAGGTGGTCGAGTCGGAACTCGGTGCACGGTACCTGCACACCGACGTTACGTCCGAGGCGGAGGTGACCCGATCCGTTGACCAGGCCGCGGAAGCCATGGGTGGCATGAACGTCGCAGTCAACTGCGCCGGAATCCTTGGCGCCGGGCGCGTACTAGGCCGGGAAGCCCCGATGCCGCTGGAGTTCTTCAGCAAGACCATCATGGTCAACCTCGTCGGGAGCTTCAACGTGGCGAAAACCGCCGCGAGCGTCATGCAGAACAACGAACCCGGAGAGGACGGAGAGCGGGGCGTGATCATCAGCACTGCATCGGTAGCCGCCTACGAGGGACAGATCGGCCAGGCGGCGTATTCCGCCTCCAAGGGCGGCATCGTGGGCATGACGCTGCCCATGGCACGGGAACTGGCACGATTCGGCATCCGGGTGATGACCATCGCGCCGGGCATTTTCTGGACTCCGATGGTGGACGGGATGCCGGAGCACGTACAGGAATCTCTGGCTGCCTCCATTCCCTTCCCCTCCCGCCTGGGGCAGGCCGAGGAATATGCGGAACTGGCCGCGACCATCATCGGGAACACCTACCTGAACGGCACCACGATCCGTCTCGACGGCGCCGTCCGGCTGGCTCCGAAGTAGAGCGAAGAGAGGGAAATCATGGAAACATTTGCCGAAGTTCGCGTCCACATGATGGGCCTGTACGAACTGACAACGGACGAGCCCTTCATTATCAGCTTCGAGTACCCGATCGACGAGAGCCACCGGCGTCAGACCGTATTCCTGGCCGAACTGGAAACCAACGAGGGCCGCCGGGTATTGCGGGTGGAGACGCCGGTCGCTCCGCTTGCCGACCTGGATGCCGAGAAATGCCTGCGCATCAACCTGACACAGCGGGTCGGCTACCTGGCGGTCGGCGATCTGGACGGCGTGCCCTACATCAAGATGTGCGCCAACCTCCCCTATGCCTTTGTCGGCGAGCAGGAACTCGACTACACCATCCGGCACGTGGCGCTGTCCGCCGACCGCATGGAACAATTCCTGGAACCGGGTGAGGACGTCGCCTAGTCCGGATTCGACAATACGTAACAGAGAACTGGAGAGAGATTTATGGAGTCCTTCAAGGAATATCTGAGCAACGTTGATTACGCGGCCCTGGTGACCGATTGGGCAGTCAAGATCATCGTGGCCCTTCTCATCTACTTCATCGGTAAATGGATCGCCCACCGCGTCATGAAGTTGCTGGGCCGCGTCCTGGAGGGTCGCCGGGTCGACGCGACGCTGGTCAAGTTCCTCAGCAACGTCGGCTACGCAATCCTGCTGACGGTGGTCATACTGGCCGCCCTCGACCAGCTGGGTGTACCTGTCACCTCGTTGGTCGCCGTGCTCGGCGCCGCCGGCCTGGCCATCGGCCTGGCACTCAAGGACTCCCTGGGCAACTTCGCTTCCGGCGTCATGCTGGTGGGCTTCCGGCCGTTTTCGAAGGGCGACTTCGTCGAAGTGGCGGGCATTGCCGGCAAAGTCGAGGAGGTTCGTATTTTCAGCACGGTGCTGGTTACGCCCGACAACAAGCAGATCACCGTGCCCAACGGCCTGGTGTACAACGGCACCATCACCAACTACACGGCCCTCGACACCCGGCGCGTCGACATGGTCTTCGGCGTCGGCTACGACGACGATCTGAAGGTGGCCAGGGACGTTCTGATGCGCATTTGCGCCGAGCATCCGTTGGTGCTGGACGATCCGGCGCCCGCCGTCTTCGTCACCGAACTGGGCGACAGCAGCGTCAACTTCAACGTTCGCCCGTGGGTTAAGACCGCCGACTACTGGACCGTTTGGGGCGACCTGATGGAGACGGGCAAGGTGGAACTCGAAGCCGCCGGCTGCAGTATCCCCTTCCCGCAGCGGGACGTGCATATGTATGCCACCAACCCCCTGGCCGAAATTCTGAAACGCTGACAACACGAAGGAGCAAGTCATGACAAGCGAGGGCTATCACGAACCCCTGGAGGAACTCAGCGATGAAACGCGGGACATGCACCGCGCCATCGTCTCGCTGATTGAGGAACTGGAAGCCGTTGACTGGTACCACCAGCGGGTCGACGCCTGCAAAGACCCCGAGTTGGCGGCCATCCTCGCCCACAACCGTGACGAAGAGAAAGAACACGCATCCATGGTGCTGGAGTGGATCCGGCGAAAGGATCCCGCATTCGACCATCAGCTCAGGGACTACCTCTTCACCGAAAAGGAAATCGCGCACCACTGATCAAGGGCCGGGCAGGTTCCCTGCCCCAATCCCGCTCAAGCAGGGGCTTCGCTGTACCACCTTGTGGGAGCACCCTTGGGTGCGATTGGGTCACGGGGCCGCTGCAGCTCAATCGCAGGCAAGCCTGCTCCCACAGAGGGCTTCGTTCCCGCGCCTGTAGGAGCCCGCTCTGCGGGCGATGATGCCACCGGGCCACCCAACCCACCCCGAACAAGTTTCGGTCCAGAGGGTTTCACCCTGGGCATCCGCTTCGCGGGGCCCAATGGTGTATCGTTGCCCCATGCACGCGAGTGAACTGATTGTTCTTGGCGGCGTCGTCGTTGCGGGGTTTTTCTGCCAGTGGATTTCGTGGCGCCTGCGTGTGCCTTCCATCCTGTTGCTGCTGCTGGCCGGCTTCCTCGCCGGACCAGTGCTCGGCTGGCTCGATCCGGACGCGCTTTTCGGCGACCTGCTCCGCCCCATCGTGGCGCTGGCTGTCGCCGTCATCCTGTATGAAGGCAGCGTGACCTTGCGCTTCTCTGAAATCCGCGGCCACGGCGCCGTGGTCCGGAATCTCGTCACCCTGGGCGTGCTCGTGACCTGGGTCACGGCAACGCTGGCCGCCTGGCTATTCCTCGGCTGGGACATTTATCTGGCCACCCTGTTCGGCGCCATCGTCACCGTCAGCGGCCCCACGGTCATCGTTCCGCTGCTGCGCAGCTTCCGGCCGCGGCAGAACCTGTCCAGCATCCTGCGCTGGGAAGGCATCCTGGTCGACCCCCTGGGCGCGATCCTGGCGGTGCTGGTGTTCTATTTCATCGTCGTGATGCAGACGGCGACCACCCACCTGCAGCTCTATTTGTTGCTGGGCCGCATCCTGCTTGTTGGCACGCTGCTTGGGGCCGCCTTCGGATACGCTTTCGGCGTGGCCCTGCGGCGCCACTGGATTCCGGATTTCATGCGCAATTACGGAGCGCTGGCCGTCGTTATCCTGGTTTTCTGCCTGGCCGAATCCATGGCGCCCGAATCCGGCTTGCTGGCCGTCACCGTGATGGGAATCTGGCAGGCCAACATGCGTGGCCTCGATCTGCAGGACATCCTGCACTTCAAGGAGAGCCTGACCCTGGTACTGGTCGCTGCGCTGTTCATCCTGCTGGCTTCGCGCGTCGAAACCGCAGGATTGCTGGAACTGGGTGCGAGCGCGTTTCTGGTACTGCTCGTCCTCCAGTTCGTCGCCACCCCTTTGCGCGCCCTGGTGAGTACGATCGGCAGCGACCTGGACTGGCGCGAGCGCCTGTACCTCGGATGGATCTTTCCGCGCGGCATCGTGGCAGCGGCCGTATCCGCGCTCTTTGCGTTGCGCCTCGAGCAGTTCTCGTTTCCCAACTCGGAGAGCCTGGTGCCACTCGTGTTCACCGTCATCGCCGGCACGGTGGTCATTCAGAGCGTCACCGGCAAGCCACTCGCCCGCTGGCTCCGCGTCGCCGATCCGGAACCGGAAGGCGTACTGATCGTGGGCGCCAACCCGGTGGCGTTGGCGTTTGCCCAGGCCCTGAAGACGGCCGGCCGCCGCGTGTTGGTGGCATCCATGGACTGGGACGGTACGCGGACGGCGCGCATGGCGGGATTGCCAGTATTTTACGGCAGCCCCGTTTCCACCTACGCGGAACGGCACCTGGAACTGATCGGCCTCGGTCACCTGCTCGCCCTGTCCCACCGTCCCGGCCTCAACGAGCTCGCCTGCGTGGCCTTCCGGCACGAATTCGGCCGGGAATCCGTTTTCATCCTGCGGCAGGGCCGCGAACTGGATAGCGATAAGTATCTCATCACCGGTGCGACGGTAGGGCGCACGCTGTACGACGGTGAGCGTTCGTTGGACGATATCCGGGACCTGCTCGAACGGGGCTGCACCACCCGTGAAACCGACATCACCGACAACTTCACCTACGAGGATTTCAGGAAGACATACGCGGATGCCATCATGCTGTTCGCCCTGGACCAGAACGACCGGTTGCACTTTCCGGTAGGCCTGGGGCTGCGGATTATCGCCGGGTTCCGACTAGTGTCGCTGGTGCCGGACGAGACGACCACCTGAGGCCAGATCCGGGTCACAATTGAGTTTTCGTCCGGCTATACTGGACGATACGCAGGCGCCGCCATCGGGCCGTGCCGAAACCGTACGAACAGCCAATATCCAAGAGAGAGAAACAGCATGAAATCGAGAGCCGCCGTGGCCTGGGAAGCAGGCAAGCCCCTCCAGATCGAAGAAATTGACGTGCAGGGCCCCCAGCACGGGGAGGTACTGATCCGCAACGTTGCTACCGGGGTCTGCCACACGGATGCCTATACGCTGAGCGGTGACGACCCGGAAGGAATTTTCCCCTCCATACTCGGACACGAAGGCGGCGCGGTGGTCGAAGAGGTCGGGCCGGGCGTGACCAGCGTCGAACCGGGCGACCACGTGATCCCGCTCTACACGCCGGAATGCCGCGAGTGCGAGTTCTGCAAGTCGGGCAAAACCAATCTTTGCCAGGCGATTCGCGCGACACAGGGTCAGGGCCTGATGCCCGACGGCACGAGCCGTTTCTCGAAGAACGGCCAGACCATCTATCACTACATGGGAACCTCGACTTTTTCCGAATACTCGGTACTGCCCGAGATCGCGGTCGCGAAAATCAGCAAGCAGGCCCCGCTGGACAAGGTGTGCCTGCTGGGCTGCGGCATCACCACGGGTATCGGCGCGGTCGTCAATACGGCGAAAGTCGAGCCCGGCTCGACCGTCGTCGTGTTCGGCCTGGGCGGCATCGGCCTCAGCGTCATCCAGGGTGCGGTGATGGCCAGGGCCGGCCGCATCGTGGCGGTCGATATCAACGAGGACAAATTCGACATGGCTCGCATGCTGGGCGCCACCGATTTCGTCAATCCCCGGCACTATGACCAGCCGATCCAGGAAGTCATCGTGGACCTGACCGACGGCGGCGCCGACTACTCGTTCGAGTGCGTCGGCAACGTCGACCTGATGCGCTCCGCACTCGAGTGCTGCCACAAG
>JASFKQ010000155.1:0-8961 GCA_050118555.1 Lysobacterales bacterium
CGCCGTGGTCATGCGCACCAGCGACGGTACCGAGAAGGAACTGAAGCTGGAAGTCATTCTCGATGCCTGGAAGCCGAATGGAATGAACGGCTTCCGGCAACTGGCGCACTATTTTCGCAAGGGCTGGGAATTTCTCAGCGAGGATCCGCGTGAAGCCAACACGGAGGGTGGCATATTCCCGGCCATCTACGGCACCATTCTGATGGTCCTGCTGATGACCGTGGTCGTCACGCCGTTCGGGGTCGTCGCCGGTGTGTACCTGAAGGAGTACGCCAGGCAGGGATTGCTGACGCGGATTATCCGCATCGCGGTCAACAACCTGGCCGGCGTGCCCTCGATCGTGTACGGCGTGTTCGGGCTGGGATTTTTCGTGTACACGCTGGGCAGCGGCATCGACAAGTTGTTCTTTGAGGCGGCGCTGCCGTCGCCCACGTTCGGTACGGGCGGCTTGTTCTGGGCGGCGCTGACCCTCGCGTTGTTGACGCTGCCGGTGGTGATCGTCTCCACCGAAGAGGGCCTGTCGCGGATTCCGAGAACCATCCGCGAAGGCAGCCTGGCGTTGGGCGCGACCCAGTGGGAGACGCTGTGGCGCACCGTGATCCCGATGGCAAGCCCCGGTATTATGACCGGGCTGATCCTGGCGGTGGCGCGCGCGGCGGGCGAGGTGGCGCCGCTGATGCTGGTCGGCGTGGTCAAGCTTGCGCCCTCGCTGCCGCTGGACGGTAACTACCCGTTCCTGCACCTGGAACGGAAATTCATGCACCTCGGCTTCCACATCTACGACGTCGGGTTCCAGAGCCCCAACGTCGAGGCGGCCAGGCCGCTGGTCTACGCGACAGCGCTGCTGCTGGTGGTGGTCATCCTTCTGCTGAACATCGTAGCCATCCACGTCAGGAACGGGCTGCGTGAGAAATACAAAGGACTGGAAACGTGAACGATTCGAAACAACTCGAATTCGAAACGCCCCCCGAGGCCGAAACCGGCCCGCCTGCCGGCATGAAGGCTGAGGCCTCCGTCCGGGTGAAGAACCTGAATCTGTTCTACGACAGGGCGCAGGCGCTGAAGGACATCAACCTCGATATCCCGGACAAGCAGGTGACCGCGTTCATCGGCCCCAGCGGCTGCGGCAAGTCCACCCTGCTGCGCTGCTTCAACCGGATGAACGACCTGATCGTCGGTTGCCGCACCGAGGGCAGCATCCTGATCGACGGCCGAAACATCCAGGAAGCGGGCGTAGATGTCGCGGAATTGCGCCGCCGGGTCGGTATGGTCTTCCAGAAGCCGAACCCTTTCCCGAAGTCGATCTACGAAAACGTCGCCTACGGCCTGCGTATCCAGGGGATAAACAAGCGCCGGGTCCTGGACGAAACCGTCGAATGGGCCCTGCGCGGGGCCGCATTGTGGGAGGAGGTCAGCGGGCGCCTGGAGGAACCGGCATTCGGGCTGTCCGGTGGCCAGCAGCAAAGGCT
Source organism: Lysobacterales bacterium (assembly GCA_050118555.1). Lineage (GTDB taxonomy): Bacteria > Pseudomonadota > Gammaproteobacteria > Xanthomonadales > SZUA-36 > CALKKN01. The sequence continues at coordinate 1,470 of JASFKQ010000155.1, forward strand.
GGTGATCGCCCGCGCCATTGCCGTGCAGCCCGAGGTGATCCTGCTCGACGAGCCCTGTTCGGCGCTCGATCCCATCTCGACACTGAAGGTTGAGGAACTGATCCACGATCTCAAGCAGCGCTACACCATCATCATCGTGACGCATAATATGCAACAGGCGGCGCGCGTCTCGGACCGGACGGCATTCATGTATCTCGGTGAAATGGTCGAATACGGCGAGACGGACCAGATCTTCACGAATCCGGCGGAAAAACAGACCGAGGACTACATCACAGGACGTTACGGCTGAGCGGGACACCCGACATGGAAAAACTGAATCTCGGACATCATATTTCGCAGCAGTTCAACGAAGAACTCGAGGACGTTCGCAGCAAGGTCCTGCGGATGGGCGGTATCGTCGAGGAACAATTGGGCCGCGCCGTCACGGCGCTGGTGACGGGCGACACCGAACTGGCCGCCGACGTCGTATCCAGCGACTACCGCGTCAACGCACTCGAGGTGGAAATCGACGAGGAATGCACGCGCATCGTCGCCCGGCGTCAGCCGGCGGCTTCCGACCTGCGACTGGTGATGGCCGTCATCAAGACCATTACCGACCTGGAGCGCATCGGCGACGAAGCCAAGCGCGTTGCCCGCATGGTCCAGGAAGAGCTGAACGGGACCATGGCCGAAGACGTACGCCAGGAGTTGCAGCACATGGGGGAACTGGTGCGCGAAATGCTCCGGATGGTGCTCGACGCCTTTGCACGCACGGACGTGGAGACGGCGGTGAAGGTGGTCCGGTTCGACTCGAAGGTCGACGTGAAATACGTTTCCATCACGCGCCACCTGATGACGTACATGGCGCAGGATCCGAAAAACATCCCCCGGGTCCTGAACATCCTGTGGGCGGCCCGGGCCATGGAGCGCATGGGCGACCGCTGCGAGAACATTGCCGAGTACATCTTTTACCTGGTGCACGGCCGGGACATCCGGCACACGGTTCTGGAAGAGAGCGAGGCGCTCGAAGACCCGATGGTGCAGGGCGACGGGGACTCCTGAGGCGCTTGTCCGCCAGGCGCTCTCGCTCCACGGAGCTCTAGGCAGCCTTCCGACCCGGTCGGCCAGGTCCGGCCACACCACCCCTTATTTTGGGCGCAACGGCGGCCCCGATCCCTTCCGGGCTTCTGTTACGGCCCGGTTACCACTTCGTTTCAGGTTCGTTTCAGATCCTGTCACAACCCTGTCATAAAGCTTTCCTACACTGCGCGCAACCGAGGGGCGCCACCGGCGCCGTCTGCTTTCATTCGACCACTCGCTTAACGACAGCCCGGAATCCGTACATGAACCGATCGCCAGTTAGCATAATCCTGCTCGCAGTGCTCTCGTTCGCAGCGCGGGACGCGCTGCCGCAGGATGCGACCGAAACCCTCGCCAACCGCCTGATCCAGATGCGGGGCCAGGTTGACGAACTTCAGAGCGACCTGAACCTCAAGCGCGAAGAACACAAGAACCGCATGACCTATCTCACCGCCCAGCTGACGGAGACTGAGGCCAACCGTGACCGAGAGGCCTTGCGCGTCCGCCAGCTGGAGAAAGACCTCGAGGACATGAAGGGGCAGGTGGCTGCCGCCGGAGTGACCTCGGAGTCCCTGGCCCCGGTAGTGCTCCAGTACCTCGGGGAATTGCGGGAGCAGGTGCGCGGCGGCTTTCCTTTCAAGGTGGGCGAACGCCTGGCGGCACTGGACGAGATCGAAACGCAGCTCAACAGCGGAGTGATTACGGCGCACCGGGCATTCAACCGGCTGTGGGCCTTCGTCGAGGATGAACTGCGCATCACGCGCGAAAACGCGATATACACCCAGCCCATCACGCTGAACGGCGAAAAGGTGTTGGTGGACGTCGCCAAGCTGGGCAACGCGATGATGTACTTCCGCACCCGCGACTTGCAGTACGGCCGCGCGGTTGAACGCGATAATGGCTGGCGGTTCGAACTGCTCGATTCCGCCAGCGATCAGGAGCTCGTCGCCCGACTGTTCGACTCGCTGCGCAAGCAGATTCGGCAGGGCTACTTCCAGCTTCCCAATGCGCTGCCGGCGGAGGCCTCGTCATGAGCCGGTCCCGCCGTTTCGCATTCGTCCTGTTGACCTTCATGTGCTTGCCCGCGGTTCTTCAGGCACAGCAACAGCCAGAATCGACAGGCGCCCCGGCGCCAGCGCAACAGCCCGTGCCTGAAGCGAACCCGCTGAAGACGCAGGACGAACTGGAGGCCGCCTACCAGAAGGAATACGCGTTCCTGGAAGCGCAGTTGCGCGATCTGCAGGCGCGCGTCAACCAGTTCGATGCGGAAGCGAAGAAGTCCGAGGGCGAGAAGGAAGCGAAGATCGACCGCGTGGAAGGCGAACTCATCAACCTGCAATCGAAAGCCGATCGCATCAATGATCTGACGACCGCGGCCGAACGCCAGGTCGCGGACGTTCAGGAGAACCGGGACACCCTGGAGGCCACCTTCCTGCAGGCCGGCTCGACGCTCGAACCTTACGGCATCACGGAACTGGGCAGCGAGGAATACCTGGCCAGTCCCGACAAGGACAAGATCGACACGCTCTTCCGGAAGACGCTCGACCTGCTGGCGAACACCGGCAAGGTCCGGCAGGCCCCGGGGTCCTTCTTCCTGAAGGACGGCACCGAGGTGGACGGCACGGTCATCCATGTCGGCAATATTGCCTCCTACGGTGTCAGCGGAGACCGTGGCGGCGCATTGGCGCCCGCGGGCGACGGGCAATTCAAGGTCTGGTCGGCCTCTTCGCCCGCGACCGCCGAGGCGCTGGCTGCAGGTCAGGCGCCCGACGTGCTCGACGTTTTCCTGTACGAATCCTCGCAGAAGGCAATCGAGGAGCAGGCGGGCAAAACCCTGCTCAGCGTGATCAACAGCGGCGGCACCATCGCCTGGATCATCGTGGGCCTGGGTGCGCTCGCGGCCTTGCTGGTCCTGTTGCGAATCGGCTTCCTCTACAGCGCCAGCAAGAGCACCGGAAAGGTGGACAAGGCGGTGGGCGACCTGGTCGAACAGGGGCGCATCGACGAAGCATTGAAGGCCTGCAAGAAGCTCAAGGGCTCCACCTCGAACGTGGTGGCGTCCGCCATGCGCAACCTCAACCGCGAACGTGAGCACATCGAGGACATCATCTCGGAGCAGATACTCCACGAGTCGACGCACCTGAACCGGTTCGGCGCCCTGATCATCGTGATCGCGGCGGTCTCGCCGCTGCTGGGCCTGCTGGGAACGGTCACCGGCATGATCGCGACCTTCGACATCATCACGGAATTCGGCACCGGCGATCCCAAGTTGCTGTCCAGCGGCATCTCCATTGCGCTGGTCACCACCGAGGTGGGCCTCGCGGTGGCGATCCCGGCGCTGATCTTCGGCAACTTGCTGTCCGGGTGGGCCGAATCGATCAAGGACGACATGGAGAAGGCCGCGCTGCACGTGATGAATCGTTACAAGGGCAGGTCAGCGCAACCTTCGCCGGCGGTCTGATCCATGTGGACGAATTTGCTGCAGGATGTCGTCGGGTATGTCGAGGCGGGGGGCTGGGTCATGCCGCCGCTGATCCTGGCCACACTGGTCCTCTGGTTTTCGATCGGTTATCGCTTCGCCGCGCTCAAGCGGGGCAGCGAGCGCGACGTCAGAAACCTGATCCGGCGGTATGAGAAAGGCAAGGTTCCCAAAAAGCAGGGCGTGCTGGTACGGGCCCTGGAAAAGGGCATGACCCTGCGCGAGCGGAGCGTGGACAACCTGCGGGCCTATCTCGACGACGCCTTTTTCGAAGAGGAAAAGGACACACGCCGCTACAACCGTCTGATCATGACCATCGTTTCCGCGGCCCCGTTGCTGGGCCTGTTGGGAACGGTGATCGGCATGATCGAGACCTTCGACTCCCTCGGCGACATGTCGCTGTTCTCCCAGTCCGGGGGTATCGCGGGCGGCATCTCACAGGCGCTGATCACGACCCAGATGGGTCTGGCCGTGGCCATTCCCGGCCTGATCGTGAACGGCATCCTGTCGCGCCGCCAGAAAGACATCGAGATCGAGTTGGCTCAGCTGAAGGACCTGCTGGTCGCCGGCTCCATCGAACATGAGAGGCCCTGACCATGCGTTACCGCGAACGAAAGGACGACTTGCAGGCGATCGATATCTCGCCCCTGATCGACATGGTGTTCATCCTGCTGATTTTCTTCATGGTCAGCACGACCTTCGTCAAGGACATGAAGCTGGATCTAGACCGTCCGGCCGCATCCAGTTCGACGACGGCGTCCACCAAGGCGGTGCGGCTCTACATCGACAGCAAGGGCGATACCTACCTCGATGGCGAGCCGGTTCAGATCTGGGTGGTCCAGAGCCGCCTGCGCGACCAGCTCAAGACCATGACCACGAAGGCCGTCCTGGTGGTCACGGACGACGGGGTCCCGGCCGGCAAGCTCGTGGAAGTGGTTGACCAGGCCCGGTTGGCGGGAGCTTCCGACGTCGGCGTCGCCACCGTAGAGGAAGCCGGGGCGGGTTAGCGCCTGGCCCCGTGGATACCCTGATGTCTCCCCGAGAGCGGATACGCCGACTGGCCTGGGCGACCGGCTCCATGATGATCGGCACGGTCGTCGTGCTGGGGACCGTTATGCTCATCAACCACTACTCCGACACCCTGGATGACTCCAGGATCGAGGCGACCAGCCAGATCAAGCTGGAGCGCAAGAAGCCGCCTCCGGAACAGCAGGTTCAGAAGCCGAAACCAAAGCCGAAGCCGAAAAGAAATCGCCGCGCGCCGCCGTCCCCGCTGGTCGGCCTGGACACCAGCCTGTCCGGCGTGGATGTCGGTCTGCCCGGCTTTTCCGCCGATGACCTCGCCGGTCTGGACGGCGACCTGCTGGGTGGAGCCAACGGCATGGTGATGACCGACGACACGGTCGATCAGCCACCGCAGGCCACGTACCAGGCGCCGGTGGCGTATCCGCCGCGCGCCCGAGCCAACGGTGTCGAGGGCTACGTCGTGTTCTCGCTGCTCATCGGCATCACCGGAGAAATCGAAAAGGCGGAAATCGTGGAGTCCTATCCGGAAGGGGTGTTCGACCAGGCCGCTCTGCAGGGTATCAACCAGTGGAAGTTCCAGCCCGCCACTTACCAGGGCCAGGCGGTTCGCTCCTGGGCCAAGCAACGCATCCGCTTCGACTTGAGCTGAGTGCCCGACGCGATGAAGTTTCTGATCAACATAACCCTGTGCCTGCTCCTCGGAATCAGTGTGTCGGCCTGGGCCGCGGATTCCGACGACGAAGTGGACTATCTCGCGCTCGCCGCCCTGATGCTCCGCGACGGCAACCTGGATCGCGCGATCGTCGCGCTGGACCAGGTCGATCTGCAAGCCGAGGGCGTCGATGTCGTCCGCTACTGGACCCTGCTGGGCATGGCGCACATGCAACGCGACGAACTGGAGCCGGCCAGGGACGCGTTCCGCAAGGCTGCAGATTCCGGCGCAGCCGAACCGGCAGTGTTCGTTTACCTGGCCCAGGTGAACTACAAGCTCGAGGACTATCAGGCGACCATTGACGCACTCGACCGGGCCGGAGACAGCCTCGCCCGGGTGCCGTCGGCATACCACATGAAGGCGCAGAGCTACTGGCTTCTGAAGCAACCGGTCATGGCCCTGGCGACCCTGGAACAGGGTGCGAAGGTGTTTCCGGACGATGCGAATTTCCTGCGCCGCAGGGTCTTCTACCTCGTCGAACTCGGCCTGTACAAGGAGGCCGTGGCCGAGGGCCGCAGATACCTCCAGCTCACGCAGGGCAAGCTGGAAGACTACGTGGCGATCGGCAATGCGCTGCGGGCCAGCGGGGAACTCGACGAAGCCGCGGAGTTCCTGGAAGAGGCGCAACTGCGGTTTCCGTATTCGACGGACGTGAAAAAGGTGCTCGCGCACGTATACCTCCAGCGTGAGGAGTTGAGCGCCGCGGCGGACCTGCTGTACAAGGCGGCGTTGCTGGATTCGAAGCTGATGGCGGAAGCGGCGGAGCTGTACCGGCGTGCCGGGCAGATCAACCGGGCCCTGAGCATCAACAGCCGCCTCAGCGATCAGCCGGAGAAATTCCGGCAACGCCTGGCGCTGTACCTGGAATTGCAGAACTACGAACAGGCGGCAGCGATGGAGACGCCCCTGCGGCGCGTCGGCCTGCTGGAGGACGAAGACCTGCAGTACGCAATCGCCTACGCCCAGTTCAAGATCGGGGAGTTCGGCGCAGCCGAGCGCCATCTCTCGACGCTTACCCGGCCGGACCTGTTCCGCAAGGCCGCGGAGCTGCGTCGGGCTATCCAGGACTGTCAGGAGGACAGCTGGAAATGCCTCTGATCCGCCGCGCGGCGCTTCGCCTTGCCGCCATGGCTCTGTTGAGTCTGATGGCCTCGACGGCCATGGCCGCGGGAGCCCATCTGACACTTTACGTATTCAACGAGGGCGCTCCGGTCAAGGACATCGAAATCCTGGTCGACAACGAGTTGGCCGGGGTCACCAATATCCACGGCCTGGCCGAACTGGACGTGGAGCCCGGTCTCCACTTCCTCGAGTTGCGGATGCAGGATGCTGTGGTCCTCGACCAGCAGATCCTGGCCGTGCAGGACGAAATCAGCCAGTGGATCGTGGACGTAACCGGCGGCGGCTCGGCAATCTACGACGTGGAATCATCCAGGCCGGAGTTGGCGGGCGCCGGTGCGGCGGCCGCCGGAGCGGACCAGTCGAAGGCGTCTCCCGGCGTGATCGAGGGCCGCCTGATCAGCGCGGACGACGGTCGACCGATCGAAAATGCGCGCATTTTTGTCAGTGGCGTTGGCGATGACATCCGCAGTGACGCGGACGGTCGGTTCAAGACCGAGGCCCCTTCCGGCCTGCGCTCCGTTTCGGTGCTGCATTCCGGCTTCAACACGCTGACCCGCGACAACGTCGAGGTGGCCGCGGGCGCCACGGTGTCGCTGGACCTGAAACTGACGCCGGCCGGCACCGAGATGCCCGAATTCGTAGTTATTGCGCCGTATATCTCCGGTTCTCTTGCTTCAGTGATGGCGGAACGCCGTGACTCTGACGGCGTCACGGACGTCCTCAGCGCGGAGCAGATTTCCAGGGCGGGCGACTCGGACGCGGCCGGGGCGCTGAAACGGGTCACCGGACTTACCCTGGTTGACGGCCAGTACATTTACGTGCGCGGCCTGGGCGAACGCTACTCCAGCGTGGTATTGAATGGCGCCCAGGTCCCCAGTCCCGACCCCACCCGCCGGGTCGTACCCCTTAGCCTGTTTCCGACCGACGTGATCGAGGCGGTGGTGGTGCAAAAAACCGCCTCCCCGGATCTGCCGGCTGAATTCGGTGGCGGCACGATACAGCTGCGCACCGTCTCCTTTCCGCAGGAGCTGACTGCAAAGCTCAGCGCGGACCTCGGCTACCGCGAATACACCACCGGCAAGAAGGGCCTGGCT
>JASFKQ010000156.1:0-8863 GCA_050118555.1 Lysobacterales bacterium
GTTGGCACGGATCATCGTTGAACTCGCGCGCGACCGCGGCGACCTGGATGCAACCACGCTGGCGCGCTTCGAGGAACTCCTGGCCCCGCGGGGTGCTTGAGGGCATTCTCGAGCCGCGGGAAAGAGAGTATTTTCCGCTGAAAACGCCGAAGACGCAGAGAAGCTTAACGGCGGTTACGGTTAGCGCCACGCCAGCCTCTCAATCAATTCGGCGCTCTCTGCGTCGTCAGCGGAAATTTGCTCTTGTTAACCCGGAAAAATGTCGCCAAAACATCCGGCATCCCGAAATCTCAACGAAGCCGCACCCCGGAATTTTTTGCGGCTTTAGCGGAGAAATGACCTTCGGCTATTCGTACGGGAGGGTAGAGTGAAGCCGGAGGCGGCGTTCGCGGAACAGGATGAACAGGCCGGAAAGGATCACGACGGACGCGCCGAGCCAGACGCGCCAGCCGGGCAGGTAACCCCAGAACCAGACCCCGTAGATCAGCGCCCAGATCATGTGCGTATAGTCGAATGGCGCCACCACCGCCACCGAGGCCCGCCGGAATGCAGCCGTCAACAGCACCTGTCCGGCGGCGCCGGATACGCCGAGGACCGCAATCAGCGGCCAGTGCGAGACGAGTATCGGCTTCCAGTCCGGCCAGGCCAGCAGGCCGGCGCCTGCACCTACCAGCGTCACGAACCAGAATGCGATGGTGACTGTGCCGTCCGCGGCTCCCAAGCGCCGCAACAGCAGCGAACTGACCGCATAGGCCAGCATGCCCAGCAGCCCCATGGCCGCGCCGTAGGACAGCCAGTCTCCGCCACCGGGCTTGAGCACCAGGAGCACACCCGCGAACCCGACGATCGCGGCGACGACGCGAAACACGCCGGCCGGTTCTCCCAGCACCGGCCCCGACAACAGGGTGATCACCAGCGGTGCGGCGAAAAACAGGGTATACGCGTCGGCCAGTTGCAACTCGCGAAAGCATTCACCGACCGCGAACAGCATGAACAGTCCCAACAGGCCGCGCATAAGGTGGCCCAGGGGATAGGCCGTGCGAAAGTGCGCCCGGTCGGTGAGCAGGATCCAGCCGACGAAGAACGGCAGGGACGCGGCACAGCGCAGGAACACGACCTGGAAACTCGAAAAATCGTCCACCAGCATCTTGAATACCACGTCCATGGTGGACAGAAAGAACACCCCACCGAGCATCAGCAGGATCGCCTGCACCGGGTGTTGCCGCACGGGGCTCACCGCTGCCGACCTACCACCGACCTGCACACCTTAATCCGCCTCTCCAGGAATCCGGTGTGCGGTCTGTGCCGACCAGAGCTTCGAGGCGCTTCTCGAATGCAGCCCGCGGCAACTCCTCGGCCCCCATGCGAAAAAGGTGCGGGTTGGCGACCTGGCAATCCAGCAGGCCGAAGCCCTCCGCCTGCAGGTGGCGGCACAACGCGACCAGCGCGATCTTGCTGGCGTCGGTGCGTCGACTGAACATGGACTCTCCGAAAAACATCGAGCCGACAGCCAGTCCGTAGATCCCGCCGACCAGGACATCGTCAGCCCAGACTTCGATCGAATGCGCGTGACCCATTGCGTGCAGCTTGCCATACGCCTCACGCATCGCACGCGTAATCCAGGTTCCGATCTCCTCGCCGCGTGGTTCGGCGCAGGCACCAATAACCGCATCGAATGCCGTGTCGGCGGTGAGCCGGAACGCACCCTGGTTATAGCGGCGCCGCGTGCGCCGCGACAGGTGCACGCGTGAGGGAAAGATCACGCAACGTGGCGCCGGGCTCCACCACAGGACGGGTTGACCCTCCGAATACCACGGAAAGATTCCTGCCCTGTAGGCGCGCAGCAGACGGCCGGGCGCCAGGTCGCCACCCCACGCCAGCAAGCCGTTGGGGGCTTCCAGGGCGTCCGCAGTCGGGGGAAACGGTGCATCCGGGTCTTCCCCAAGACGCGGCAGGTCGAGGATGCTCCTCACGCCGATGGCTCCCGGTAGGGATCGTGCGCGTCCAGCTGTTCCCGGTACTCGTCCAGCCACAGATGCTCGCGTTCGAGATGGGCAGCGATCGCCTGCCGGAATGTTTCATCGCGGACGTAATGAAACGATCGGGTGCGTACCGGGACGAAACCGCGGGCAATCTTGTGTTCGCCCTGGGCGCCGGATTCGAAGACCTCGATTCCTTCGCGGATGCAGTGGTCGATGCCCTGGTAATAGGCCGTCTCGAAATGCAGTCCGGGAATCTCTACCTCGCTGCCCCAGTACCGGCCGTAGAGCCGTCCGCCTCCGGAGAGATAGAGGCTCATGGCGACCGGCCGATCCTGCAACCTGGCGATCGCTACCTGGAGGCCGTCAGGCAAACGTTGCGCGAGCCAGGCAAAAAACGATTTGCGCAGGGCGGGGTGGTTACCGTAAGCCCGGAACGTGCCTTTATAACATCGGTGGATAAAATCGAGCGTATCGCCCGCCAACTCGGCGCCACGCAGCCACTCGAATCGGATGCCGGCTTCTTCGACCTGCCGGCGTTCCTTGCGTATGTTTTTGCGCTTGCGCGAGCGCAGGGTGCCGAGGAAATCGTCGAAAGACCGATAGTCCCGGTTGCGCCAGTGAAACTGCCAATCGCTGCGCTGCAGAAGGTCCGTTTGCTCCAGGGCTTCGCTTTCTGGCGTGCCTGTGAAGTTGCAGTGCCACGAGGAAAAGCCCCTGCGGTCGCACTCGCCCATGGCCATCTCCGCCAGGCGGCGGCGAAGTACCTCCGGCCGGTTTGCACCCTCCCGCACCAGCAAGCGCGGCCCCGTTATCGGCGAATACGGGACCGCCGTAAGGAGCTTGGGATAATAGTCCAGGCCGTGGCGCCGGTACGCGTCGGCCCAGGCCCAATCGAACACGAACTCCCCATGGGAATGGCTCTTGACATAAGTCGGGGCGAAGGCCAGCAGGCCGTCACCGTCGTAAAGCGCCAGGTGCCAGGGCTGCCAGCCCGTCTCGGCACTGATGGATCCGGTGGTTTCGAGCCCGGCCAGGAAAGCGTGGGAAAGAAACGGGTTGTCTGCATCATCGAGCCGGCACCAGTCCTGCTCCGCGATCGTGGAAAAATCAGTGACGATGCGGGACGTTATGGACACTCAAGCCTGTTCTTGTAGCCAGCGCTCGGCGTCCAGGGCGGCCATGCAGCCAAAGCCGGCCGAGGTTACGGCCTGGCGGTACACATGGTCGGCGACGTCTCCGGCCGCAAAAACGCCTTCCAGGCTGGTCGCCGTGGCGTAGCCCTCGGTACCGCTGCGGATGTTGATGTAGCCACCGCTCATCGCGAGTTGTCCTTCGAAGATGGACGTGTTGGGCTGGTGGCCGACCGCGATGAACACACCGGCCGCGTCCAGGTCGGTCCTGTTCCCGGTGCCCACGTGTTCCACGCGAACTCCGGTGACGCCGGAATCGTCGCCCAGCACTTCGTCGACCACGTGGTCCCAGAGGATCGTCACGTTGCCGTTCCGCTCCCGCTCGAACAGCCTGTCCTGAAGGATTTTCTCCGCGCGCAATTCGTCACGCCGGTGGATGAGTGTGACCTCGCTGGCGATGTTGGCCAGGTACAGCGCCTCCTCGACGGCGGTGTTCCCGCCGCCGACCACGACGACCTTCTGCTCCCGGTAGAAAAATCCGTCGCAGGTTGCGCAGGCGGATACGCCCTTGCCCTTGTAAGCTTCCTCGGAGGGCAGGCCGAGATATTTCGCGCTGGCGCCGGTCGCGATCACCACGGCATCCGCAGTGTAGACGCCGGCATCGCCCTCGAAGCGCAACGGCCGCTGGCCGAGGTCAGCCGTATGGATGTGGTCGAAGACAACTTCAGCCTCGAAGTTCTCCGTATGTTCAAGCATCCGCTGCATCAGTTCGGGTCCCTGTACGCCATCCGGCTCGCCCGGCCAGTTTTCGACATCGGTGGTCGTGGTGAGCTGTCCCCCCTGTTCCAGGCCGGTGATGAGGACCGGCTTCAAATTGGCCCGTGCGCCGTAGATCGCTGCCGTGTATCCGGCTGGGCCGGAACCGACGACCAGTAAACGGCAGTGCTTGACATCGCTCATGTATAATCGCTCCGAAATCAGGGTTTGAACCGGCGCCATTATGCGTTGAAAATCGGCACGGATTCCACCCGGTCACTGATAAGGAAGATCAGATTGCCCCAAGCGAAAAAGAAATCGATCAGCGCGGTCCCTGAAGGGAACCAGATCGCGCATCGGCTGACCGAAAGTTTCTTCATCCTGAGCATCCTGCTGGCAGTTTATCTGGTTGCGTGCCTCGCGAGTTACAACCCCTCCGATCCCGGCCCGTTCACGACGGTCGCATCGGACCAGGTCACCAATACGGGCCGGGTGCTGGGCGCCTGGCTGGCTGACTTTTTCCTGTTCCTGACGGGCTACCTGGCCTATGCGATGCCGGTGGTGCTGGTATACAGCGGATGGCTGGTATACGTCCGGGCCGGAAAGCCTCTGGAAAAGGCCGGAGCCACCGAATGGCTGGCCCGGCTGACGGGATTGCTGCTGTCCATCCTGTCCGCGACGGGGCTCGCACACATGCACACCCTGCCACCGGCCGGGTCGATGCCGGCGGGTGGCGGCGGCGTGATCGGGCTGCAAGTCGCGACGCCGCTACAGGCGGTGACCGGGGCGCTGGGTTCCACATTGTTCCTGCTGGCCATGTTGCTGGTAGGCCTGACTTTGTTCGCGGGTATTTCCTGGTTCCAGGTAATGGACACGACCGGCCGCTACACGCTCAAGGTTCTTGGATGGCTGGCGGGCGCCGTGGCGGGCATGCGTGACTGGTTCGCGGGGCGCCGCGCCAAGGCGCAGCGCGAGGAGGTACGCAAGGCGGACTCGGTGCGCCAGAAATCCAAGCCCAAACGCAAGATCGAACCGCAGATCGTAGCCCCCGAGAGCCAGCCCAGCAGCCGGGCGGTGAAGGAAAAGCAACAGCCGTTGTTCAAGAACCTTCCGGCGGGGCAACTGCCCCCGCTGGACTTGCTGGACGAACCGAGTGAGCAGATCCCGGGCTACAGTACCGAGGTGCTGGAGGCGCTCTCGCGCCAGGTCGAGTTGAAGCTGGCCGATTTCGGAGTGCAGGTGGACGTGGTCGAGGTGCATCCCGGACCCGTGATTACGCGGTTCGAGCTGCAGCCGGCTCCCGGGGTCAAGTCCGCCCAGATCAGCAACCTGGCGAAGGACCTCGCACGGGGTCTCAGCGTCATCTCCGTGCGCGTCGTCGAAGTGATCCCGGGCAAGCCGACCATCGGCCTGGAAATCCCCAACACCGTTCGCCAGACCGTGTTCCTGCGCGACATTCTGCAGTCGGAGGTCTACGAACGCTCCGCGTCTCCACTGACGCTGGCGCTCGGCAAGAGCATCGGAGGCAACCCGGTGATCGCCGACATCACACGCATGCCGCACGTGCTGGTCGCCGGCACCACCGGCTCGGGTAAGTCGGTTGCCCTGAACGCCATGATTCTCAGCATCCTGTACAAGGCCACGCCGGAACAGGTGCGGCTCATCATGATCGACCCCAAGATGCTGGAACTGTCCGTATACGAGGGAATCCAGCACCTGCTCGCTCCCGTCGTGACCGACATGAAGGAAGCCGCCAACGCGTTGCGCTGGTGCGTAGCCGAGATGGAACGCCGCTACCGCCTGATGGCCAACATGGGCGTGCGCAACCTGGGCGGTTACAACAAGAAGCTTCGCGAAGCCGAAGAAAAGGGCGCCCCGCTCAAGGACCCGTTCTGGCAACCGGATCCGATGGATCCCGAAGCCGAGGCGCCGGACCTGGAAGCGTTCCCCTTCGTCGTCGTGGTCATCGACGAATTCGCCGACCTGATGATGATCGTCGGCAAGAAGATCGAGGAACTGATCGCGCGACTGGCCCAGAAGGCGAGGGCGGCGGGCATCCACCTGGTCGTGGCCACGCAGCGTCCGTCGGTCGACGTGATCACCGGCCTGATCAAGGCCAACATTCCGGCGCGCATCGGCTTCCAGGTGTCCTCGCGGGTCGATTCCCGCACCATCCTGGACCAGATGGGGGCGGAGCAATTGCTGGGCCACGGGGACATGCTCTATCTGCCACCCGGCTCCGCGCTGCCGGAACGTATACACGGGGCGTTCGTTGGCGATCGCGAAGTGCATGCCGTGGTCAAGTACCTGCGCCAGTTTGGCGAGCCGGACTATCGCGAAGACGTGCTCAACGAGCTGCAGATGACGACCGACGGCATGTCGATTGGCGCCACCGGGTTGCCGGAAGCCGTGAACGGTGAGCAGGATGAACTGTACGACCAGGCCGTCGCTTTCGTCACAGAGTCCCGTCGCGCCTCGATCTCCAGCGTCCAACGCCAGCTGCGCATCGGTTACAACCGGGCCGCAAGATTGGTGGAAGAGATGGAAGCTGCCGGTGTCGTCAGCGCACCGGAACACAACGGGCAACGAGAAGTGCTGGCACCTCCGCCCCCCAGGGACTGAAGCGCTTGAACACGCAACCCATGGTGAGTGAATCCTGTCGCCGCTGGCTTCTGGCGAGTCTTTGCCTCGCCGTGGGACTGTGCGCGGGCAGCGCCCTCGCGCAGGAGCACCGAGGCCCGGCCCGGGACCAGTTGGAGCGCTTCGCCGCCGGTCTCGACAGCCTGCATGCACAATTCAGTCAGCGGGTCATCGGTAGCGACGGCGAAGTGCAGGACGAAAGCAGCGGCGAAGTCTGGCTGCAGCGGCCGGACAAGTTCCGCTGGGCCTATGGCGGCGATTTTCCGGAACTGGTGGTCGCGGATGGCACCTCCGTCTGGATTTATGACGAGGTGCTGGAACAGGTGACCGTGAAGAACCAGTCGGATGCCGAATCCGATTCACCCCTGACGGTGCTCACCGATACCGGCCGCCTGGACAGGGAGTTCGAGGTCCGGGAAGTCGGTGACATGGACAATATGGACCTGCTCGAACTGCGATCGAAGAGCCCGGAGACCCAGTTCGAGCGCGTGCTGCTGGGATTTTCGGCAGATACCCTGCGGCTCATGGTAATGGAGGACGCCTTCGGTTTGAGGACCGAATTGCGCTTCAGCGACGTCGAGCGTAACCCCGCGCTGAAAGCGCGACTGTTCCGATTCGAGCCGCCTCCGGGAGCCGACGTGATCGGTGATCTCCCAGCCAACTGAGGCGGCGCCCGGCAGCACTTTTCTCCGGCCCTTGCGCGCAGGCGCCTGTTTGCTCCGGCGATGGAGCATTCAGCGCCCTCACCGGTTAAAATAGCGGCGTTCCAACGTAGAGCCGACCCATGCTGGACCCACAACAACTCCGAAACGATCCTGAAGCCGTCGCGGCCGCGCTTGCCTCGCGCGGCTACGACCTCGATGTCGCTGCCTGGCGCGACCTGGAAACCCGCCGCAAGGACCTCCAGGTGCGCACCCAGGACCTGCAGAACCGCAAGAACCAGAGCGCCCGATCCATCGGCCAGGCCAAGGCGCGCGGCGAGGACATCCAGCCGCTGCTTGACGAGGTGGGGAGCCTCGGTGAGGAGCTCGGGCATCTCGAAGCCGAGTTCGGGGAGGTACATGCCCGTCAGCAGGCCTGGCTCATGGATATGCCGAACCTGCCGCTGGAAGGCGTACCCGAGGGCGAGGACGAAAACGACAACGTCGAAATCCGCCGCTGGGGTGAACCGGCGGACTACGGATTCACCCCGCGTGACCATGTCGAGCTGGGAGCCCTGCATGGCCTGATGGACGCCGAGTCCGCGGCCAAGCTTGCGGGTGCGCGATTCACCGTTCTGAAAGGGGAATTGTCGCGGCTCCACCGCGCGCTTGCCCAGTTCATGCTCGACGTCCATACCCAGGAACACGGGTACACCGAGGTCTACCTGCCGTATCTCGTTAACCCGGAAACCATGACCGGGACCGGCCAGTTGCCCAAGTTCGGGGAGGATGCGTTCGCCACCACGGACGAACCGCCGCGCTACCTGGTGCCGACGGCCGAGGTGCCGATGACCAACCTCGTGGCGGGTGAGATCATCGAAGCTGCGGATTTGCCCTTGCGGTACACCTCACAGACACCGTGCTTCCGACGGGAAGCCGGGTCCTACGGACAGGACACGCGTGGCATGATCCGGCAGCACCAGTTCGAGAAAGTGGAACTCGTACAGGTCACGCGCCCGGAGGATTCGTCCGCCGCTTTGGACGAGCTCACCGGCCACGCGGAAAGCATTCTTCAGCGGCTTGGCATGCCGTACCGCACCGTGGTGCTGTGCACCGGGGACATGGGTTTTTCCGCGGCGCGAACGCACGATATCGAAGTGTGGCTGCCGGGCCAGAACAACGGTGAAGGCGCGTTCCGCGAGATTTCCTCCTGCAGCGTATGCACCGACTTCCAGGCCCGACGCATGAAAGCACGCTGGCGCAATCCCGACACCGGCAAACCTGAACTGGTGCATACCCTGAACGGGTCCGGACTGGCGGTGGGGCGCACGCTGATTGCGGTCATGGAGAACGGCCAGCAACAGGACGGATCGATCCGCGTGCCCGATGTGCTGCGCCCGTACATGGGCGGCAAGAAGACGATCAACGTTCCAGGTTAGCCAGCCCGGAAGATGGAGTGAGACATGGGGTTAGGAGACATGAGTAAGGGGTCAGAGTGAGTAAGGGGTCAGAGTAAGGGGTCAGAGTAAGGGGTCAGATGAAGGGGTCAGAGGAAGGGGTCAGAGGAAGGGGTCAGAGTAAGGGGTCAGAGTAAGGGGTCAGAGTAAGGGGTCAGAGTAAGGGGTCAGAGTAAGGGGTCAGAGTAAAGGGGTCAGAGGAAGGGGTCAGAGTAAAGGGTCAGAGTAATTGATCTGTCCCGGCAGCTAAGACCCCT
>JASFKQ010000157.1:0-8844 GCA_050118555.1 Lysobacterales bacterium
CACGATTCCGCCTTTGATCAGCCTGGGGGAATTCGGGTAGCCGGTCATATCAACTTGTCTCTGTGCTGTAACCCGCAGGCGAGATTCGAAGACTCCTGCGAATAGCCAACCTCGGGAAGCTCAGCGATGCGCTGCGTGCGGCAGTCGTGACCGATATACTCACGAGAGCTCCATGGCCAGCGTTGTGTAGCTATCGGCATTGGTGAGAGGCGAGCCGCCGGGATAACCTGCGGTTGACGAGGAATGTCCGAACCAACCCGAATAGCTGTCAACCGTCATGCTGGCGTCTGAGGCATGCATGGCTTCATGCAAGACACAACCCGCTCGGTAGACGGCATCATTGGTTGCGAGCGTTGCGTTCGTACAGATGACGGATGCGTGAACCCCGGCTGCCGAGGTATAGCCGCAAGGGGCAGTCGCACACGTCGCATCAGTCGCGTTGGCGCAGGAATACGGATTCTTTAGCATGTCCGACCGACCAGCGCGCAGTTTGGTCGCAATGGTTCCGGCGTTGGCGGCGGTGCCCGACGCACCAAAGTTGTGACGCAGCGCTCTTAGGGTTACTGCGGTCAGCGGACTGGCGCCGAGTGCGGTAAGCGCCTTGCGGACCCAGCTGTTAGCGTTGAAGATAGCTTGATGGATGTCGGCTGCCTGTCCTTTGGTACAGCCCGGATTCGCGCCCAATCTTTGGATGCGTCGCTGCGCACCGGTGGATGCATGATGCGACAGCTGCCTCTTTTCCTTGGCTTGTCCGACGGAAGCTTCGTGGGGATCCGACTGCTGCACCACATGAGTCAACTCATGCGCAATCAGCCTCCGCCCATCGAAAGAACATGGATCGAACCTCTCCGCCCCGAACACGATGTTGTTCCCGACGGTGTAGGCAAAGGCATTCACGTCCTGCGCTGATTGCTCGGCCTCCGCGCCGGTATGTATCCGTACCTCGGAAAAGTCGTAGCCGAAGCGTTGCCCCATGTCTCGTTGCAGTACCGGCTCGAGCGGTCGGCCGGAAGCGGCCAGTACTCGATCCACGCTGGCAGGAGCAAAGGCTGAATCCCCGCTCACATGCCCAGCTATCCGTTGGATGCGCAATGGCGCACCGTTTTCAGGGCGCTGGGGCGACATTGTCATGACCTGGTCCGCAACCCGGTCCGCTTCCTGTTCCAGCGGGTCGTTTTCCGCACCGATACTGAGTTTTCGTTGCAGTTTCGTCTTCTTGCATTCCTCGCATTCGCCCGTCAATCCCGCGGATCCTCCGCAGGCACATTTGCGCTGCAGCAGGCGTCTTGAAATCGTCGGATCGGAGGAGGATCGTGATTTTCGGGCACTGCGGTCAAACGATGAACTGTTGCTCATTTTCGTATCTCCTTGCCGATGGTGCGGGCCACTTGCATTCCGACGTACAGTGGTCTTGAGTCCTCACTGATGTGCAGGCCGCCGAACCGCAGCCGCAGCACGCCGTCTTTCGCCATCAGGCTTTTTGCTATCCGTGGATCGGAAAGCGTTCGGATCAGTTCCTGCTGCATACCGGCGGCGACACCGTGCCGATCTTCGGGCCGGAAACCATGCAACACCAGCCGGTCGATGTGCAGGTGGACGTGTCTCACACCCACCCCCGGATCTCGGCTTCGTTCAAGGGCCGTTCGCGTTTCGCGCCTTCGCTGCGCGCGGCGGCAAGCAGGTGTTTCATGGCGACAGGCTCGTCATTGTCAGCGGCAAGAAAGGCCGCGTTGAGGGCGATGTTACGAATGTTGCCGCCAGGCATTTGCAGTTGCGCCAGCTTGCGGAAGTCCAAGTCGGCGGTGGGTGCGGCGGCGGGAAAAACGCTGCGCCAGATCGCCTCGCGCTGTCTGGCATCCGGGAAAGCGAACTGGACCACGAAGCGCAGCCGCCGCTGGAACGCAGTGTCCAGCGCTTTCTTCAGGTTGGTGGTCAGAATGGCCAGGCCGGTATAGGCTTCCATGCGCTGCAGCAGATAGCTCACTTCGATGTTTGCGTAGCGGTCGTGACTGTCCTTGACATCACTGCGCTTGCCGAACAGCGCGTCCGCTTCGTCGAACAGCAGGATGGCGCCGCTGCGCTCCGCGGCGTCGAATACCTTGCGCAGGTTCTTTTCCGTTTCGCCGATGTACTTGCTCACCACGGAGGAAAGATCGATGCGGTACAGGTCAAGGCGCAGTTCGTCGGCCAGCACTTCCGCGGCCATGGTCTTGCCGGTGCCGCTCTCGCCGGCGAACAGGGTGCTTAGCCCCAGGCCGCGCCGGCTCTTGGCGGCGAAGCCCCAGTTCTCGCAGACCTTTAGCCGGTTGCGCACGTGGGCGGCGACCTGGCGCAGGATCACCTTTTGATGCTCCGGCAGTATCAGTTCATCCCAGCGGGCAGCGGGTTCAATGCGCTGCGCAAGTTCGTCCAGCCGTCGCCGGCCGAGGCTGCGGCAGGCCTCCCACAGCACCTCGTCCGGTGTCTCGCTGACGGTGATCGCATCGCGGAGCATCGCGCCGGTGCTGACGATGGTCCGCGCGCTCAGGGTGTACTGGGACGCCACGCCGTCCAATGCGCCGTTGAGCTTGCCGACGGCCGAACCCAGTGCCGTCTGCCACAACTGCCTTTGTTCCAGCGCGGCGGGCCTGCTGACGGCAAAGCGCAGCGACGGAGCTTCCGATTCCAGGGGCTCCGGGCTGGCAACGAAGCGCAGCCCATTGAGGTCGTCTGCAAAGCGGGTGGCCGCCGCCGCGTTTGCGGGATCCCGGCATTCCACCAGCACAGTGGCGGCCAGAAGTGCCGATTCCCGTTGCCACAGCACGGCCAGCGCGTCTCGTTCATGGACCTCGGCCGAAACATCATCGGCCCTCAAGACGTGGAGTTGCAGCCCCAGTTCTGCGGCGACACGGGCGGCGACATCCACCTGGCCATCGCTGTCGTCACCGAACAATTGGATGACTGGCAGGGGGGGTTGGTGGTCACGCAGCGCCACCAGAACTGACTCGGCGATTTCGCGGTGGGTGTCCGTCATTGCCTCGGGCGCCGCGGGGGTGCGCAGCAGCGGTTGCAGGCGCGTGTCGAGGTAGTTGATCCCGGTGAGGAAATGCAGGATGCGTTCGTCGAGCCGTAGCCTTGCGCCGGCGAGGCCGGTGTCCTCACCGACGTCGATCATGCGCCAGCGGCGCAGGGGATGCACGGGGCTGAGCGCACTCCAGTGGGGATCCGCCAATGCCGCCAGGGCGATGCCGAAGGTGGCGTGCGGGCGCGCCGCGCTGTCCGGCGAGGCGGTGCACAGCGAGGCGATATGAGAATTCATCTCGACACCCGCGCAGAGCAAAGCGATATCGCGTTCGAACGGACTGAGTCCGAAGCTGTCCGACAAGTGGTCGATAGCGGCCGGGGCTGGCATGACCTCACGCAGCGCACCGACGCTGTCCACGGCGGCGGCGTCATCCTCGCCCGCAAGCCGCGCCCGGATTCGGTCGAACTCGGCGACCAGCAACTGCTGGTTGGCCTCGACCCAGGCGGTGTGCATTTCGGGCGCGTTCATGTGATGGTTACCCGTTGATCGAGGAACACGGGGGGTTCGACCGAACGATCGACGATGGGGCCGTCGACGCCGTCGATGCGCAGCCGTGCGAGCGGTGCGCCGGCTTCGGCCTGCCTGGCGATGAAATTCAGCGTGCCGGTGGGCGCGGTGAAGGTTTCCGGCGCGATCTCCGCCTGGCCCAGTAGCAGCGAAACGGTCTGACCGGCCCGCAGTTCCGGCGTGAAGGTGATGGTGATGTGCGCGTCGCCGCTGCCGTCGCGGGCCACAGTCTGCGGCAGATTGGTGATGTCCGGCGCAATGACGCACGCAAGCCTGTTGGTCTCCCGCGGCGCGGGTTCTCCCAGCAGCGTCAGGCGGGCGCTGACGTCATAGATGCCCACCGGAAAGTCCGCTGTGCTTGTTGTCGGAATCAGAAATTCCATCTGATCGTCAGCGTTCTCGCCGCTCGCTGCGACCTGTTCGTCGATATGGAAGCGGTCGTTGCGGAGATGAATCTGGCGGTCCGTGCCCTCCAGATGATGTCCTGACAGAGTCGTGGTTTCGCCAAGCCGCACGACTTGCTGCTTGCCGGCGGGGATGACGGCTTCGAGGGTGGGCAGCGGCGGGACCAGGTCGGGAGTCACGCTGACGCCGCGGGCGAGCACCGGCAGGGACGGCCGAGTGGTCTCGGTCGCCTCGATCAGCACCACCGAAACCTGATAGGCCGCAGTTGGCCGGTAGCTGGCCTGGGTTGCAGTCCACAGCTTCGACAACTCCTCGGTGTTGAGGTGTTGGGGTGAGATGCGCAGGGACTCCACCTGGTCGGCCAGGCCGCAGTCCGCCAGCGCCTGCAGCGCAGGCGGCAGATTGTCGCCCACATCCGGCGACGGGTTGAGGGCGGTTCGGATCATGGCGCGGGTGAGGACCGGGTACTCGTGCATGAGCTGGGCGGCGTAACCCAGCAGGATTTCCGCATGCAGGTCCCCGCCGCTGTAGGCTGAAATCAGATAATGAAGATCGAGCGCCAAAGGCGGATTGCTGAGCCGGCTCTGGCCCGAGGCATCATGGGAAGGCAGCCCCTCGTTGCGCCAGCCCTGATTGGGCGTAACGTTATACAGGAACAGGTTGAGCTGACTGGACTCGGTGCCCTCTGTCGGTACCACGCGGTCCGGCGGCAGCACACTCACAGTGATGGTGCTGCCGATCACACCGGCGGCGTTGTGGTTGACCAGCCCGTCGTTGAGGCGATCTCGCAACACGGCGGTGACGCCGGCGATGGCCAGGGCATTGCTCACGGGCGCCCCCGCTGTCGTCGCTCCAGGTATTCCTGCAAGGACATGGGTGACTTGCCCCCACGGGGGCTGCCGCGGGCTGGTGGCGCTTTAGACAACGCCGTGACTTCGATGCGACCGATGTGCACATGCACTTCGGTGGGTTCGTCGGGCGATGCCGTTGCCGAGAAGTTGTCTTGCTTGTCCCCAACGGCATGCGCAGCGCGAACCTGCGGAGGATTCGGCGGGTGCGTACCGGCAACGTCGGATCCAATCGGGGGCCACTGCAGCATCGGCGGCGGTACGTCCGTCGACGCCGCGTCTACCGAAGGCGAGGCCTGCTTCTCGCCGTTGGCGATCGCCGTGCGGCGCTTGCTAGCCGGCAGGCGCTGCGCTGCCGGTAGCGGTTTCTCATCAGTCAGCGCCTGTGGCGGCGGATCAACGGCTCGTGCGGGCGCGGGAGTGTCCGACGCGATGTCGGCTTGAGCGAGCTTTACGCGTCCCGCCACGGTGGACGCGAATTCACGTGTTGGGGCCGGATGTGTCGTGGGTGCCGTGGGCGAACGCGACGGCGTCGCTTGACGGTTGGCCGTGAACGGCGCTACCGGCGTTCCGGATTGGAGCGCCATGGGAGCCGTCCATGCCTCTGCCCTTGCGGATGCGGAAGCCGCTACGGGTCCGCTGGCGGATGGAGCTTCGGTGGCGAACTTCACATCATCGACGGACGCGGATTCGGCTGACGGGACGAAGGGCAGGCTCGTCATGGCGTGAACCGCGGTCGGCGGTTGGCCGACGACGTGGCGTGCGAGGCGGCGGAACAGGCCGGTCATGACCGCACCCGCTCGAGATAGGCCGCGCGGCGGGCATCGCTCAAGGCCAGGACCTCTGGCTCCGACCAGCCGTAGGTCTGAGCCAGCACATGAACGTCGTCCAGCAGGCAATGGGCGCGGGCGCTGATCTCTTCCCAGAGCAGGTCTGCGATGTCCAGGGTCGCGGCTTCCTCGTGGGTGCAGGCCGGACAGCGAACCGCCACGGTGATATCCGCCCAGGGGTCCGCTTCCTCCATGGCGCTTTCCACTTCGTCGAGCATAGCCGTCACGGCTTCTTTGTCGTCCGGCAGTGCTTCGGGAGATTCCGCGCACGCGAGCAGCAACTGCCGTGCGGCTGCCTCCGGATCGGATACATGGGTCAGTTTGGCCAGGTGCCGGCTGGTGGGACGAAGGAACCTCAGTGACCTCACTTCGATCGGGTCCACTGCGGTTGTCGCAGAACGCGGGAAGCTGCTGGTGTCGGTGACGAATTCCATGCGCTCACCACAGTCGGGACAGTCCACCCAGCCGGCCAGCCGCGATCCGAAGCTGGTCTCATACAACGCCATCAACGCGGCGTTGCGCCGGCTCAACGGCAGGTCAGCCAGTTGCGCCGGAGGCGTTTCCGGCGAGGCTATGGCGAACAGCAGCAGTCCGCGATCGATGGGGTGCCGCCGGACGCCCTGTTCCCACACGGAGAGCAGGCGGTCCGATCCCAGGAACGCCATGACGATCAAGCCGGTTCGGTGAAGCTGGGCTCCGTCGGTTCGGTCACGCTGTAGTCGCGCTCCCAGCCCTCGTTCTCCAGCTTGATGGTCTGAATGGCGACAGCATTGGCGTTGGCGTCCAGGTCAGGGAGTGCCTGGTACTCCGAGACCCAGCAGCGGTAGACCTTGTAAGCCAGGGCGAGTTGGCCAGCTTCGTTGTAGACCTCGATGATGAGGTCCTTGCGAAAGTCCTTCAGCGAGACCTCCGAGCCCAGGCCCGAGGCAAAGTTCCACACTTTGTTGGCCCACTGCTCGAACTCCACATCGTGGGTGACGCCGCGCTCCAGGGTGATGGCCTCGAATTTGCTGCGGCCCGGGGACTTGCGCGAGGTCGATGGATCGCCGCCCTCTCGGTGCTCCACCATTTCGGTGGTGCGCTTCAGGGCGCCGACCTTGCTGATGCCGGCGACGTAGCGGCCGTCCCACTTCACCCGGAACTTGAAGTTCTTGTAGGGATCGAAGCGCTGGGCATTGACAGTGAATTGCGCCATGAAGCTTTCCTCCTCAGACCTGGATCTGACCAGCAAGCTGCTGGATCTGGATGATGACGAACTCGGCCGGCTTCAGAGGTGCGAAGCCGACAAGAATGTTGACGACGCCGCGATTGATGTCGTCCTGGGTGGTAGTCTCCCTGTCACACTTGACGAGGTAGGCATCGCGCGGGGTCTTGCCCTGGAAAGCGCCCTGCCGGAAGAGACTGTTCATGAAGGCGCCGATATTGAGACGAATCTGAGCCCATAACGGTTCGTCGTTCGGTTCGAACACCACCCACTGGGTACCACGGTAGAGACTTTCCTCCAGGAACAACGCCAACCGGCGAACCGGTACGTATTTGTACTCGGAGGTCATCTGGTCCGCGCCGCGAAGGGTACGCGCACCCCAGGATACCGCTCCATAAACCGGGAACACCCTAAGACAGTTGACCCCCAAAGGGTTCAGGCTGCCGTTTTCGCGGTCTGTGAGGGGGTAGGCCACGGACTGGACGCCGGTCAGGCTGGCCTCGGTGCCCGCAGGCGCCTTCCATACGCCACGAGCGCCGTCGGTGCGGGCATACAGTCCCGCGATCGTTCCGCAGGGGGCAGTGAGGCGCAGTTTGCCGTTCTTGAGAGGGTCGCCGATGTTGATCCAGGGGTAGTAGACCGCAGCGTGATCGGACTTGGGCAGGTCTGTTCCCGATACCGACGAGGCCATTTCCGCCGGACTGGTAGCCGTGGGCGGCGCATCGACGATGAAGAAGGCACGGCGTTCCTCGCAGTAGCTGGCCGCATCCATTAGCGTGGACGTGTCCGTGATGCCGGGCAGACACAGCAGGTTGAACAGATCCACCTCTTCAAAGGCGAAGATGCCGGTGCGCGTGTCGCGGTCACCGATGAAGGAGGGATAGATGTCTGCACTGGCGTACGGCGTTTCGCTGCCGTCTTCCAGGGTAACGTTGACGGGTTTGGTGGTCGTGGCGCCGGCGAGCAGATGCAACTGGTCGGCAATGCCATTCGCCGGCGCATCGGTGACGCTGATCGTGGCCCCGGCCCCGACACTGCCGCCAGCCAATACCAGCTTGTTGGCGTCCACCGAGCAGGAAAAGTTCTTGTAAGCGGCACTGGCCGGCTTCAGAGCCCGCACCGCAGTCTGAATACGGTCTGCCACGTCTGCCAACTTGGCCGCCAGGTTGCCGCCACTTGCGGGAGAGTCGCCGATATCGACAATGTCCGGCCCGTAGCCGTCCAAACTGATACGGAAGCTGGTGTGAGTGGCATCGGGGAGCGACGCGAGGTCAGCCGCGACGAAAGTGTCGCTGGTCAGGGTGGCGGGGGCTGGTATCGCCTTGGGGCGAATGCCGGCCACCGCGTCCACTTCAACGCCCCCGGCGTCCGTACCCAGCTTGAGGACGGCGCTGGCGTTGTTTCTGACGCCGGCCAGGATTCGCACCCTGGAAAACTCTCCGCCGACTCCCGAAGTCATACGGATGGTCTGGGTGCCGGAAGGCCGGACACACTTGAACTGGATCAGAGCCTGCTGGCTTCCGGCCTGCGCGACGACCTGAGATTCGATGGCCGCGCACAAGCTGTCGAGGCGCTGCGTAGGCGTGCCGCCGCCTATGTCCGCCGGCAAGGCAATCGTGACCTTCACGGGCGGCAGGTGGTTGATCTCGACACGGAACTCATTGTGGTTCGCGTCCAGCAACGTTGCCACGTCTGCCAGGACGCCACTCGTGCTGGTGGCCTGGGGTAGCCCGTCAAGTGTCGCCTGGTTAACCAGGCGCTCCAGTTTCACCAACTGGGAGGCGCCATTGATCGAATCCAGCACGTACCGCGCGTCCTTCGAGTCCATGGAAAGGTTGTTGTAGGCTTCACTGCGACCGTCGGAGGACCGGGACAGGTTAAAGTTGAAGGTGCTTGAGGGATTGCCGGTATGCCAATCGACCCGGATCTCGATCTCATTGCCCGAACTACCGGCATCCAGCGCCTCGACCCGGAGCACGTTGGCCG
>JASFKQ010000158.1:0-8760 GCA_050118555.1 Lysobacterales bacterium
TCGGAGTCGGCTTTCAGCCGGGCTTTCAAACGGGCCACCGGCAGCGCGCCTACGGATTGGCGTAAGCAGGCTTGACGCTGAGCGTCTGAATCCATCGGATTCGCTTACTCAGTCACTCCAATCTCGATACGCATTCCATCCGCATCGCGCAGGAATAGCGCACTACCGTCGGAGAACTCCTGGATCGCGGGAACGTCAAACCCGGAGGCAGCCATGGCCTCGCCGATTTCGACAATCTGCGCTCTTTTCGTCGCTGCAAAGGCCAGATGGTTTAACCCGGGCGCGTTTCGGTGATAGCCGTACTCCGGCTCGACCGCCTGACGTAAATCGAAGTAATTGGCTTCGGCGTTGACAAAGACATGCTCACGGAGCTTTTTGAAGCCTAGCAGTGGAAGAAGCCGATCGTAAAACGGCACGCAGCGTTCGAGGTCGGAAAGAAACAACACAATGTGGTCGAGCTTCAGTGCAGGAGAGTTAGACATTGCAACACGCAGATTTGATTAAAGAGCCTCAGTAGTACTCGCCCGCCTCCGAATCGTCAACCCTGCCGACCAGCATTCGAGTTCAGTTCCTGGCCGGTAGGGGAACTCAATGCCTGCCATGCAAGGTGTTGGTTTGGTTCTGCTTTTTAGTCGGCAGCGGAAGTCGACTGGCCGACTCGCCAATCTCTGTTAATGACCCGGAGTAGAATTTCGGCTCATGGTACACTGCCTCGCTTTCTATTCTGGCTGATAGCCTCCGTTAGAACAGAAAACAGTGTTCGAATCGAGGCCGAAGCTTTGAGTGGAGGACGCATGAAAGAGCAGACTCAGGTTTACGAAGGCAGCTGTGCTTGCGGCTATGTTCGCTATCGGGTGGAGTCACATCCCCTCATTGTCCACTGCTGTCACTGCAGTTGGTGCCAACGCCAGAATGGTTCGGCGTTCGCAGTGAATGCACTGGTTGAGGCCGACCGGGTGCACATACTCCAGGGCAATGTTGTAGATGTCGAAGTACCTTCGCCTAGCAGTGCCGGTCAAAGGATCTCCCGCTGCCCAAAGTGCCAGGTGGCTGTCTGGAGTTATTACCTGGTCTTGTCCGGTGGCATTGGAGAACTCGTCAGATTCATTCGTGTGGGAACACTTGACCACCCGGAGGTATTACCCCCCGACGTACACATTTTCACGTCATCAAAAATGCCGTGGGTTGAACTACCGCCTGATAGTCTGGCCTTCGAGAATTTCTACGTCATTGAAGACACCTGGTCTGAAGACAGCTTTGCGCGTCGAATGGCTCTGAATAAAGTGATACAGGAAGCCGATTCGACGTGATCCCAGAATCGAATCGGAGGCGCGAATTCAATATGCGGGTGGATTAATGGCTATTAAATGAATCTGGCATGGGTGGACAATGTTGGAATAACAATTGGTAACAATTGGGGTCAGAGTAAAAATTACGCGGACAATCTTACAATAAAGGGGTCAGAGCCCTTTTCTCCATGTCCGCTTCTGGCCGGCAACGGCTATTGACGCCTGACGATTCCATTCCTGGATCAGTTCCGCTTTTCTGCTTGAAGCAGCCATGCGCTGTGCGCAAGGGCTGATGGCCGCGTTCGACCCATAGGCGAAGTCAGCCAGCTTGGTATTGAAGAGCAGAAATCGGCAAGAAGCGAACGCCGTGTAGGGCCTGCGAGGATGAATCGAGACGACCCCAGATAGGGCCCCCGATAGAACTTGAGACTCGGGAGAATTGGGGCTGAGAGCAGAGAGGACCATTGCGCATGTGCTGCATCGACGAGCAGCCGATAGTCTGTGCGCCGCATTTTTAAACGTACTATCCTTGGAACTGTGCGTGGTTCCCGTGTCACTTCGTCGCCCTCCATCGAGCCGGAGCTTGTCCGAGAACATCTCGCTGCCGTGCTAAGCAGCCCTCCCTTCTCCAGATCCGCCAGGTTACAGCGCTTCCTCCAGTTTATTGTTGAATCCGAGCTCACAGGCCACCGTCGAGATATCCAGGAATACACCATCGGATTGGAAGTGTTCGACCGGGGAAAATCGTTTGACCCGCGATCGGATTCGATCGTCCGGGTAGAGGCTCACCGCTTGCGTAAGCGGCTGAAGAAATACTACGCCACGTACGGTCAGCGGCAGCCAGTTCGGATCATACTACCGCAGCGTGGTTACGTCCCGTCTTTCGAGCGTAAGGTCTTTCGGTGGAATTGGCACAGGCGAGCCAGGGCCGTGCTAATTGCAGGGGGAATCTCAGGAGCGCTAGGCTACGTACTTTACGCCATACTTCTGGACACGCCCGCTGCAACACCTTCCCCAGCTGCGATCGAAGCCTTCGAGATGGGCAGGACATCCTTCGAACAGAGGACGGGTGAAGGGGCGCAGCAGGCAAAAGCATTTTTCCAGGAGGCGATTGCTCACGACCCGAGTTATGCACGTGCCTACGCATGGCTCAGCGCTGCGTACCGCGAGCAGGCGGTTATGGGAGAAGCCAGTTTCCGTGATGTCTACGGACCGTCTTCGGAGGCCGCACGAAAGGCAGTTGCGCTTGATCCGGAAGATGCTGAGGCACACTCGATGTTGGCCATCATCCTGACGTTCGAGCCGAGGTGGCGTGAGGCCGAGCACGAATTCCAGACCGCGATCCAGATCGATTCGGACAACGCGACCACTCATCACACCTATGGGATCTTGCTGTTGGCGGCATCGGCATTGCGGCTCGGCGAGGCCGAGGCTGAACTCCGATCGGCTGTAAGGCTGGAGCCCGGTAATCTGGCCAACCGCGTCATGCTTGCCAAGGTTCTGTACTTCCGCAGCCGCTACAACGAGGCCAGGGAAATCCTTGAGGAAGCGTCTCGCGTCGACCCACACTATCCGGATGCGATGCGGAACCTCGCCGCCGTCCTTGTGCAAACGGGTGAGTACGATGCGGCGATCCGGCTATATGAGACTGCACAGCAGTTCGGATACCTTCCATGGGGTGATGGACTCCTCGGGCATGCCCTCGCAATTTCAGGCGATCGTCCGAGTGCGCAGGCCGTTCTCGCCAAGCTTGAATCGCGGTACGCGGCGAAGCCCGTGGCCGCGTTGGCCATCGCTACGATCCAGGTTGGGCTCGAACAGCGGGGTCAGGCATGTGATTCTCTGCGCCAGGCGTGGGCGAACCGCGAACTGAGGACACGCTATATCGGCGTGGACCCTCTCTATACGCCAATGCGTGATCGGGCCTGTTTCCGAGCTCTCGTGGACGAGATGGCCCTAGCCGACCTCGCGCCAAGGCACTGAAAATACTTGCGTTCTTACGTTAGATAACCTTGCCCTAGCCTTCGGGTCATTGACGCAATTGATGATTGCCGACGACTCTGATGGATGAAGAACCGAGTCATTGGAGCAAGTGTAGACTCCAGTCATCAGGAGGATCCCATGCCATTCAAAAGAATTACCTTGTTGTCCGCGTCTTGTGGACTTTTCCTCGTTCTGGCCGCAGTCCTTCCGTCGGCAGCGGCGCAGGATAGTAGTGCCGAATTCCTCTCCCTTGAGACGGGAACCATAATCCCTGCCGGCCCACCGCTTTCTCCACCGATCCGAGTTGAAGCCGGCGACAGTTGCATCGTGGACATCGTCCTACCCTACCTTATCGCGGGGTCCCTGGATGGCACGGCTGAGATCGACTATCGCATCGATGTCAAGGGCCCGTGTGCGGAAGCGGTGCCAGGAAAGTTCGACGAAACGTGGATCGCGCACGGCACGTTTACCGGATCGCCAAGCAACGCGAGCTTTGTTTACACTGCCGAGGTTAAGGCGGGTGGGAAGTTAAAAGGCGAAATCGTACTCGGCCAGGGACTGAGTGGATGGCTGAAGGTTTCTGGTAGCCTGGCCAATGATCACCTTGAGTACCGTGGCTTCCTGCAGCTCCCATAATTCGAAGCAAAAAAATGGGGTCAAAACAATTGGGGTAAACAATTGGGGTCAGAGTAAAAATTACGCGGTCAATCTTATACAAAGGGGCCCAATAAAGGGGTCAGAGCCCTTTTCTCCATGTCCCTAACTGGCCGAACTGAGAACTCAACTCCTCTGCGTTTCACGTCCAGGGGATACTCTCATGCGTATCAAGGCGGAACCTGACCAGATAGTTCCCCTGATCGCCGTCAGCGACCCCTTTGCGAATGTGCCGAAAACCTCCGCGATGTAAGCATCCAAATCAAGCACATAGCCCATAAGTCAAATTGTCCTTGAAGGTACTCGCCAAATTTTTGTGTGTTCAGGATCGTACTTACACTCATGCTCTTTCCAAATTGCACAGGGGCGGGATCGATGGGAAGCCGCGGCGTATTGAATCAACGCTGGTGTTTCCGGTTCGCTGGATCTGACCGAAGCTTTTTCTCCAGCGACGCTACCTCCCGCTCCCATTTTTCAATTTCCGTCTCGACTTCGCCCAGCTCACGTTCCACGAATTGCCGGCCGGTCCGACTGCGGTAGACCCACTCGACGAGCAGGCTCGCCAGGAATACACCGCATACGGTATAGAACCCCGGCCGGCTGGTTTCCCATTGGTGAACCATGAGGCCGATGAAGACCACCGCCACGCCGACGATACCGGCGATGATGACCACGCCGCTGCCGCCGTATTCATGGCGCAAACGCCAGTGCGAGGCAAAGACGAACAGGTACAGGCCCATGAAGACGCTGCTGGTCAGAGAGGCGATATTGCTGAGGTTAAACGAGACGGCGAAGGTCATGCCCAGCGCTGCGGTCAGATATAGGCCGAGGTTGGAGCCGAGCCACAGTTTGCGTTCGAAGACGCGCGGAAGCTCGCCATCCCGCGCCAGCGCGAACGCCACGTTGGCGCCGCCATAGAGTGTGGCGTTCAACGCCGAGGCGATGGAGAACAGGGCGCCGATGGAGATCAGCAGGAACCCGGTATGGCCTAGGAACGGTTGCGCGGCGACGGCGAGGGCATTGTCCTGTGCGCGAATCAGTTCCGCCACCGACAGGTTGCCGACCGCCACCGCGGATACCAGTACGTAGACGATGCTGACGACCAGAATGCTCAGATAGATGGCCCTTGGCACATTGCGCGCCGCGTCAGTCATGTGCTCGGAGGCGTTGGTGACCAGGCCGAAGCCCATGTAGGAAAGAAAGAACACCGAGACCGCGGTAAAGCTGCCCGAGAGTGCGTCGCCCGTCACCACGGGGGCCAGTCTGGCCGGCTCGACGGTATGGAGCCCGAGTACCACAAAGATACCGAGGATGCCGAGCTTCACCAGGACGATGATGGTTTCGGCCCGTCCCACGCTGGAGGAGCCAAGCAGGCCCAGGGCCATGAAGGCGAGTACGACGAGGACTTCGGTCAGGCTTTTCGCCAGGCCGTCATGCGACAGTTGCAGCAGCGGGACCAGATAGCCGGCGAAGCCATTGGCGAACAGGGCGATGGAGATCACGTAGCTCAGCCAAAACAAAATGCTCAGGGCACCGGTCACGGTGCCGTCGCCGAACGCCTTGAGGATGAATTCCACCGGGCCGGCATCGGAGACGATGCGTCTTCCAAGCATGGCGTAGCTGTAGGCCACCAGCAAAGCGAGCCCGCCGGAAACCAGAAATACCCAGGGTAGATTCTGTCCGGCCAGTCGCGCCCCCAGGCCGAAAATGGAAAATATGCTGGCGCCGATCATGGTTCCGACCGCAAGCGACACCGCGCCCCAGAGCCCCATCTTGCTGCTTTCGGGCTGCACCTTCGGCACTCTCCATGTCAGGTAATGTCAGGATTTACGCAAAGCGAACGGGGCCAGTTCCCGCATTCCAGATAGTATAACCAGGGCCGGATATTGATAAGGAGAAATGAGTACGGGCTCCATGATGATGAGACCCCAAATTTCACATTCAGTTGTCCCAACTGGAAAATTTTAACAACATGGGACCAGGGTCGGGCCAGCGCAACCCAATGATTAAATGAGAGGTTTTGCGTCGATTCGCCCCTTTGGGATCGCTTGGATGACGTTTTCGCCACAAAAAGTGGTTTCGAACTCCGATAAAGCCCCGTCCGATTGCTTCATTTTGGGGGCAAAAGCGGCGCCTAAGGCCACAAAATGCCGGGAATTTCTTTCCAGGCCTTTGGTTATTTGGTCAACTTTATGGGCCGACCCCGCCAATTCCATGCAGACACTTTGCTCCCGAACGACGTGAACGCCCGGGTGGTAGTTTCGCCTGCAAAAATGGATCGCGTTTTCGGAAACCCAGGCCCTCTCAGGGCTCGTCACATATTGCAGAGAATCTCCACTTTCCTCAGCGCACGATCGAAGGCGGCATCCGTATCGGCCCCGGCCAGTTCGCGCTTGGCTGCGGCACATTCCTCCGCTTCTTCCATGACTTCACCCTGGAGTTCGGCCACGACGTCGGCCGAAGCCGGATCGCAGAAGGTCGGATCCACGCGACGGATATTGGCATTCGTGTTTCCAGGGTTTTCCACAACGACGCAGTCGTTGACCTTGATCTCGGTCTGATCGGAGATGATGACGACTATGCCGCTACTCGTCTTGACCTCATATTTCCGGGCTTCGCGGCTGCCTTCCGCTGCGCTCTTGGCCCCGCCGGCCAGGGCAGCTCCCGCGACACTGGCGGCGGCCTTGGTGGACCTCGACTTGTTTCGCGTCAAGCCATAACCCAACGCGCCACCGACCAGCGCCGCTTTGCCTGCGTCGGACTGTTCCTGCACATAGGAAGAGCCAACAACGATACCGTGCTGTATCACAATGGACTGCCCACTCTTTTGCGCCGATGCATGGGTAGCGGTGAGCACAAGGGCAGCGATTGCCATCAGTTGTATCATCGGTTTCATTGGGATATCTCCGGCTGCGGGGGCTGCAAATAGTATATCCCAGACGTTCCCTAACCCGTGCATTTAACGATGGCCTTGAAACACCCCGGATCGGGTTGCGAGACACGCCCTTTCATGAATTGAAACGCCGGGCGGAGCATCAGACGAGGCGACTTTCGTTTCGACGGGTGGGCATCTGGTTGCGCAGTGCATACCTTTGATCAACTTTCGGTTCCGGCCGGGCCGTTCGGGGCCGGGCCGGCCTAACCCAACCCTTTCGGGGTCGGGCCCCCATAACTCAATGATTAAATGAAAGAGTTTTGCCAATTCGCCCCTATAGGACCGCTCAGATGGCGTTTTCGTCACAAATAAGTAGTTTCAAACTCCGATAGAGCCCCGTCCGACTGCATCATTTTGGTGGCGAAAGCGGGGTCTGAGGCCACAAATTGCCAGGAATCTGTTTCCAGGCCATTGATTGTCTGGCAAATGCGATAGTCCGACCCCGCCAATTGCCCGCGCCAATTAGAGATTTCTTCTACCGGTTGTTCCGTCACTTCTCAGGGCAGATCATTCCTGATTCGATAACCTTTGTGCTTACCAAACTCGCTCTGGTAAAAGAGCCCGTCGTCAATCAACTCGTGATCGGCATCTGAGAAATAGATCGACAATACGGTGTCATCAATTTCGATGACGTCACACTCGTCACCCGTCACAGTCGCCGTGCCTGTGAGCTTGGCGATCCATTCGGCATCGCCATTGGCGTTATAAGCGAAGCTCGCGGCCCGGTAGTAGAAAGTATTGTGACCGATCCTTTGCCACTCGCCTTTCAGATTGCTCAGCAAACCCACCGCGTTGAAACCATAGCCGTTGAACGTTTCCGGA
The DNA here is from genome assembly GCA_050118555.1 of Lysobacterales bacterium. Taxonomy (GTDB): domain Bacteria; phylum Pseudomonadota; class Gammaproteobacteria; order Xanthomonadales; family SZUA-36; genus CALKKN01. The sequence continues at coordinate 7,684 of JASFKQ010000158.1, forward strand.
TCGAAAGGAATCTCCAGCAACATGGTTCCATGCGAACTTTGCATTCCATTTGCCTGACTCGTCCAGGCTACTTCCTCATCGGAGTTGTATCCGAACCAACTGCCGATGTAAGTGCAGTTCTTTCCGTACCCGGAGTCATCGTCATCGCCCGCGTAGGCGAAAGGGAATGTCAGCAACATCGCGAGTACTATGAGCAGTGTTTTCATGATCAACCTCCTCATTTACGACATGCTTTAAGAAGAACACCTGCAAATGCGGCCAAGGCGCCGCTATCGGTTCGGGAGGTTATTCGCTTTTAGGGTTTGGGCGGTTGCGAACAACCTGGAGACGAAACAGCGGCAAGTACCGCAGATTCCAGCGTAGGTCCATCGCCACGATACGTCCTGACGAAAACATGACGAAAACCCGTTGAAGGGCGTGATCGGGGATATGTCCGGGGTTGGCCGGATGCGCTACCATTAGATTCGGGTGTTTGGTAATGCAAACTCATTTGATTCCGGGTCTTTGACCGCAAGGTGCAGAATTGGCTACCGGATATCGTCTCGGTGAGTGGGTGGTCAGGCCGCATCGAAACCGTATCGAGCGCGGTTGTGGCTCAGTACATCTCGCACCCAAGGCCATGGCCGTACTGGATTGCCTTGCCAGCGCTGCAAATTCCGTTGTCACCCGTCAGGAGCTATTCGATCGTGTATGGCCCGGTGCGGCCATATCCGATGAAGTACTAACGCAGCGAATCGCGGAGTTGCGCAAGGCATTCGAGGATTCCGCCCACCAGTCGACCATCATAGAAACCATCCCCAAGATGGGTTTTCGGCTTATTCCCCCCGTCGTCCCGTTGTCGGATGAACCCGTCGCCAAACAGGGCTTTCACCGGGCCGCCGTGCTGCCATTTGTGAACATGAGCGAGGATCCGGCTAACGAATACTTTTCGGACGGCATTTCCGAAGAGCTGATCAACCTCTTGGTCAAGGTGCCGGGACTGGAGGTCATCTCCCGGACCTCTTCGTTTTCCTTCAAAGGCGAGAGCTGGAAGATGGCTGATCTGGTCAGGGAATTGAATGCGTCACTGATCGTGGA
>JASFKQ010000159.1:0-8755 GCA_050118555.1 Lysobacterales bacterium
GTCCTCGCGCACCATGCCCATCAGGTCGATTCGCGCATAGCGAACGTGGTCTTCCGGGTTGTTCTCGCCGAAGCGGGTTCCCATGTAGCAGTTGATCGCGTACAGACCCTGCGCCACGGCGCCGGAACGGTCTATGTTCGCTTTTTCAGCGATGACGATCTTCTTGTCCTGACCCCAGTAGCGCGCTTCGAAAGCAGCGCCGGTACCGCCGAGGCCGGCACCCGCGACCAGGATGTCGATGTTGTCTTCTACGATCGTTTTGTAGGCCATTAGTAGTACACCCCTGCTTTCATCTTGAGCCCGTTGGATTCCAGGGTGTGAATGTCACCTTCATCCATGCGGATATACTTCGGCTCGTTGAACAGCAACTGGCTGTCACGCACTTCCTGGGTGGGTCCGGCCACGTCCTTCAGTTGCGGTATGGCCGTGCCCCAGGGTTTGGTCGTGATCGGCGCCAGGAGATTCAGGTCGGTTTCGCCGTTGCGGGACTTGATGCGCCAGGCGATGACACCCTTCTCCTCATCACGATCCACTCGTACCGAGTGTCCCAGTGGCGCGAAGTCCGCATAGCCACGAACGTCAATGGCGTTCTGGGGGCAGGCTTTGACACAGGAGTAGCACTCCCAGCACATGTTGGGCTCGATGTTGTAGGCGCGGCGCATGGTCGGATCGATGTGCATGATGTCTGAAGGGCAGATATCAACGCAGTGTCCGCAGCCGTCACAACGGGTCATGTATACGAAAGTAGGCATATCAGTCTTCTCTAAATAGTCTGGTCAGTTGAAGCGACTCAGTAGTGGCTTGGTGCTTCGCGCTTGATGCCAAGGCCCATGTTAGGCGGGTTTTTGCCCAGATAGGCCGGAATATCCGGATACCGTTCATGTACGGCGGGATCCGTCAAATCGGGTATTTCCGGCAGATTCTCGCGTGAACCGTCGGCTTTGGTCACCCGTTTCTGGAAAGCCGCGGCAGGCTTGAAGAACATGTGCGCGAACTTGGACCAGAGAACCGTACCGAACAGCACCGTGGCGGCGGCGATGAACAGGACGAAGAAGAAAGTCGCCCCAAACACGGACCAGAGCAGTGCGAGCGTAGTGGTCGCGAGCAGCGCCAGGATGAAGAGGTCGGCCCGCACCACCCGGTACCAGGGGTTACCCTCCGCCGCGACATCGACGCGGATAGCGAACCAGAACCAGTAGCCGCCCACGCACACCATCAGTGCGCCGAGGTGCCAAAGGAACGGCCAGGCTGCCGCTTTGGCCGAGTCAGCATAACCAAAGATCATGACAGCAGTGCTGACGATGAACAGCACGAATCCGTACATGGTCAGGAGGTGTGCCAGCCTGCGCTTCTGGTTGCAGAACTCACCAGAGGTCAGGACATCGACGGCTACGGTCGCCACGGCTATTCCGGCTTTTTCAACATTCGAAACCTCCCGAGTGGCCGCTTTCTTGCTCTTTTCGGTGTTCTCAAAGAAATACTGGGCGCTTTTCTTGTGGAGGGTGTCCAGAATCGTGCCGCCTGCCACCAGGAGCGCCATGACGATCACGTAAATCTGCATCACAATGGGCGGGATGAGTCCCGTAAGCTCGAAGAAGGGATTGCTGAACATGAATTTTGGCCTCCCCGGCAGTTATCAGATCAAGAGCTGGTTGTCAGGAAATTTAAGTTTGCAGCGGGCCCAAGCTAACATTATGATTTTCTAATCTACTCAGAAGTATCTCAGCGGTACATCGAAAAAACAACCGTTTGGTATGAACGGTCCCCAACAGAAGGCGATACACATGTCGGAGCTTTCGGATTGCCCATTTTGCGGCGAGCCTGAAATCATCATAGAAAATGAGCTGGCTTTTGCCCATTATGACACCTATCCGGTCAGTGAGGGGCACTGCCTGCTCATTCCGAGACGTCATTTCGCGGAATATTTCGACGCAACGGCCGAGGAAAAACTGGCCATCTGGGAACTGCTGGACGAAGTGAAGCCGATCATCGACCAAAGGTTCAGCCCGGATGGATACAACGTCGGCGTCAACGTCGGAAGGGCGGCGGGCCAGTCGATACCGCATCTTCATATCCACGTGATCCCCCGGTACGTGGGCGACGTAGAGAATCCGCAGGGCGGGGTGCGAGGGGTCATTCCGCACCGGCAGAAATACGTAAGAAAGGTGCGCGGCACCGGATGACGCGCAGTCCGCCTAGCCACGCTGAGCAATCTGAACCCATCATGACTTCCAGGAGAAGAAAATCGTGTCAAAGCTGGTAGAACCCCACGGCGGCCGGGGACTCAAGGCGCTGCTGGCGCCGCAAACGGAACGGGCCGAGGAGCTGGAGCGCGCCCGCCACCTGGAGAAGGTGCCGATGACGAGCCGGGAGGTGTCAGACGTGCTGATGATGGCGATGGGCGCGTATACACCGATCGACGGTTTCATGAACGAGGCGGACTGGCGCGGCGCCTGCGTCGACATGAAGCTGGAGAGTGGCATCTTCTGGCCCATCCCGATCACCCTGTCCTGCGAGCGCGACCTGGCGGAGCGCATCGACGTCGAGGAGGAAGTCGCGCTGGTCGACGGAGAAAGTGGTGCGATCCTCGCCATCATGGAAGTCACCGACAAGTATGCGCCCGACAAGCGCCTGGAGTGCGAGCACGTGTACCGCACGCAGGATACGGCCCACCCCGGCGTGCAGAAAGTCATGGCGCAGGGCGAGGTCAGCCTGGCCGGACGGGTGACCTGCCTGTCGGAGGGAGAATACCCCGGCAAGTATCCCGACCTGTACCTGCGACCGGCCGAGGCCAGGGCCCTGTTCATTGAGCACGGCTGGTCCCGCGTGGCCGCGTTCCAGACCCGGAACCCCATGCAGCGCGCGCACGAGCACCTGGTCAAGATCGCCATCGAGGTCACCGACGGCGTATTCATTCATCAGGTGCTGGGCAAGCTGAAGCCCGGGGACATCCCGGCTGAAGTCCGCACCCGGGCGATACAGGCGATGATCGACAACTATTTCGTGCCCGGTACCGTCATCCAGGCGGGCTACCCGATCGAGATGCGCTACGCCGGGCCCCGCGAAGCGCTTTTGCACGCGCTGATCCGACAGAACTTCGGCTGTTCGCACCTGATCGTCGGGCGCGACCATGCCGGTGTCGGCAACTACTACGGCCCCTTCGACGCCCACCACATCTTCGACACCCTGTGGGACGGCGCGCTGCAGACACGGCCGTTGAAGATCGACATCACCTTCTTCTGCAACAAGTGCTTTGGCATGGCCACCGGCAAGACCTGCCCGCACGGGGACGAGGACCGGATCCACATCTCCGGCACTGAGCAGCGAGCCATGCTCGCCGAAGGGGCCCCTGTGCCGCGCGAATTCGGCCGGCCGGAGGTGATCGAGATCCTCAGGGAGTATTACGCCAGCCTGGCTTGAGGCGGGTGGAAACGCTGCATCGAGGGCTTTTGTATATTAGAATTTCTTCATGTATGATCTGGCTCTCCATCGCTGAATGACGGCATCGGCGGACCGACTCGAAACCGGCGCGAACCCACTCCATGGCCAAACCCCTACACGATCCGCTGTCCAAGGATGTTGACCGCAGAAGCCGCACCGAAGTAAAGAACACCACCTGCTACATGTGTGCCTGCCGTTGCGGGATCCGGGTCACGTTGCGCGACGGCGAAATCCGCTTCATCGAGGGCAACCCGGAGCACCCGATCAACAAGGGCGTGATCTGCGCGAAAGGTTCGAGCGGGCTGATGAAGCAATACTCGCCGGCCCGCCTGACCCGGCCGCTGCTGCGCAAGGAGGGCAGCGAACGGGGCGACAACCAGTTCGAGGCTATTTCCTGGGAGCGCGCCTACGAAATCCTGGAGGAGCGCCTCGGCCGCCTGCGCGCAACCGATCCGAAGCAATTTGCGCTGTTCACCGGCCGTGACCAGATGCAGGCCCTGACCGGACTGTTCGCCCGACAGTACGGTACACCAAACTACGCGGCGCACGGCGGTTTCTGCTCGGTCAACATGGCCGCGGGCATGATCTACACCATCGGTGGCTCCTTCTGGGAATTCGGCGGGCCGGACCTCGAGCGCGCGAAGCTGTTCGTGATGATCGGGACCGCAGAGGACCACCATTCGAACCCGCTCAAAAAGGAAATATCACAGTTCAAACGCAACGGCGGCCGCTTCGTCTCGATCAACCCGGTGCGCACCGGCTACTCGGCCATCGCCGACGAGTGGGTTCCTATCCGTCCCGGCACCGACGGAGCGCTGCTGCTCGCGCTGACGAACGTCATCGTCCACGAAGGTTTGTACGACAGGGATTTCCTGGCGCAGTACACGAATGCGCCGGAGCTCGTAAACGTCGATCCGGATTCTCCGAACTACGGCATGTTCGTGCGCAGGGACATACCGGTCGAGGAAGGCTGCTTCGATCCGCAGAACACGCTCTGGTGGGACCGCGAACGCGACGGGCCGGTCATTACCCATTCAGCCGATGCCGATCCCTACCTGCTGGGTTCGTTCACGCTCGATGACGGGGTGCCGGCGAAAACTGCGTTCCAGTTACTGACTGAACGCCTGAAAAAGTACACGCCCGAGTGGGCTTCCGGGATCACCGGCATCCCCGCTGACACCATTCGGCGCCTGGCCCATGAAATGGGCATCACTGCGCGGGACGAGAAGATCGAACTGCCGATTCCCTGGACGGACACCTGGGGCAGGGAACACCAGACGATTACCGGCAACCCGGTGGCCTTTCACGCGATGCGTGGCCTGGCAGCCCATTCCAACGGCTTCCAGACGATTCGGGCGCTGGCTATCCTGATGAGCGTGCTGGGCACGATCGACCGCCCCGGCGGCTTCCGGCACAAGGCGCCGTTCCCCCGGCCGATTCCGCCGTGCGCAAAGCCACCCAACAGCCCGGAGGCGGTGCAGCCGGACATGCCGCTGGACGGCATGCCGCTCGGATGGCCAGCCGCGCCCGAGGACCTCTTCGTCGACGACGGGGGCGATCCGGTGAGGATCGACAAGGCCTTTTCCTGGGAATACCCACTGGCCGTGCACGGGCTGATGCACAACGTCATCACCAACGCCTGGCGCGGTGACCCCTACCCGATTGACACGCTGTTCATCTTCATGGCCAACATGGCCTGGAATTCGTCGATGAACACGAGCGAGATCCGGCGGATGCTCAACGACCGGGACGAGAACGGAGAGTATCGGATTCCGTTCCTGGTGGTGGCCGACGCCTTCCAGTCCGAAACGGTCGCTTTTGCAGACCTGGTTTTGCCCGACACGTCCTACCTGGAACGGCACGATTGCATGTCGATGCTGGACCGGCCCATTTCCGAGTTCGACGGACCGGTTGACTCGGTGCGCATTCCGGTGCTGCCCCCTTCCGGGGACAGCAAGCCCTTCCAGGAAGTCCTTATCGAGTTAGCTTCGCGCCTGAAGCTGCCCGCGTTCACCAATGCCGACGGCAGCCGCAAGTACCGGGACTACCCGGATTTCGTCATCAACTACGAGACCAGCAAGGGCTCGGGGATCGGTTTCCTGGCCGGCTGGCGAGGCAAGGGCGGCGAGAAGTTCATGAAAGGCGAGCCCAACCCGCGGCAGTGGGAGATGTACGAGCAGAACAACTGCGTGTTTCATTACGAATTGCCGCGGTCGTACCAGTACATGCGCAACTGGAACCAGGGTTATCTGGAGTGGGCCAAGCGCCACGTCCTGACGCGCTATGCGGAACCGATCAACATCCACATCTATTCCGAGGTGCTGCAGCGCTTCCGCCTGGCGGCGCAGGGACGCAGGCCGGGCCGGCAACCCCCGGACCACCTGCGCCAGCGCGTGGAGACCCACTTCGACCCGCTGCCGTTCTACGCCCAGCCGATGGAGTCCGGAGTCACCGACCTGCACAAGTACCCGCTGAACGCCATCACCCAGCGGCCCATGGCGATGTACCATTCCTGGGATTCGCAAAATCCCTGGCTGCGCCAGATCCACACCTGGAATTTCCTGTATGTGAATTCACGCACGGCGCGTGAAGCCGGTATCGAGGATGGCGGCTGGATGTGGGTGGAATCGATGCACGGCAAGATCCGCTGCCAGTGTCGCTACTCCGAGGCGGTCGAGCCGGGCACGGTATGGACCTGGAACGCCATCGGCAAGGCTTCCGGCGCCTGGGGTCTGAAGAACGACGCGAATGAATCCAGAAAGGGTTTTCTTCTCAACCACCTCATCAAGGAAGAGTTGCCCGCGGCTGGCGGCAAGGGAACCGTATCGAATTCCGATCCGGTCACCGGACAAGCCGGCTGGTACGACGTACGGGTGCGGATCTACCCGGCCGGTGCCGGCGAAGCTCTCGAGACCTCCCCGCAATTCGAGCCGCTGGGTCCGGTGCCCGGCCAGTCGGTCGAAAACAACCCGGGACGCTGGCTGAGCTGGTTCGCCGGGCGCGGTGGCAGGCCGTGACCCAGCTGGCGCTCGTCATCGACCTGAACGTTTGCGTCGGCTGTCACGCCTGCGTGACCAGCTGCAAGGAATGGAACACATCCGGAACGGCTGGGCCATTGTCCGACCTGGAACCTTACGGCAAGGATCCGACCGGCACCTTCTTCAACCGCGTGCAGACCTTCGAGGTCGGCCAGTACCCGCAGACCGAGACGGTGCATTTCCCGAAGAGCTGCCTGCATTGCGAGGACCCGCCCTGTGTCCCGGTCTGCCCTACCGGCGCCAGCTACAAGCGCGCCGAAGACGGTATCGTGCTGGTGGACAGCGACAAGTGCATCGGCTGCAAGTACTGCTCGTGGGCCTGCCCCTATGGCGTGCGGGAACTGGACGAGCACCAGAAGATCATGACCAAGTGCACGCTCTGCGTTGACCGGATCTACGACACCTCGCTGCCGGAGTCCGAGCGCAAGCCCGCCTGCGTCAACGCCTGTCCGACCAGTGCGCGACTGTTTGGCGATGTGGACGACCCTGATTCGGAAGTCTCCGTCGCCATACGCGAGCACGGTGGCTATCAGCTGATGCCCGAATGGGGCACACGGCCCGCCAACCATTACCTGCCGCGCCGCAAGACCCGCATCACGATCCATGAGGACGAACTGGTCCGCGCCGACAACCCGCTGAAGAAAGAACGCGACCTGCCGATGCCGGACGCGGCTGACCCGACGCTGGACGAAACCACGAGCTGGTAATGCATCCCGCCTTCTCCGTCATTTTCCTCACCACGCTGATCGGCGCCGGGCAGGGGCTGTTCCTGGCCCTGTATACCGGCCAGGTCTATGCGGTCTTCGGGCTGGTCCCGAAGCAGGACGCGGTCTCGTTCCATGCGCTGGGTGGTCTGTTGGCGCTCGGCCTGCTGACGCTGGGCCTGCTCAGTTCCTTCCTGCACCTTGGGCGCCCGGAGCGCGCGTGGCGCGCCGCCGCTCGCTGGCGCACGTCCTGGCTTTCGCGGGAAGTCATCGTGCTGCCGGCGCTCATGGGCGCCATAGCGGCCTGGGCCGTTGTTCTCTTCAAGGATTGGAATCCGTTGTTGTTCACCCTCGGCGGAGCCTTCGCGGTCGACCTGTCGCTTGCCATCGGGGCTGCCGCGGCGCTGCTGGCCTTTGCGCTCTACGTGTGCACCGGCATGATCTACGCCTGCATCAAGCAGTTGCAGGAGTGGGCGACGCCGCTGACGGTGATCAACTACACGCTGCTTGGCCTGGCTTCCGGCTTCCTGTTGGCGGCGGCCTTCGCCAGTTGGGGCGGCTCCGGCCTTTCCCGGGTTTTTGCAGGATGGGCCATTGTCGCGACGAGCGTGGCGTTCTTTACGCGCACGGCGAGCCTGGTTCGCAATGCCCGTCTGAAGCACAAGTCGACACTCCAGACCGCAATCGGCGTCCGGCATGGCCGGATCGAGCAGAAGTCCCAGGGTGCGATGGGCGGTTCATTCAATACCCGCGAGTTTTTCCACGGCGCGTCCAAACGCAAGTACGCGTTCGTCAAGTGGTTGTTCCTGGCGCTCGTGTTTCCCGTGCCGCTGTTGTTCGCCTCATTGGGCGTGCGATCGGACAGCACCGGTCTGCTGCTGGCGGCATTCCTTGTCCAGTACCTGGGCCTGCTGGCGGAACGCTGGTTTTTCTTCGCCCAGGCGAACCACCCGCAAAACCTCTACTACCAGACGGTGTAAGTTCTTCGGTTCCTCATTGCTTCCGGGCGTCGTCCATGCGGTAAGCGCGGCGCAGCCCGCTGCTCCGGAACACAAGGCCTGAAACTGCGGTGAAGAGGGCCACCGCGACAAGGATCACTGCCAGCCGGGTCCACGGTTCGCCGAAGGCCAGGCGCATCTGGACGAAACCGTACAGCGCCCGCAGCCACTCCAGCGCGCCCAGCACCAGCAATGTTTGGAACAGCATGGGAATCCAGGAGCGGCGCAGGAACAGAAGGAACGGCAACAGGACGCACAGTACGCTCAGAGCTACCTGTCCCGCCCTGTAAAAATGGGCGGCAAGCAGGAGGAAACTGAGAATCACCGGCAGCAGTCGGATCGGGTTCATGGCGGTTCCTGTCCTAACGTGATGCGCATTTCACGTATTCATCCCGGCACGCGGCGATGCATTCGCTGGCTCGTTTGATGGCCTGCATGTTCGGCGGCTGACCTGGTGATGAAAGCGCGGAGATCGCTTCCTGAAAGTCCTGGAGGCTCCCGCAGCCGCAGTCACAGTCGGTATCCGGGGCAGGCCGGGGTTTCTTTTTCGCGGCGCGCCGGTCGGTGTTGGACT
>JASFKQ010000160.1:0-8715 GCA_050118555.1 Lysobacterales bacterium
GCCGATTGGGGGGGCGGCGACCGGGGGCTTGCATCAGGCGTCGGCCCCGGTTCGGGCCTGTCGCTTACGGGTGGTTCCGCTGACGCAGAGGAGGAATGCGTCTTTTCCCGTGCCCGGTCCGGTTCCGCAGGTGGCGGTGGGACTGGAGTGCGCGTCAGCAGGGAAACCGCGATTGCCCGGGCGGCCTGATCACCGGTTTGCCAGCGGTACAGGGGCACCGACAGGAGCGCGGCATGGACGGTCAGCGCGATGCCCAGGGCGAGCAGGTCGCCCCGGCGAAGTCGGTATCCCGGCGAACGGGTAGGGAAACTCGCCTGCATGGTCGTGGATTGGTGGCAATGTGAATCGGGTCGCCCAGCGGAATTATGCCCGGCGCGGATTAAGATCCCGTTAATTCGCGCACGGTGCCGCAAGTGCGGCGTGGGCCGCCGTTGGGTGTGCTCCTGGAGGACCCTTCGAAGCCCGCACGACGTTAACAGGCCGCGGCGCCGGGCTGTATACTATCCGTTTGGTTTGCACTTCATCGTTCAAGGAAAAAGAAAATGAGTTATCGCCATATCAAGATTCCGGAATCCGGACAGAAGATTACTATCAGCGACGGCAGGCTTGTAGTACCCGATAATCCCGTTCTGGGTTTCATCGAGGGCGACGGAATCGGTCCGGACATCACCCGCGCCTCGCTGAGAATCTGGAACGCGGCCGTTGAAAAAGCCTACGGCGGCAAACGCAAGGTCGAATGGGCCGAGCTGTACCTGGGTGAGAAAGCGGCCGGAATCTACGACGGCGATTATTTCCCGGCCGAAACGCTGGACGCGATCCGCGAAGTGCTCGTTGCGATCAAAGGCCCGCTGACCACGCCGGTGGGCGGCGGCTTTCGTTCGCTCAACGTCTCCCTGAGGCAGGAACTTGACCTGTACGCCTGCGTGCGCCCGGTCCAGTATTTTCAGGGTGTGCCCTCGCCCCTGAAGCATCCCGAGGATGTGGACGTGGTGATTTTCCGCGAAAATACCGAGGATGTGTATTCGGGCATCGAGTACCAGTCCGGTACCCCCGAAAACCAGAAACTGGCAAGCTTCCTGCGCGAGGAAATGGGCGTGAATTTCTTCGAAGACGCCGGCCTCGGTATCAAGCCAATCTCACCGTTCGGCTCCAAGCGACTGATCCGCAAGGCCATCCAGTTCGCGATCGACAATGGTCGGTCCAGCGTGACGTTGGTGCACAAGGGCAACATCATGAAGTTCACCGAAGGTGCGTTCCGCAACTGGGGCTATGAGGTGGCGCGTGACGAATTCGGCGAGCAGACAGTCACCGAGGCGGAACTGTGGGAAAAGTTCGACGGCAAGCAGCCGGAAGGCAAAGTCCTGATCAAGGACCGGATTGCCGACATCACCTTCCAGCTGATGCTGTTGCGGCCCACCGAGTTCGACGTGCTGGCGACCATGAACCTGAACGGCGATTACCTTTCCGATGCGGTCGCGGCGGAAGTCGGCGGTATGGGCATTGCCCCGGGCGCCAACATGGCCGACCACGTCGCCGTTTTCGAAGCGACCCACGGCACGGCTCCCAAGTACTCGAATCTCGACAAGGTCAACCCCAGCTCGCTGCTTTTCTCGGGCTGCATGATGTTCGATTACATCGGCTGGCGGGAAGTGTCCGACCTGATCAAGGAGGCGTTTACGCGCACCGTGGGTGACAAGATCGTGACCTACGATTTCGCGCGCCTGATGGAAGGCGCGACCGAAGTGCCCACATCGGGTTTCGCGGACGCCCTGATCGAGCGTCTCTGAGGCGGGTTTCTTCGGGCCGCGTGAGCGAAGGTCTGTTCGAGGCGAGCCGGCGCTGCCTGGCGCTGTCTGACCCGGGTAAAAAATGTGCCGCGGTGCGCGCCCTGTGGCTCGCGTTCGAGCGTGCCTCCGTGCCGCACGATCCCGACTGTGCGGTCGAGCCCATAGGGCCGCCCGGGCGGCCGGCGCGGCCCGAACTCGTCGATCCCGCGCGGGTGCCTCGCCGCAGGCTGGGCAACCCGGAAGGCCGGGCGGCGCTCATTCACGCCATCGCGCATATCGAATTCAATGCGATCAACCTTGCCCTCGACGCCGTGTACCGGTTCCGGGGCATGCCCCCCGCTTACTACCGTGACTGGCTCTCGGTAGCCGCCGACGAGGCGCGCCATTTCAGCCTGGTCGCGGAGCGCCTGCGCGAACTCGGACGGGCCTACGGCGACTTTCCTGCACACGACGGGCTATGGGAAATGGCGATGAATACCGCGGACAGTTGCCTGGTCCGCATGGCCCTGGTGCCCCGCGTGCTCGAGGCGCGTGGGCTGGATGTTACGCCCGGTATGATCGAGCGGCTTGCGTCTGTCGGTGATCAGCGCTCCGTGGAGGTGCTGCAAGTGATCCTGGCCGAGGAAGTGCGTCACGTCGCGGTTGGAACGCACTGGTTCCGCCATTGTTGCCAGGAGGCGGGCGTGGATGCGGAAGCGACCTTTCTCGATTTGCTGGCAACCCGTTATTCGGGATCGGTGCGCGGTCCGTTCAATCTCGATGCCCGCAGGCGGGCCGGGTTCACCCGGCGCGAGATGCGGGAACTCACTGCGCTGTGAACCATCCCGAAAAGTCCCGTGCACCGCGACATTTACGAGGCGGAATCTAAAGCTCGATCGACTCCGCACCCTCTGGCGTTACCCTGAGATAGCTGCCGGCGTGGTACCAGTCCGCCAGCACGATGCGTTCGCCCTCGCTGCCGTCTTTCAGGCGGTGGCGGTGCACCGCGGGCCGGTGCGTGTGGCCGTGGATCATGCGCCGTACGCCGTGGGCTGCGAAGGTGTCCCGCACGGCTTGCTCGTTGACGTCCATGATGGCCTCTGCAGCCGTTCCCGTATGCTGCATGCTCGCGTCGCGGGCCTCGCGGGCCATTCGCAGGCGTTCCGGCACCGGCAGCGTCAGCACGTGGGCCTGCCAGGCCGGATCGCGCATCTGGCGGCGCACGGCCTGGTATTCCGTGTCGTCCGTGCACAGCGTGTCACCGTGCAGCAATAGCGTCGGCGTGCCGTACAGGTCCGCCACGACGGTTTCGGGCAACAGGCGGATGCCTGCCGACGCGGCCCAGGATTCCCCCAGCAGGAAGTCGCGGTTGCCGTGGATGAAGTAGCAGAGCACCCCGGAGTGTGCAAGATCCGAGAGTCCCTCCGCCACCTCGACCGCTGTCGCACTGGGCGCGTCGTCGCCAATCCAGTACTCAAAGAGGTCGCCGAGGATATACAGGGCGTCCGCGCTGCGCGCCGGCCCTTCGAGCAGACCGCGCAGCCACGCGGTGCATTCGGGCCGGCCGTCCTCGAGATGGAGATCTGAAATGAACAGGGTGCTCATGTCGCGCGCGCGGCCCTTTTGCCTAGGGCTCGAGTATATCGACGTGTTCGATGACGACGGGTTCCACGGGCACATCGGAGTAGGGCGGGCGGGTGGTGGTCTCGACGAGGCGTATGTTGTCCACCACGTCCATGCCGCCGGTGACGCGTCCGAAGACCGCGTAGCCCCAGGCACGCGAACTGTTCTCACCGGTATGGTCCAGGTTGGGGTTGTCCTGCACATTGATGAAGAACTGCGCCGTTGCCGAGTGGGGCTGATTGGTGCGGGCCATGGCGATGGTTCCCCTTTCGTTCGAGAGGCCGTTGGCCGCTTCATTGGCGATGGGATCTCCGGTTTCCTTCTTGTGCATGTCCGGCGTGAACCCCCCTCCCTGGATCATGAAATGGCTGATGACGCGATGAAAGATGGTGCCGTCGTAGAAGCCGCTGCGGGCGTAGTCCACGAAGTTGGCCACCGTGACGGGCGCCTTGTCCGCGAACAGTTCGACCGTGATATCGCCCATGCTCGTATGGATGACTGCGGTTGGTGCGGCCGCGGCCCGAAGTGGCGTGCCGGAAAGGCAGAGTACGAGTGCGAGCAGAGCGGGAGCTGACAGGATGCGTTGCGTAAATCGGATCATCAGGATGTTGGCCGTTTTGATTGAGGTGGAAACGCGCATGATACTGGCACGCCACGAGTCGGGCCAGCCCTTTGGGTCGGTGCGTTCCCTCACGGCCGGAAAAAGCCGTTTAAACATGAGTTTATGGTATAATTTTCCGATTCACGGGAGCCGCCGTCCGGTGCGCAAAACCGTTCTAGATTGCAAAACTTTAATCCTCTTAAAACAAAAAGATAGAACACATTTCGGAGATTTTCTCTAGTATGGCTGAACTTGCCAAAGAAGTCCTGCAGGTAAACCTTGAAGACGAGATGCGACAGTCCTACCTGGACTACGCGATGAGCGTCATCGTCGGCCGGGCATTGCCCGATGTCCGGGACGGTCTGAAACCTGTGCATCGCCGCGTGCTTTACGCCATGAGCGAGCTGGGCAACGACTGGAACAAGCCATACAAGAAATCAGCGCGCGTCGTCGGCGACGTGATCGGCAAATACCACCCGCACGGCGACACGGCGGTGTACGACACGATCGTGCGCATGGCCCAGCCCTTCGCCATGCGTTACATGCTGGTCGACGGCCAGGGAAACTTCGGTTCGGTCGACGGCGATGCGCCGGCGGCGATGCGATACACCGAAGTGCGGATGTCGCGGCTCGCCCACGAATTGCTGTCCGACCTGGATAAGGAAACCGTCGACTTCATCCCGAATTACGACGAGACCGAAAAGGAGCCCCAGGTCCTCCCGACACGGGTTCCGAACCTGCTGGTCAATGGGTCGGCGGGTATCGCCGTCGGCATGGCCACCAATATTCCGCCACACAACCTGGTGGAAGTCATCGACGCGACCGTTGCGCTGATCGACGACCCGGATTTGTCCATTGACGATCTGATGCACTTCCTGCCGGGTCCCGACTTTCCCACCGCCGGCATCATCAACGGCGCGCAGGGCATCCACGATGCTTACCACACCGGGCGGGGGCGCATTTACGTCCGCGCCCGCGCCGAGATCGAGACGGACGAATCGAGCGGCCGGCAGGCGATCATCGTCAACGAGCTGCCATACCAGGTGAACAAGGCCAGGCTGCTGGAGAAGATTGCGGAACTGGTCAAGGAAAAGAAGATCGAGGGAATCACCGAACTGCGCGACGAGTCCGACAAGGACGGCATGCGGGTGGTCATCGAACTGCGACGGGGCGAAGTGCCCGAAGTGGTGCTGAACAATCTGTACAAGCACACGGCCATGCAGAGCGTGTTCGGCATCAACATGGTTGCCCTGGTGCACGGACAACCGCGGCTTCTGAACCTGAAGGAAGTGCTGAATGCGTTCGTCGGGCATCGCCGCGAGGTAGTGACCCGTCGCACGCTTTACGAACTGCGCAAGGCGCGGGATCGTGCCCACGTGCTGGAGGGCCTGACCGTCGCGTTGGCGAACCTCGACGAGGTCATCGAACTGATCAAGGCATCGCCGACGCCGGCCGACGCCAGGGAACGTTTGCTGGAGCGCCCCTGGGATCCCGGAATGGTCGCTGCCATGCTGGGCCAGGGTGGTGCCGAAACTTCACGTCCCGAGGACCTGGAGCCGCAGTTCGGTCTGCAGGAAGGCGGCTATCGCCTTTCGCCCGTTCAGGCGCAGGAAATCCTGAACATGCGCCTGCATCGCCTGACCGGGCTCGAGCAGGAAAAACTGACCGAGGAGTACAGCGAGATCCTCGGGCGCATCAAGGAGTTGTTACGCATCCTGTCTGATCCCGAGCGGTTGATGGAGGTGATCCGGGAAGAACTCGCCGCCGTCAAGGATGCCTACGGGGACGAACGTCGTACCGAGATCATCGAAGACCGGCTGGACCTGAGCCTGGAAGACCTGATCACCGAGGAAAACGTGGTCGTCACGCTGTCGCATGACGGTTACGCCAAGTCCCAGCCGCTGGACCGCTACCGTGCCCAGAGGCGTGGAGGAACGGGCAAGTCCGCGACGCGGATGAAGGAAGAAGATTTCGTCGAGCGCCTGTTCATTGCGAATACGCACGATACGCTGCTGTGCTTCACGAGCAGCGGCAGGGTGTATTGGCTCAAGGTCTATCAGTTGCCTCAGGCCAGTCACGTCAGCCGCGGCAAGCCGATCGTGAACCTGTTGCCGCTGGAGAAGGACGAGCGCGTCAACGCCGTGTTGCCCGTGCGTGACTTCCCGGACGACCTCTTCGTGTTTTTCGCAACCCGCAGCGGCATCGTCAAGAAGACCGCGCTGTCGCAGTATTCACGGCCGCGGGCAACCGGCATCTGGGCGATCGACCTGCCGGAAGATGACGAACTGGTGAATGTAACTCTGACGGACGGCAAGCACGACATCATGCTGTTCGCGAGTTCCGGCAAGTGCATCCGCTTCGCGGGCAGCGACGTACGCCCGATGGGTCGCGTGGCGCGCGGCGTGATCGGCATTCGGCTCAAACAGGGCCAGCAGGTGGTCTCGATGCTGCAAATCGGCGAGGGCGATATTCTGACCGTGACCGAGAACGGTTACGGCAAGCGTACCGCGGTGGAGGATCACCATCGCCAGGGCCGGGGTGGACAGGGCGTGATCGGTATCCAGACTTCGGATCGCAACGGCCCGCTGATCGCCGCCATTCAGGTGACGGACCAGGACGACATCATGCTGATTTCGGACGGCGGCACGCTGGTGCGCACCGGCGCCGGTGAAATATCCACCCTGGGACGCAATACGCAGGGCGTGACTCTGATCCGCCTGCGCGAAGGCGAAAAACTCGTCGGCATCGAATGCATCGAACCCGAAGACGAAGTGGTCGAAGTGGGGGAGCCGGACGAACCCGACGAAGCAGGTGAAGCAGGCGAAGCGGGGGAAACCGAGCGGTCGTAGGGGAACGCAAAGCACACTAAAGTTTGTGGGATGTCCGCGCCGGACGCCGCCGGCGGTGGCAGAATTCCGGGGTCCTCCCGGCGGAACGGGCACGACAGCAAGGAAATGGTTTTCGCGGAGGACGCTGAATATGCCGAATATTGAAGTTAATTGCTGAGGGCACCAGGCATCCAGTTCTGGCTCTTAAACTCAGCGTTTTCGGCGTTTTCTGCGGAAAAGACCGCTCTGCTCACACCACGCAGCCGCTCAGGCTGACTCGTCCGCCAAACTTGTCGACATCCTGACCCAACCAAGAACCCTTTGCGTCCTTTGCGGCCCTTAGCGTCCTTTGCATTCCTATCTTTTCATTCCAGTTTTCCCGTCCAACGCCCCCGTAGTTTCAATCAGGGAAGCTGGCGGGTGACGACGAAGGCGCCGCGGAGGTCGCCGGGCTTGAAGCCGGTGGCCTTGTCCGCCGGGTAGAGTTCCGCGATTTTTTCGGCCACTGCCGGCTCGAGGGTTTCACCGTGACAGGCCAGGCACACCGGCGCCGTCGGGATGGCCTTCATGAACCGGAACTCGCGGCCCTCGCCGGTCTCCGCGGTTGTACTCCAGGACAGCCGGTCGATTGCTTCCCCGGCCTGCTTGCGCTGCTGGAAGTCTTGCAGCACAGCGGTCTGCCAGTCGTTGGGGGCATTGTGTGGATTGCGGTTCCGCAGGCTGACTCTCGACAGGTTCATGCCGTTGTCGAGCGAAGCCTGTCTGGCGATCTCGGGCGCCCGCGTGTTGCAGACTTCAATGGCGTTAAGCGGCCCGCCCGATTGCATTGCCGATACCAGCTCGGTTTTCAGTGCATCCGCAAACGCCATGACGGCGGCCCGGGCGGCAGCCTCGTTGTCCGGCGCATCGGCGCTTGCCGGGGCCGTGGCAACGGCCGCCAGAAGGCATGCCAGGGCTGGTGCTTTCATCTGATGTTCCTCCGCTGGTCCTGCGCGCTCAATCGTCGTGGATGACGACGACGTTCAGGATTTTCTCGCCGCTGAGCGATTTCGTCACCAGGCACACGCTTTCGGAACGCTCCGCCAGGTGGTGCGCCTTTTGGCTGTCAGTGCCTGTCGGTACGTGCAGCGCGACATCGATACGGAACTCGGTGAAACGGGTGACGCGATCCACGCGATCCAGCACACCGACGACTTCCACCTCCAGGTTGTTCCATTCGAAGCCCGATGCCCTGGCTACGGCGCGGAAAGTCAGGATGAAGCAATTAGCCACCGAAGCAACGAGCATCGTCTCCGGTGACCACTTGTCTCCCGGGCCGTCGAATTCCCTCGGCGGCATGGCTTCGATGTTTGCCAGGCCAGGGCTGCAGGTATCGATGATGCCGGCCGTTCCGCCCTTCGCCGCTGCCAGGTAGTGATGTGGGTATTTCTGCATGCTTGCCCCGTATCAGAAAATGGTGCCGATTATGAAGTTCGCCCGGGCAGGGCGCCATGACGCGAATCAGGGGTATCAGAGGTTCGACAGGACGTGTTCCGCGCTGCTGACCTTGAACTCGCCAGGCGCCTCCACGAACAGGCCGGTGATCACGCCGTCCTCGGCGATCAGGGCGAAGCGCTGCGACCGCTGGCCCATGCCGAAACCGGTCGCGTCCAGTTCGAGGCCGAGCGAGCGCGTAAACTCGCCGTTGCCGTCGGCAAGCATCAAGATGCGGTCGGCGCCGGCGCTCTTGCCCCAGGCGTCCATGACGAAGACATCGTTTACGGCCATGCAGGCAATGGTGTCCACGCCCCGCCCGAGAATCTCTTCCGCGCGTTCGACGAACCCCGGCAAATGGCGCGCCGAGCAGGTGGGAGTGAAGGCGCCGGGAACTGAAAACAGCACGACTTTTTTGCCCGAG
>JASFKQ010000161.1:0-8653 GCA_050118555.1 Lysobacterales bacterium
CGCGCGAATCGCACTGCGCAACGGTTCCACCGCCATCACCATGCCGGGGCCGCCGCCATAGGGGCGATCGTCCACCGTCCGGTGCCTGTCCGCAGCGAAATCCCGCGGATTCAGCAAATTCAGCTCGATCTTGCCGGACTCCAGCGCCCGGCCGGTGACGCCCAGTCCGACCAACGGTCTGAACGCCTCGGGAAACAGCGTGATTACCTGGACTTTCATGGCTCAGAAGTCCGGATCCCAGTCCACCAGCACAATGCCAGTATCCAAATTCACGCTTTTCACATACTGGTCGGTCACAAACGGGATCAGTCTCTCCCGGTCGCCCTTCACCACCATGACGTCATTTGCGCCGGTGGCCAGAATGCTCTCGATCTTGCCCAGATCCCTGCCGTCCTCGAGCCTGACGGCAAGTCCGATGAGGTCCGCCCAGTAATACTGCCCACCGGGCAACTCCGGCAACTGATCGCGGTACACGCGTATTTCCTTGCCGATCAACGCCTCGGCCTGCTCACGTGTATCGATGTCTTCCAGCAAGGCAATCAGCCGGTTGCCGTGCTTTTTGCCCTCGCTGATCCGAACCGCCTTCCGCGGTTCTCCCAGCAGCCAGGGCTGGTATTCAAAAATCGCCTCCCTGGGTTCAGTCAGTGAGTGGATCTTGACCCAACCACTGATGCCGTGCACGCCGGCGATGTGCCCGAGCAGAACCTCGCTGGCATTCTCCGGGCCGTGGTCCATCACCACGCCGCCCCCGGGACGCCAAACCGGACCTCAGGAAGCAGCGGCAGCGCGCGCCTCGGAAACCAGCGTTTTGACGCGCTCGCTAACCTGGGCACCGACGCCTGTCCAATAGTCAACGCGCTCCAGATCCAGTTCCAGGCGCTGTTCCTGTCCACGCGCCACCGGGTTAAAGTACCCGACGCGCTCGATCTTGCGGCCTTCGCGTGCCTTGCGGCTGTCCGTTACCACGATGTGATAGAAGGGCTTCTTCTTCGCACCACCGCGAGACAATCTGATTATGACCATCTTTTTTCAGTCCAAGTGAATTTCAGCAAACTCGCCATTTTACTCTGATTTCAGGCAAAAGAAAACAGCCGTAGAGGCCGACGCGCCGGGTCCGAAGCGACCGTCAGATGATACCTTCCCGCCAGGGACCCGTGATAGCAATCGTCACCCCCGGATTATAGATATTGACGAACAGCCACTGGCCATCCTTCGAGAACGTGGCGCCCGACCACTCGCTCATGAGAACGGTCTTCGACAGGTCAAAACCAGCATGGTGGCCTCTCAGCCCGGCATGGGTCCTGCAGAACGCAACGAGTTCGCCCTCAGCGGTCAGCGCCGCAACATGCTGGGCCTTTTTCTCGGCCACTACCCGGTCTTCACAGACAACCAGGCCGCCGCGCGGGCTCACCACGAGGTTGTCCGGTCCGGAGAAATACACGTGCCCGGGAGAATCGAACACAACCTGGACCTGTTCCTCGGTCGGGCGGTACTCGTATATGTAGCCGGCACGGACTTCCCCGCCGTATTTGGAGGTGAAATAGACGCGGTCTGCGTCAAACGTACAACCTTCGAGCGAGGTGAACGCCGAGCCACCCGCCGCCAGTCCCTGAGTGACCACCCCGTTGCCGTCCCGTTCGCCATCGACGAAACCGGCCGTCGGGTCGGGTATGTCCACCCAGGAAACGTCGAAGTGCTGACCCAGCGGCAAACCGTTCCGCATGTCCGGACGTTGCCGCACCTTCATCATCTGCAATTGCCCCCCGGCGGCCAGATCGCCCGGGTGCTCCGGCAAAAAGCGGTAGAAGCCGGCGGCCGGACCGGTGTCCTCGGTGAGATAGGCAATACCGCTGTCCGGGTCGATGGCGACCGCCTCATGGTAGAACTGGCCCATCGCCAGGAGGGGTTCGGGCCGCGCCACACCAACAGACGGCACCTCGAACACGAAACCGTGTTCCCTCCGGGCTCCTTCGAGGTGCCATGGCACCTGGCGGGCCGGAATCGGGAGGTTGTGAAGGCGAGGCGAGAACGCGACCTCCTCGCAGGACAGCCAGGTGCCCCAGGGCGTAACGCCGCCCGCGCAATTATTCGCGGTACCACCGAGGCTGACCCAGGAATCGACAATGGCTTCCGCCTCGGTGTCGAAGACCAGCGTCGTGGTTCCGCCGCCAGTCACATCATAGGCTGAAGCCGGATCGCCGATCGCGCCGCTGGAACCGACCAGTTCGTGGTTCCGCACCAGCGTGACGCGGCTTCCGTGCTGGGCCACGACACCCATGCCGTCCGCGTGGCCGGGCACAGGCGAGCCGTCGCCGAGTTCCGTGCCGGCCCAGGAAAGGGTCTTGTAGCGGAAACCCTGCGGCAACTCGAGCAGCTTCAAGCCGGTCGTTTCGTCGGCCACGGGCCGCAATGGACCCAGTGCTTCGCGCATCGGCGGCACCTTGCCGGTGGCGCCCCGCAGGCGGCTGGCGGCCAGCAGCGTCAGTGAAATCGTGCCGGCGCCGAACAACCCGGCCTTCAGGAATTCACGTCGCGAGGTCTTGCTCATGTCCCGGTCCTCAGAAGGGAGGTTTGCCACCGGGAAACCGACCCGGGGGCATCTGGCCCTGGAGTTTGTTCATCTTGCGCATCATGCCGGCCATGCCGCCCTTGCCCATTTTCTTCATCATCTTCTGCATCTGCGCATGCTGTTTCAGCAGGCGGTTCACTGCCTGGATCTCGGTGCCGGAGCCGAGCGCGATCCGCTTCTTGCGCGATCCCCGGATGACGTCCGGGAAACGGCGTTCCTGCGGCGTCATCGAGTTGATGATGGCGATCATCTGCCGGGTTTGGTTATCCCCGACCTGGGTCTTGACCTGATCCGGCAGTTTGTTCATTCCCGGCAGCTTGTCGACCAGCCCGCCAAGCCCGCCCATGTTCTGCATCTGCTCGAGCTGAGAGCGGAAATCTTCCAGGTCGAATCCCCTGCCCTTGCGGATCTTCTTGACCAGCTTTTCCGCCTGGTCGTGGTCGACCTTGCGCTGCACTTCCTCCACCAGCGACAGCACGTCGCCCATGCCGAGAATCCGCGAAGCCACGCGATCGGGATGGAACGGCTGCAGCGCATCGACTTTTTCCCCGGCGCCCAGGAACTTGATCGGTTTGCCGGTAATGTGGCGCACCGACAGGGCTGCGCCGCCACGCGCGTCACCGTCGGTTTTGGTCAGCACGATACCGGACAGCGGTAACGCTTCGTTGAACGCGGCCGCGGTATTGGCGGCATCCTGGCCCGTCATCGCGTCCACCACGAACAGGGTCTCGTGGGGGTGGACCGCCTCGTGAATGGCGCGGATCTCTTCCATCATGGCATCGTCCACGTGCAGGCGGCCGGCCGTGTCCACCAGCAGTACGTCACAAACCTGCCGGCGCGCTTCCGCCAGCGCGCCACGGGCGATATCGACAGGCTTCTGATCGGCGTTGGAGGGCTGGAAGACCGCATCCACCTGGCCGGCCAGCGTCTTCAACTGGTCGATGGCGGCCGGGCGATAGACGTCGCAGCTAACCACCATCACCTTCTTCTTTTCCTGCTCGATCAACAGCCGGGCGAGCTTGGCCGTGGTGGTGGTCTTGCCGGAGCCCTGCAGTCCCGCCATCAGCACTGTGACCGGGGCCGGTGCCTTGAGATCGAGAGCCTCGTTTTGCGAGCCCATGATCCGGACCAGTTCGTCGTGGACGAGCTTCACCATGGCCTGGCCCGGCGTCAGGCTCTTCAGGATTTCCTGGCCCAGCGCCTTTTCGCGCACTTCGCCGATAAAAGACTGGACCACCGGCAATGCGACGTCCGCTTCCAGAAGGGCGATACGCACCTCGCGCAGGGTCTCGCGGACGCCGTCTTCGGTCAGCCGCCCCTTACCGCTCAGTTGGCGTACCGTGCGGGAAAGCCGCTCGGTGAGATTTTCGAACATGGACTACTCCGGAAAAATGCTAAGGATCAAGTTGATTGGCACGCGGTGTAAACACCTGAGAGTTAGTCAGGTATTATAGCCGCAGAATCAACCGGTCTACGGAACTCGATGTCGCACGATTATCCCCTGCTGCTGGCAGCCGTCTTCTATCTCGTGGCGGCGGCGCTGCTGTACAATTCCATCAGAACGCGGTCCAGCCGCATGCAGACCGCATCTCTCGGTTTTGCGGTGGCCGGCGCCCTGTTGCATGCGGGTGTTCAGTTCAATCACTGGTTCGGCGCACTCGAACCCGATGTGAGCCTGCCGCACCTCCTGTCGCTTTGCGCTCTCGTCATCATCGTACTGCTGATCACATCCACCATCTCACGCCGGGCGTTGTATGCGGCCGGCATCGTCGCCCTGCCCATTGCCGCGGGTGTGCTGTTGCTGGAGTGGATTCTGCCCCAGCAAGCAATACCCCTCAAAGAGACCTCGACCGGCGTCACGGTGCATGTGGTCAGTTCCGTGCTGGCTTTCGGGCTGCTGAGCATCGGCGGTTTGTATGCGCTGTTCGTCTTCCTGATCGATCATTTCCTGCGCCGCCACCACCTGAATCCGCTGGTGCGCAGCCTGCCGGCGCTGGATGTGCTCGAAAGCCTGTTGTTCAAACTCACTGCGGCCGGTTTCATCCTGCTGACCGTGTCGCTGGGGTCGGGCATGGTGTTCATTAATGACATCTTCGCCCAGCATCTGGTTCACAAGACGGTGCTGTCCATCATGGCCTGGCTGGTATTCGGCATTCTGTTGTGGGGCCGCTGGCGCTACGGCTGGAGGGGCAGCCTGGCGGTCCGACTGACACTGGCCGGCGTGGTTCTGCTGGTCCTGTCGTATTTCGGCAGCAAGCTGGTACTGGAGATGATCCTCGGCGAAAGCTGGCAACAGCCCTGATCCGCATGCCTGAATCGCCACTGACCACCCTGTACGTCATTCTGCTGGTACTGATTGTGCTGTCCGGTTTCTTTTCCAGTTCCGAAACCGGCCTCATGGCCATCAACAAGTATCGCCTGCGGCATCTGGCCAACCAGGGCCATCGGGGCGCCAAGCTGGCCCAGAAACTGCTTTCGAAGCCCGACCGCCTGATCGGCCTGATCCTGCTGGGCAACAACCTCGTCAACATCCTGGCCGCATCCATCGCCACGGTGATCGGCATTCGGTTGATGGGCGACAGCGGCGTGTGGCTTGCCTCCCTGGTGCTGACGGTCGTCATTCTCATTTTTTCAGAGGTCGCGCCGAAGACCGTCGCAGCCGTGCATCCGGAACGGATCGCCTACCCGGCATCGTTTGTCCTGTACGCGCTGCTCAAGGTGCTCTATCCGCTGGTCTGGCTGGTCAACGGTCTGGCCAACCTGGTGCTGAAGCCGTTTCACGTACGCACCAACGTCGACCTGATCGAACACCTGAACCGGGAGGAACTGCGCACCCTTCTCAAGGAGGGCGGGCAACACATTCCCGACGACCACCAACGCATGCTGGTGAACATCCTGGATCTCGAGCAGGCGACGGTGGAGGACGTGATGATTCCGCGGCAGGACATCGTCGGAATCGACCTGGACGACGATTGGGAGGAGATCCTGCAGCAACTGACGCAAACGGTTTTCACCCGCATGCCGGTCTACCGGGACAATATCGACCAGGTGGAGGGGCTGCTGCACATCCGGACCATCATCTCCAAGCTGTCCCGCGGCGGTCTGACCTACGACGATCTCCTGCGGTCGGTGCGGCGGCCGTATTTCATCCCCGAGGGCACCAAGCTGACCCAGCAACTGCTGGAATTCCAGCGTCGCGAAAGCCGAATGGGCCTGGTGGTCGACGAGTACGGCGACATCCAGGGACTGCTCACGCTCAACGACATTCTGGAAGAGATCGTCGGCGAGTACACCACGGAGAGCCGTGCAAAATCCCGCGATTTACGGCAGTTGGACGACGGCACCTACCTGGTGAGCGGCGGGATTTCTCTGCGCATGCTGAACCGCAACATGGATTGGGGCCTTCCCGAGGAGGAAGTGAGCACCCTGAACGGCCTGCTGCTGGAAGAGCTCGGCGACATACCCTCCGGCAAAACCAGCATCAAGGTCGGGCGGCACATCATGACGATCCTGGAAATCAAGGACAACGTGATCAGCAAGGTGTTGGTGAAACCCAACTGGATCCGGCAGGAAGGCTGATCAGCCGCTAAGCCGCCTTGCGCTCGAGAACATGTGATCCGGGTAAGGCGTACGGGTAACCCTGAGATGGCTTCTGCATGCTGATCAACATCCAGTTTCTGCGCTTCGCCGCGGCATTCCTGGTGGTGCTGTATCACGCGAGCCAGCAGCTCGCGGCCGCCGGCGCCGGCCCGGGTCCGGTGTTCAGCGCCGGCGCCGCCGCGGGCTTCGCCGGCGTTGACGTGTTCTTCGTGATCAGCGGCTTCATCATGTTTTACACCACCCGCGGCGATATCGGTGGCGCGGATGCCTCCGGCTTCGCCCGGCGGCGCCTGGCGAGGATCTACAGCGGCTACTGGCCGTTCTTCGTGCTGGCGGCGATCGTGTTCGCCTGGGCCAGGCCCGATCATTTCGAACTCTCGAACCTGTGGGCCTCGTTCCTGCTCTGGCCCATGCCGCTTGACCGGGTTCTGCTCGACGTATCCTGGACACTGTCCTTTGAGCTGTACTTCTACCTGCTGTTCGCCGTACTGCTGTTACTCAGCGTTCGCTCACGGGTCCGCCTGCTGCTGGCCGCAGCCGCGGGTATCGCGGTGCTGAACCTCGTGCGCCATTTCCTACTGAACGATTTTTCCCCGGAACGCCTGTACACCCACAGCTTCAGCAGCCATTTCCTGCTCTCGCCGTTCCTTTTCGAATTCCTGGCCGGGGCGGTGCTGGCCGCCGGCGCCGGAAAAACGCCACAGCGCCTGGGTTGGCCGTTACTGGTCCTCGGTCTCGTCGGCTTCGGCCTGGCCGGTGCGGCCAACCAATGGTCCTGGGGTGGCGACATCGAGCAGGGCTACTACGTTGTGCCGAGGGTGCTGCTGTTCGGCATTCCCTCCCTGCTCATCGTGCAGGGCCTGGTGTGCCTGGAGGCCGCGGGACGTGTCGCTCCGAGACAGTTCAGCCTGTACGCGGGCGGGGCGTCATACGCCATCTACCTGTGCCACACGATCTTTTTCGTGGCCACGATGAAAATGGGTTTGAACGCGTTCCTGCGGGGGCTTCCCGATCTCGTGGTGCAGTTGGTTTACCTGGCTTACTGCGTGCTGATCGTGGTCTTCGCGGTGGGCTTCTACCGTATCGCGGAAAGGCCCCTGCACCAGGCATTCAAGCGCGTTTTGCGGGTCGCCCGGCTGCCCGCGGCGCGGCCGCTCAGCTGAATCGTTCCAGAGCTTCCACGACGTTCGCGAGAGGGACGATCTGCAGACCGGCAATGGGTTTGCGGGGCGCGTTAGCCGCGGGCACCAGGGCGCGCGTAAACCCATGACCCGCCGCTTCCCTCAAGCGCTGTTCACCGTCGTAAACCGGCCGAATCTCCCCGGAAAGGCCCACCTCACCGAAGCAGATCATTCGGTCCTGCACGGCGCGATCCCGAAAGCTGGAATAGAGCGCCATAAGCATCGGCAAGTCCGCACCGGTCTCGGCAACGCGCATTCCGCCCACCACGTTGATGAAGACATCATGGTCCGACAGCGCGATGCCTCCATGGCGGTGCAGGACTGCCAACATCATCGCCAGACGATTGTACTCAAGGCCCAGCGCAACCCGCCGCGGATTGTTCAGGTTGCTGGGATCGACAAGCGCCTGAACTTCGAGCAGTAACGGGCGCGTCCCCTCCCTCACCACGGTGACGATGCTGCCGGCAACCGGCCCGGTATGCCCGGAAAGAAAGATCGCGGAAGGGTTTTTGACTTCCTTGAGACCCTTGCCGGTCATGGCGAACATACCCAACTCGTTGACCGCCCCAAAACGGTTTTTGATGGCCCGGATCACGCGGTAGCGGCTGTCGCTGTCGCTCTCGAAGTAGAGCACCGTGTCGACCATGTGCTCCAGCACGCGCGGACCGGCCAGCGCGCCTTCCTTGGTCACGTGTCCGACCAGCACCACGCAGCAATGGTTCGCTTTGGCCCAGCGCACCAGCGCCGCTGCAGTTTCTCGTATCTGGGCCACCGAACCCGGCGCCGAGGACAGGGCTTCGGTGTAAACGGTCTGCACGGAGTCGACGACCACGAGCCGTGGTGATTCCTTTGCGGCGTGCCCCAGGATCTGCTCGATGGAGGTTTCCGCCAGGCACCGTATCCCGTCCAGCGATAGCTCCAGCCGGCGAGCCCGCATACCGAGTTGTTCCAGTGATTCCTCGCCGGTGATGTACAGGCTGGGCATACGCCCGGAAAGCGCCGCAACCAACTGCAAGAGCAGCGTCGATTTACCGATGCCCGGATCGCCGCCGAGGAGAATCACCGAGCCCGGCACAATGCCGCCGCCCAGCACCCGGTCGAGTTCGCCCACGCCGACGGCGCTGCGTTCCTCGGGCGCACGGCCAATCGATGCGAGGTCTTTTACCTCGTTGCTCAACTGACCCGAAAAGCCGGCAACACGCCCGGAAACCGGCTTTTGCGGCGCGGCTTCGACGATGGAATTCCACTCCTGGCACTCCGGGCACTGCCCTGCCCACTTGGACAGGCGCGCACCGCAGTTCTC
>JASFKQ010000162.1:0-8615 GCA_050118555.1 Lysobacterales bacterium
GGCTGAGGCCACGACCGCGGAAGACGCTTCCCGCACGGTCGCGCGACTCCTGGATCAACTGCGCCGCCAGCCGTTTGCCCCGCCGGAGGCCGATGGTCAGCGCAAACTGGGGGTATTGACACCCAGTCCGCCCCCCCGAAACTGGCGCTCCGGGCAGGTCATGGAGTGGCGCCGTCCCGGGGGCACGCCGCTCCCGGCGCAGGTGGAAATCCTGGACCGTTGGAAGGCCGCGGATGGAAGCCACAACGTGATTGTCGAAACGCCTGGCGGCGACCTCCTGTGCGGACGTGCGGAAGCCTGGAATCCGGTGAGTCCACTGGTCGAGCCGGTGATGATGTTCAAGTCCTGCGGTCGGGGCAAACCAACCTTCGAAATGGAGCGTCCGTACCGCGAACGCTGATCATGGCGCTTCTGCTAAGATGGGCAGACCGGACGACGCGGGAGCCGCGCGATGTATTACAAACCTTTGCTGCTGCCCCTGCTGGCGCAGATCCTGTTGACCTTCCTGGTCTGGCTGTACCTCTACAGCCGGCGAATCCCGGAAATCGTTCGCAACGGCATAGACCCGAACAAGCTCCGGGACCGGGCCGAAGCGCACCGCTTGCTACCCCAGTCGGCGAGTCCCTCGAACAACCTGAAGAACCTTTTCGAGGTACCGATACTTTTCTATGTCGCTGTATTGCTGGCGCTGATCCTGATGTTCCAGGACCGACTGCTGGTGCTCCTCGCCTGGGGATTCGTCGCCTTCAGGGCCATACACAGCGTGGTTCACTGCACTTACAACAACGTCAGCCACCGCTTCATGGCTTATGCGGTAAGCACGCTATTCCTGGCCCTGATGTGGTTTCGACTGGCCACTTATATCCTGCTCAGCTGAGGGTGGAAACATGACCGAAAACCGGATAGTGCACGGTGGCTGCCTGTGCGGCGCCGTTCGTTTCGAGGCGAAATTGCCCAGCAAGTGGTGTGCTCACTGCCACTGCAGCATGTGCCGCCGGGCCCATGGAGCGGGCTACGTCACCTGGGTCGGCTTCGACAGCGACCACTTCACCCTGACCGCCGGCGACCATCACCTCACCTGGTACGAGTCCTCGCCGGGAGCCAGACGGGGGTTCTGCAATACCTGCGGCAGCACCATGTTGTTCGAATCAGAACGCTGGCCGGGCGAAACCCACATCGCTCTGGCGAACATCGACGAGCCGATTGACCGCAAGCCCCAGGCCCACGCATTCTACGACGCGCACGTCGACTGGATGCCGATCGACGATGCACTGAAAATCTACACGGGTTAGCTGTGGATTCCAGCCACGTTTTTCGCGCCTGCACTCCGGATGTAAGCCACCCGGGAGCCCGCATTTCGGGCGAACGACGGCTCCACGGACAATTTCCCCCGCAGAGCGGGCACTTGCGAATTCTTCCGGCCCGAGGTGGTGAGGTGACAGCGATCCGGCTCAGGCCCAGCGGATCGGTTCCTGCCCGTGCTGTTCCAGCCAGGCATTCGCTTTCGAGAAATGCCGGCAACCGAAAAAACCCCGATGTGCCGACAGGGGCGACGGATGAGGCGCCGTGAGCACCAGGTGGCGCCGGCGGTCGATCATTTCGCCCTTGCGGATGGCATAGCTGCCCCAGAGCAGGAACACCAATCCTTCCCGTCCACCGTCGAGTTCGCTGACCACGCGGTCCGTGAAGCGCTCCCAGCCCTTACCCTGGTGCGACCCCGCGCGACCCCGCTCGACCGTCAACACGGCATTGAGCAGCAAAACACCCTGCTCCGCCCAGCCTTGCAGGTTGCCGCTGGCTGGTGGTTCAAGGCCCGTGTCTTCGCGGATTTCACGGTAAATATTGACCAGCGAAGGAGGCGGCTGCACGCCTTCCGGCACCGAAAAGCAGAGCCCGTGCGCCTGTCCCGGGCCGTGGTAGGGATCCTGTCCGAGGATCACGACCTTGACCTTGTCGAACGGTGTGGTGTTCATCGCGTTGAAGATCAGCGGTCCCGGCGGGTAGATCACGGCTCCCGCGCGCTTTCGGTCCAGCAGGAACTGGCGCAGCCCCACCATGTAGGGCTGCGCGAATTCGTCCGCCAGGCGGTTTTTCCAGCTGTCCTCGAGTCTGATCTCTCTTTGCGCTTGCGTCACCGGGGCGTCCCGAACTTGAAACCACACACTTCAGCCCAAGTTAGCAGATCAGGGCGCGCGGCAAAACTCAACGACAACACAGCACGAGAGGCAAGCCAACCATGACCATCAAAACCGACGTCGTGATCATCGGAGCGGGACCGAGCGGGCTGTTCCAGGTCTTCGAACTGGGCCTGCTCGACATTCGGGCGCACGTGGTGGACTCTCTGAAGCAGGTTGGAGGCCAGTGCGCGGAACTCTACCCGGACAAGCCGATTTACGACATTCCGGCGCTGCCGGTGTGTGGGGCCCAGGAGTTGGTCGACCGACTGATGGAGCAGATCGCGCCGTTCAAGCCCGAATTCCATCTCGGCCAGACCGTGACCGGTTTGCAGCGGGGCGACGACGGGCGTTTCCATCTGGAAACTTCGGCCGGGACTCGCTTCGACGCCGGCGCGGTGATACTCGCTGCAGGTCTGGGAGCCTTCCAGCCCAGGCGACTGCGGGCCAAGAACGCAGATTCGTGGGAGCACAAAACGATCCATTACCGTGTGCGTGATCCGGAAGCGCTGGCCGGCCAGCGCCTGATCATCCTCGGCGGTGGCGACTCGGCCCTTGACTGGACGCTGGAGCTCTATGACAAGGCCCGCAGCATCACGCTCGTGCATCGCCGCGCCGAGTACCGCGCCCAGCCGGCGTCCGTGAACCGCATGAAATCGCTGGCTGATGGCGACCGGCTGTACGAGTTCCACGGGCATGTCCGCTCCGTGTTCGAACACGACGGCGCTTTCGGGGGACTCGAAGCCGTCGACCCCGAGGGGGTTCATCACCGCATCGAGGCCGACCGGGTATTCGTTTTCTGGGGTCTGTCCCCGAACCTCGGGCCCATCGCTCAATGGGGCCTGGATATCGACAAACGGCAGGTGCGGGTCGACACGGAGCGCTTCCAGACCAGTATTCCGGGCATTTTCGCTGTCGGGGATATCAACACCTACCCCGGAAAGAAGAAACTGATCCTGAGTGGATTCCACGAGGCTGCGCTGGCGGCTTTCGCCGTGCAGGCCCACATTCATCCGGACCAGAAAGTCCGCCTCCAGTACACGACCACGAGCCCACTCATGCACAAGCGCCTCGGCCTCGAGGAGTGATTCTGCGGGCGGATCCAGGCGGAGTTGCAGATCCCGGAATCTGGTCTATGCTTAGGACGTGACCCACGCACAGTCCCCCCCAAATTTCCTGTGAAAAGGGCTTCGGCCCCCGTGGGTCACACTTGATTCCCGCCTGCCGGCCGGTTCATTCCACGGCCGGCAGCGTATTCCAGCCCGACACGTCGAGCGCCTCTCTGTATCCGTGCCAGGTCGCATAGCCCAGCCACGGTATGATCACCACGAATCCGATCATCGCCGTGACGAACCCGATGCCCGTCAGGATCACCACGCACAGCGCCCAGTAAAACAGGGTCCACCGGTTTCTCAGGACCGCGTGGATGCTGGACACCACGGCCGTTACGACGTCGACATCCCGGTTGGCTATGAACGGAAGGGAAAAGACGGTCGCCGCAAAGCAGAACGCGGCGAAGATGGAGCCGACCGCGGAGCCGACGCCGAGATACATCACCAGGTCACTGAGCTCTATGTGTCCACGCGCCGGAAAGAATATGCTGACCATCGACGCGGCCCGTGCCCATAACAGGAAGATAATCAGCAGCGCCAACGTAAAGACCAGGGAATTCGTGAACGGACGGCGCGCCGACCGAAGGGTCTGCTTCAGTGTCGGCTGCTCGCCCAGACAGAGCTGCCGGCTGACGCTGTACATGCCGAATGCCAGCAACGGGGCGACGAACACGAAGCCGGACAGCAGGCTGATCAGCAGTACCCACCCGCCTGCCTTCCAAGACGTCCAGGCCACCAGCGCGGAGAGCAGAAAACAGAATGCGCCCCAGGACACACTCAGGCCGGGCGCGGCCCGATAATCGGCCCAGCCGAGCTTCAGCCAGCTCAACGACGCGTAGCGCGGCAGGTCCCGGCAAGGCGCGACGAATGGCTTCGGCGCCTCTGTCTTCGCCTCCTTGTCCGGGGTACCCTGGCTGTTCGATTCGTTCATGCTCGTGTTTCCTGCCCGGATTTTATCGAATAGTGTACCGGCCGCCGGGTCTTCGGCAACGGCGCCGACGCGGTCACCCACGCTCCTCGATCTGGAGGGATTCCAGATACATCAGCTCGCAGGAGCCGCCGCCGGTATCGTCACGCCTGAGCGAGGTGCGCCAGCGAAAGCCCGCGTCCGAGTCGACATCCACGAGATACCCCCGCGCATCGACGATATCGCCCTTCCGGATACGCTTCAGCGCCGCCGCGACCCCTGCGTTGGCGGGAATCATGTGCACATTGCCGCTGTGGCGGACGATCGCTCCGTCGGGCAGGGGCGCCGGTAACTCGTACCGGGTGAAATACCAGCGCCCACCCTGTGTGATTTCGATACGGTCCAGCACCGCCTGGTCCGACATGGGTCCCCAACCCAGCGCCAGGTCCATCGGCGAAAGGTCGGATTCCGCGCCCCAGTAGTAATCCTCACGCGACAGAACGCGCGCCCGTATCCCGTAGCGGGCGCGGCGCGTCAGGTGGTAACCGTCGAGCTCGACGACCCCGCCGTTGTCCAGCATGACCTGGCGCGGCACCTCCGGCACCAGCACGCCTGGTGGGTGGAGGATTTCGCGCGTGCGCCAGTCGCGCCAGGCGAAGACGGCAAGCAGGACCAGTGCAATGTAGAGCGTTCTTTTCATGTTCGGGAGGATATAATAGCCGGTTCCCGATAACTTTCCCCTAACACCGAACGTGCTGAGTCTGAACCAGGTAAGCCTGCGCCGCGGGCCAAGGCTGCTGTTTGAAAACGTCAGTTTCCAGGCCCACCGCGGCGATCGCCTGGGACTGGTCGGCGCCAATGGCAGCGGCAAAACCTCCCTGTTCGAGCTGTTGCTGGGCAGGCTGGAAACAGACCACGGCGAAGCCTGCATCAGCGCCGATGACCGGGTCGCGCATGTCGCCCAGGAGAGCCCGCGGGGTTCCCGCACGGCCCTGGATTTCGTAATGGACGGCGACGAGGAGTTGCGGGCCATCCAGTCAGGCCTGCGAGAGGCCGAAGCAAAAGGCGCTGAGGTCCATGCACTCCACGAGCGCTTCGAACTGGCCGAGGGGTTCACGGCCGAGGCACGGGCCGGCCGCCTGCTCCATGGGCTGGGTTTTGCCGACACCGACCTCGCCCGCCCGGTCGAGGCCTTTTCAGGTGGCTGGCGCATGCGCCTGAACCTCGCCCAGGCGCTGATGTGCCGGTCCGACATCCTCCTGCTGGACGAGCCCACCAACCACCTCGATCTTCCGGCCATACTGTGGCTCGAAGGTTGGCTCAAACGCTACTCCGGTGTACTGCTTATGGTTTCACATGACCGGGACTTCCTGGATGCCGTTTGTACGCGAATCGCGCACATAGACGCCGGACAGATCCGCCTGTACAGCGGCAACTACAGCCAGTTCGAACGTCAGCGAGCGGAGCAACTGGCCCTGCAGCAGGCCATGCACCGCAAGCAGCAGCGGGAAATACGCCACATACAGTCCTACGTCGATCGCTTTCGGTACAAGGCATCCAAGGCACGCCAGGCCCAGAGCCGGCTCAAGATGCTCGAAAGGATGACTGACATTGCGCCGGCCCACGTGGACTCACCGTTCCACTTCCAGTTTCTGGAGCCGGACCGACAGCCCCAACATCTGCTGCAACTCGAGCAGGTCACTGCCGGCTACGGCCGGCCGGTCCTGGAGGGGGTCGATCTGATGATTTCCGCCGGAGACCGTATCGGGCTGCTTGGAGCGAACGGTGCAGGCAAGTCCACGCTGGTCAAGGCGCTGGCGGACGGGAGTACCGTGATGGCCGGGCGAAGGATTGCCGGACGCGACGCGCGCATCGGATATTTCGCGCAGCACCAACTGGACCTTCTGCAGGCGGAGCGCAGCCCCTATGATCACGTACACGCACTGGATCCCACGGCATCGGAAGCCGAATTACGTCGCTTCCTGGGCGGTTTCGGTTTCGGTGGCGAACGCGCATTCGACCCGATCGCGCCATTCTCTGGCGGTGAAAAGGCGAGGCTTGTGCTTGCGCTGATGATCAGGCAACAACCCAACCTGTTGCTGCTTGACGAGCCGACCAACCACCTGGACCTGGAAATGCGGCAGGCCCTCAGCCGGGCACTGGTCGAATATTCCGGCGCGATGGTGGTCATCTCGCACGACCGGCACCTGCTGCGCTCGGTCTGTGACGAGTTGCAGGTGGTGAACGGGGGGCGCGTCGAGCGCTTCGACCGCGACCTTGACCACTATTCGGCGTGGCTGGCGGAACAGGAAGCGCGAGCCGGCGCGACATCCGGCGCCGTGACCGGTTACGGTTCGGACAGCCGCCAGCGTACACCCGGCAAGAAAGAGCAACGGCAACTGGAGGCACGTCGGCGCCAGCAACTCAAACCGTTGAGTGACCGTGTCAGACGCGTCGAGAAAGGCCTCGACGACTGCCGCCAACGACTCGGGGAACTGGAGCGTCGGCTCGTGGACAGCACCCTGTACAGCGATCCGGACCGCAAGGACGAATTGACCATCCTGATGCAGGAACAGGGCCAGGAGAGACTACGACTGGAGTCCCTGGAATCCGAGTGGCTCGAGGCGAGCGAGGCGCTGGAGCGCGCCTCGCGTTGACGCCTCGACCGGCCTACTCGAGAGGTTTGCGGAACCGCAATGTCATGCGGTCGCTTTCGCCGATTGCCTGGTAGGTGTCCCGGCACTCCTGTGCGGCTTTCTCATCCTCGATCTCCTGGCAGGCAGCGAGCGTCGGCGGCAGCGTCCAGACCCCGCCCTCGTAGTCCTTGGTGTCCGCCGGATTGGCATTGACCTCGGAACGCGCCTCCAGGTAGAGGCCCGCCTTCCTGGCGAGGTCGACCACGGCCTTCTCGGAGACGTAACCCTGCTCAGCGGACTTCAGTGGATCGGCATCATCCGGCGCACGATGCTGAACGACTCCGAGGACGCCGCCCGGCTTGAGTACACGGGCGAATTCGGCGAACACCGCTTCCGCCAGGCCGTCGCTGATCCAGCCGTGCGTATTCCGGAAGGTCAGGACCATGTCGACGGAATCCGGACTTCCCAAAGACGCGGATTGCGGCGGGGAAAACGGCACCATCGCAACCTGATCGTAGACGCCGGGGTTCGCGGCGAACTTGTCCAACAGGTCCATCTGCAGACCGTATCGGTATTTCGGCTGGTCAGGGACATCAACGTCGTAGCCGGCCTCGATAAGCTGCCCGTGATGGCGCATCACCGGCGCCAGAACCTCGGTGTACCAACCGCCTCCGGGCCAGATCTCCATCACGGTCATACCGTCTTTCAGGCCGAAGAACGTGAGGGTGCCTACCGGATGGCGATAGCGGTTACGGGCGATGTTTTCGTCGGATCGGTGTGCGCCGAACATCGCCTGCTCGATACGCGCCTCGACCGGCAAATCGGCGGCCAAGGCCGCCGAAGATGCCAGCAGCATTGTTGCCAGGATCAGTGTGCTCTTCATGTCAGGTGACTCCTTCGTTGTGTGTCCAGTGTAGTGTTCCAGATTAAACCCTGTTCCGCTCTCAGGCCGCCGGCGATCTGAATCCCTTGCGCAGCGCGACCGCTATGCAGATTCCGGCGATCGCGGCGATGATAACAGCCAGCTGGCCGGGTCGATTGAGTCCCTGCAGTGCCGCGGCCAACGCCACCGCCACCGCGCCGCGGACCCGACCACGGTCGAGCCGACGGCCCGTGAAATCCCCCCGGGCCTTCACTTCCCCAAGCAACAGCGCGTCGAGCCCGAGAAGCAGCACGCACAGCAGGACCAGCCATTCGATCAGGGATCGCGGCGCACTGAAGTACGCCAGGCCGACATCATGGTCGACCATGTAAACCACCGTAGCCCCGATGCCTACCAGGCCAAAAACCCACTGGTGGCGCAGCGGTTCCCTGAGGCTCCCGTCCAGGATAAATGCGAGGGCGGCAACCAGCCCGAAAAAGGGGCTGTCGGACAGGTACATCACGGCGACCGAGAGCACCACCAGCAGCAGAGAATCAATCTTGCGGGCCGCGAGACCACTGCTGCGGTTCACGATCCTCATCAGCCCCAGCGTGGTGAACGCTACGAACAGGCCCGGCGAAGGCGCCGCCAGCACGGTCGCCAGGCCCACGGCCATGGCGATGAACGCCGCCGACGGGTCATCGGGATCGAGTTCCCTCGCCAGCGCCCAGGTCGCAAATACGGCAAGCAGGAACACGAGCGCCTGCTGCGAAGCGAACCCTGCGCCCTCGCCGTTGTGCAGAGCGAGCGCTCCGCCCACGATCGCTGCCAGCACCACGCCCGCAAGTACGGCCCGGCCCGACGCGCTGCGGGCGTCAAGGGGGCGCCCGATGGATGTGTACTGAGAAATTCTGTGATTCGCCA
>JASFKQ010000163.1:0-8613 GCA_050118555.1 Lysobacterales bacterium
TGCCGTCGTTGTGCAGCCGGGCGCGAACCACATCCCCGGGCGCCATAATGTCGCTGACCGTCTTGGGAGCCGGGCCGGTGTGATCGCGGTCGATGAAGGGTGCGGCCCAGCGCATGTCGTCCAGGGCCAGGGCCACGGTCTGGCCGTTGCGCAGGTAGACCAGCGCCAGTTCCGGTTCGACCTCGATAACCAGGCCGGGCTCCAGGCCCGAGACCGGCCGGAACGGCTCCAGGACCTGTTCCCAGTCGCCGGTGGTAACCTTGTCGGCCAGGTCGATGTGCGCTTCCGGGCCACGGAACCCGTGGCGCTGGTCGTATTCCTCCAAGCCGTTGGATACGGCGGCGTTGGCCGCGGTCTGAAGGCGGCTGTCGATCGTTGTCGTTACCTGGTAGCCGCCCGTATACGCCGACGGGCCGAGCAGTTTCAGGGTCTGTGCACGGACCATCTCGGCGACGTATGGCGCCGAGATTTCCGCGATGGCGCCGTGGTAGTAGGCCCGGTCAGGCTCACGCGACGCGGCGTCGTACTGGTCCTGGCCGATGAAACCGAGTTCCAGCATCCGGCTCAGGACGTACGCTCGTCGCTCCAGCGCGCGCCCGGGCGAGGAAATCGGATTGATGCGGGAGGGGGCCTTGGGCAGCGCGGCGATCATTGCGCATTGCGCCAGGGTGAGTTCGTCCGTCGATTTCCCGTAGTACACCTCGGCCGCGGCGCCCACGCCGTAGGCCCGGTAACCGAGGAAGATCTTGTTCAGGTAGAGCTCGAGGATTTCATCCTTCGACAGTTCCCGTTCTATCTTGAGCGCGAGGAAGGCTTCCTTGATCTTGCGCGTGAAAGTCTTTTCGTTGGTGAGGAAGAAGTTACGCGCCAATTGCTGGGTGATCGTGCTGCCGCCGATGGTCTTCTCCCCGGTGGTCAGCAGGGACCAGGCGGCGCGTGAAACACCCTGATAGTCGACGCCCGGATGTTCGTAGAAGCGGGCGTCCTCGCCGGCGATGAACGCCTGCTTGAGGAATTCAGGCATTTCTTCGATGGATACCGGAATACGTCGTTTTTCACCAAACACGCCGATCAGGCGGCCGTCTCGCGTGAACACCCGGAGCGGCACCTGCAGCTGCACATCCCGCAGGGTTTCCACATCCGGAAGGTCCGGTTCGACCACCAGATAGGTGATCCCAATGGCGGCAATTCCCAGTACGGAAGAAACCACGACAATGACAACAAACCAACGAAGGAGTTTCTTCACGAAAAAATCCTGCTATGCTATTGGCCGGAGACCGAAGATCCGGAAAGGACACTCACCCGTCTCTCGGGGACGGTGTTAAGGGTACGATATACAGTGGCAGGCATGGAAGCGGCCAGGGGTCTCCACCAGCAATCCAGACATGGCTGAACGCCCCTTCCTTTGCCCGCCCAGGCAGTTTCTGATCGTTATTTGACTGCATCCTCCACAGGGGGTTCACACAAAAAAGTTGAGCTTGCCATTGAGATGCAACGCGATATCTGTTAAAAACTAGTTCAGAAAGTGTCAATAAACCATTGTCGAGCAAAGGATTGAGGGCAATTTGAAAATATTCGGCACAAAATCTCCACCCGTTATGGGGTTGGACATCGGGTCTTCGAGCATCCGCTTGTTGCAGCTTTCCCGTCATGGCTCGTCCTACCGGATTGACCATTTCGCGATAGAACCGCTCCCCCCGGGGGTGATCGTCGAAAAGTCGGTGCAGGACATCGAGGCCATTTCCGAGGCTATCCGCTCCGCGGTGCGTAATTCGGGTTCGAATTCACGCTACTGCGCGGTTGCGGTCTCGGGCTCGGCGGTATTCACGAAGACGATCAGTCTACCGGCCAACCTGGCAGAATCGGATATCGAGAGCCAGGTGCAGATCGAGGCCAACCAGTACATTCCGTATCCACTGGACGAAATCAGTCTGGACTTTGAAGTCCTCGGGCCATCGCCCCGTAATGCGGACATGGTCGATATCCTGCTGGCGGCAAGCAAGAACGAAAATGTCGAAAGCAGACAGGATGCGCTGGAGTCTCTCGGGCTCAAGGCCAGGGTGGTGGACGTCGAGTCGTTCGCGATGGCCAATGCGTTTGAACTCGTCCGTGAACGCGAGGGTATCCGGAGCACGGAAACGATCGGCGTCTTCGACATCGGTTTCGATCTGTCGACGCTGCTGATCCTGCGTAATGGGCGTGTCGTGTATACCCGCGACCATCCCTTCGGCGGCAACCAGCTGAACGAAGAGATCATGCGGCGTTACGACATGACGCCGGAGCAGGCGAGTTTCTTCATGCGCGGCGAGCCCGGCCCGGAGAACTTCGAGGACGAGGTGCTCGAGCCGTTCATGCTCAACGTGGTGCACCAGATCAGCCGCGCGCTGCAGTTCTACAGTTCGAGCGCGGAATTTTCGAATATCAGGACCATCTACCTCGCGGGCACGATGGCGTCCATCAAGGGTCTGGCCGACGTGGTCGAGCAGGAACTCGGCATCAAGACATCGATCGCCGATCCCGTGGCCGGCCTGGAAGTGTCCCCGTCCGTAGCGGTCGCAGCCCTTAACCGGAACGCGCCGAACCTGATGGTTGCGATGGGCCTCGCATTGAGGGGGTTCGACTGATGGCAAGAATCAACCTACTGCCGTGGCGCGAAGAAGCGCGCAGGGAGCGCCAGCGCCAGTTCATGTATTCCCTGATGGGCACGCTGGTGCTCGGCGCAATCCTGGTGCTGATCGTCGGTCTGTTCTTCGACCAGCGCATCAGCCAGCAGGAAGCGCGGAACCAGCAAATCCAGGTTGAGATCAACCGGCTCGAGCAAAGGATTGCGAAGATCGCCGAACTCGAAAAGACCCGAAACCGGCTCCTCTCCCGCAAACAGATCATCGAATCGCTGCAAGCCAGCCGTTCGCTGACCGTCGAGCTACTGGACAAGCTGGCCAAGACGATTCCGGTCGGCGTCACGCTCACCAATGTCCGGCAACAGGGGAAAAACCTCACCCTGGTCGGCACCAGCCAATCCAACGCCCGGGTATCCGCCTACCTGCAAAGCCTGGAAAAAATGGATCTCTTCGTTTCTCCGGAGCTGCAATACGTGCGGGCCGCGCAGAATCCAACCAGCAGGACCGAACCCTACGAGTTCGCGATCGCAGTCAAGCTGGATAACACGCGGGGCGAAGGCCAGGAGTCCGGCGAAGCGCCGGTGGGAGCAGGCTGATGCTCAACGAATTACGTGATCTCGATTTCAACGATATTGGCAGCGCGCCGACATCGGTTCGATATGTCATCCTCGGATTCCTGCTGATCATCATCCTGGCCATCGGCTATTTCCTGCTGATCAAGGCCAAGACCGAACAGCTGGAAATGGTCCAGAATCTCGAGAAAACCCTGCGGGTTCAGTTCGAACAGAAGCAGGCCAAGGCCGCAAACCTGGAAGCCTACGAGGCGCAGCTGGCCGAGATGAAGGAGCTGCTCGAGACGATGTTCCGGCAATTGCCGAGCCGGACCGAAATGGACAAGTTACTGGTCGACGTGTCCCAGACGGCGCTCGGCGCGGGTATCGACGTGCAGCTGTTCCAGCCCAACGCGGAGGCGTACCACGACTTTTACGCGGAACGGCCCATCTCGGTTCGCATGCTCGGCGACTATCACCAGTTCGGTGAATTCGTCAGCGGTGTGGCTTCGCTGCCGCGCGTGGTTATTCTCACCATGCACGATATTTCCCTGCGCCGCGCCACCGAGCGTGACGTCGGGGTGAGCAGGAACGACGGCCGACTGATACTGGAAGGAACCGTCAAGACGTACCGTTATATCGACGAGGAAGAGGCCGCCGAGCGGGCCCAGGCGAGTGCGCCATGAGGATGCTTGAGAGACAAGGATTGTTGCGAATCGCATTGCTGGCCGTGTTTGCCGGGGTGCTGGGCGCCTGTTCCGGCAACCAGGACGACCTGAACCGGTACATCGCCGAAGTGAAGGCGCGTCCGGCCACCCCGATTCCGCCGATTCCGCCGGTGCGGACCTACACCCCTTACACGTACGAGGGGCTGATGGGACGCGATCCATTCCGTCAATCCACCAGCGAAGGCTCCGATCAGGTGCCTACGAACGGGTCGTCCAGCGGCCCGCGTCCGGACCTGCAGCGTCCCAAGGAATACCTTGAACGCTTCGAGCTGGACACGTTGACGATGGTGGGAACCTTCACCAAGGGAACTTCCGAGTGGGCCCTGATCGAGGACCCGGATGGAGTGGTTCACCGGGTCGCCGTGGGCAATTACCTCGGCAAGAATTACGGCAAGGTGAGTGAGATTTCGGAAGACGAAGTGCAATTGAGCGAGTTCATCGCCGATGGTGCCGGCGGATGGCTGGTCCGGGATGCCTCCATGGCCCTGGGCGGAAGCTGATGATGGCACCGCTAACGCGACGGACCGAAGAGGCAGCGCTATGAACAGCAACAAGCAAAGCTCGTTGAATCAACCGCAAAACTGTGAGAGAGGGCGCAGCATGCGTAATTTTGGAAAAGGATTTCTGAAGGGACTGGCGTTGACGCTCCTGTTGGCCCCGCTGGCGTCTGCTTTCGCGGACACCACGGTGACAGGAATCGATCACTCGACGACCGAGGACGGCAGTGTCCGGATATCGCTGCGGACCAGCGGTGATGTGCCCCAGGTCAGCGTCTTTGCGACCGAGAGCCCAGCCCGAATCGTGCTCGATCTGCCGGATACGGAGAACCAGGCCGGTTCGGATACCGTGTATGTAGGCCAGGGTGCTGTGCAGCAGTACTCGGCCGTCGCCGCCGGCGGAAGAACCCGTCTGGTGGTCGACCTGTCGCGCGCTGTGGCGTACGACTACAACGCGAACACGGGCGAGGTGGAACTGACCATCGCGGCCGGCGGCGGCAACGAGCCCGCTCGCTCGGCTTCGAGCAGCGCCGCGGGCAGCTACGAAGTCACCGGCGTCGATTTTCGCAGGGGCGACGAGGGGCAGGGCCGCGTCATCATCAGCATGGACCATCCCGGCGCCAGCATTTCGATGAAGGAAGGTACCGACGTACTGACTCTGGACATTTTCAACGCCACGCTGCCTGAATCCCTCGACCAGCGCCTGGATGTCATCGATTTCGCGACCCCGGTCCAGTTGATCGACACCTACGGCGTGAACTCCGGCGTGCGCGTCGACCTGGCCACCAAGGGCATCTACGACCACCTGGCCTACGAATCGGGTAACGACATCGTCGTCGAGGTCAGCGAGAAGTCGGCGGCAGTGGCGACGCAGGAAGACATGAAGGTCAAGTTCTTCGAGGACAAGGAATACACGGGAACCAAGGTTACTTTCAACTTCCAGGACATCCCGGTGCGTTCCGTGCTGCAGCTGATCGCGGACGTTTCCGATCTGAATATCGTCGTCGCCGACAGCGTCGGCGGCAACCTGACCCTGCGCCTGACGAACGTGCCCTGGGACCAGGCGCTCGATATCGTGATGGACGCGCGCAACCTCGACATGCGCAAGAACGGTAACGTGATCTGGATCGGCCCGACCGCCGAGATCGCCGCACGTGAGCAGCAGTTGCTGCAGGCGCAGCTGGATCGACGCATCCTGGAGCCGCTGCAGACCGTGCTTATTCCGGTCAGCTATGCCAAGGCCGAGGATCTCAAGACCCTGATCGAGGAGTCGACGGCTTCCGTGGATTCCCAGTACGGTCTGCTTTCCGAACGCGGATCCGTGACCATCGACGAGCGCACCAACACGCTGCTGGTCACCGACACGGCCGAGAAGATCCTCGAGATTCGCGAATTGGTCACCGAGCTGGATTACGCCGTCAAGCAGGTCCAGATCGAATCGCGCATCGTGATCGCCAGCTCCGATTTCGCACACGACCTTGGCGTGCGCTTCGGTGTCACCTATCTGCACCAGGGAAGCAATATCGGCGTAATCGCCTCGGACGGCAGCGCGGCAGACACGATCAACCCGGCCATCAACCCGCGGGATGACGGCCTGCTGGACATTCCGTCCTATCCGAACCGCTATCAGGTCAACCTGCCGTCGACCGCCCAGAACGCGGCCACGTTCGGCCTCTCGTTTCTGACCGGGGACACGATCCTCGACCTGGAACTGTCGGCCCTCGAGACCGAAGGCGAAGGCGAAGTGATTTCGACGCCCCGGGTGGTAACGGCGAACCAGGCGGAGGCCTACATCCAGCAGGGTGTGGAAATCCCGTACGAGAACTCGACTTCGTCGGGCGCAACCGCCGTTACCTTCAAGGAAGCGGTGCTGGAGCTGAAGGTGACACCGCTGATCACGCCGGACAACCGCGTGCAGATGGAACTGGCCGTCAAGCAGGACACCGTCGGCGAAATCTACCAGACCCGCAGCGGCGCTTCGGTCCCGTCGATCGACACGCGCCAGCTGGAGACCACCGTGCTGGTGGCAAACGGCGACACGGTCGTGCTGGGTGGTATTTTCCAGGATGAGAAAAATTCCAAGGAAGAGAAGGTGCCGTGGCTGGGCGACATCCCGGCTGTCGGCGCCCTGTTCCGCCGCCGGGCGAACGAGACGAAGAAGCGAGAACTGTTGATCTTCATCACGCCGACCATCGTCGAGGACCGGCCGGTGCTTTAAAACGCACCCCTTCAGCTGCTAACGTAAACGCCCGGGCTCGTCCCGGGCGTTTGCTTTGAGGGCCATGACCCATGCCACAGGACGTCCAGAATCGCCTTCGAAGGGGCACGACTCCGCTACTGATCAGCGTTCCGCATGCCGGGACGGCCCTGCCGCCCGGCCTGGCGGAACGACTGACCGCAGCCGGGCGCGCATTGCCGGATACCGACTGGTACGTCGATCGCCTATACGCCTTCGCCGGGGCGTTGGGCGCCGGTCTGCTGGTGGCGGGTCTGTCGCGCTACGCGGTGGATCTGAACCGTCCGCCGGACGACGCTCCGCTCTACGCAGGCGCCACCACCGGGCTCGTGCCCACCGAGACGTTCGCCGGCGAATCCATCTACCGGGACGGGCATGAGCCCGGCGCCGGTGAGTACGCGTCACGCGTCGAGCAATACTGGGCGCCGTACCACGAAACGCTCGCGGCCGAGCTGGACGCTATCCGCGAGCGCCACGGCTATGCCGTACTGCTGGACGGGCACTCAATCGCCGGCGAGGTGCCACGCCTTTTCGAAGGGATTTTGCCGGCGCTCAACCTCGGCAGCAACCGCGGTTGCAGCGCGGACGCGGGGCTAATCGCGGGGGCGGATCGACTGTTGCGCAAATCCGCGTTCTCCACGGTGCTGGACGGGCGCTTTCGTGGCGGCCACATCACCCGCCACTACGGTCGGCCGTCACAGCAGGTACATGCCCTTCAGCTCGAGATCGCACAGCGCAGCTACATGCGTGAGAAGCCGCCGAAATGGGACGGCGAACGGGCCGAAAGGCTACAATCCGTGCTCGAGCAACTGGTCGGATTCCTGGTCCGGTGGAGACCCGATGACCGATGAGCAAACCATCCACTGCCGCTGCCTCCTGACGTCGCAAGGCTGGCTCGATGATGCGATCCTGAAACTCGATGCCGAGGGCATGGTGATGTCCGTCGAAGTGGGCGAAGCCAGCGCCGCCGCGCACCGGCTGCGAGGCCTGGTGATACCGGGCATGCCCAATCTGCACAGCCACGCGTTTCAGCGACTGATGGCGGGCCTGGCCGGCAGCCGCGGCGGTGCGGAGGACAGTTTCTGGACCTGGCGGGAGGAAATGTACCGGCTGGCGAACCGGATTACGCCCCCGCAGAACCAGGCCGTGGCGGCGTGGCTGCAAGTCGAAATGCTCGCGGCAGGCTATACCTCGTGTGCGGAATTCCATTACCTGCACAATGCGCCCGGGGGCGGCCGCTACGAGGACCTCGCGGAAATGAGTGGGCGCATCATGGCGGCGGCGGAGCAGAGCGGAATCGCGCTGACGTTGATGCCGGTGCTCTACTGCCGCAGTGGCTTCGGCGCCGCGGATGTCGGCAGCGGGCAGGCGCGCTTCCGCCTGGCGCCCCAGTCCTTTCTCGAATTGCTCGACCTGTGCAGACAGCGCTGGGAGCGCCACAGCCTGCGCCGCGTGGGCGTTGCGCCCCATTCGCTGCGCGCCGTTTCACCGGAGGACCTGAACGAAGTGCTGCCGGTGGCGGCGGCAGCCGGCCTGCCCGTACATATC
This sequence comes from Lysobacterales bacterium, assembly GCA_050118555.1. Classification (GTDB taxonomy): domain Bacteria; phylum Pseudomonadota; class Gammaproteobacteria; order Xanthomonadales; family SZUA-36; genus CALKKN01. The sequence continues at coordinate 8,182 of JASFKQ010000163.1, forward strand.
CACGCAGCCGAGCAGCCGGCGGAGGTCGAGCAGTGCCTGGCCCACCTGGGCGCCCGTCCTGTGGACTGGCTGTTGGCGCAGCAGGAGGTCGGTCCCCGGTGGTGCCTGGTGCACGCCACGCACATGGCGCCGACGGAAGCCGGGGCTGCCGCGGCAAGCGGTGCGGTGGCGGGGCTCTGTCCGACGACCGAAGCAGACCTTGGCGACGGCTTTTTCGAAACGCAAGCCTGGCTGAAGGCACGGGGGCGTTTCGGCATCGGCAGCGACAGCAACCTGCGCCTGTCGGTGTGCGAGGAGTTGCGCCTGCTGGAGAATGAGGCGCGGCTGCGCAGTGGGCGGCGCAACGTCCTTGCCAGGCCCGGGCAGACGTGCGGCAGGAGCCTGTACGAGGCGGCAGCGGCCGGCGGAGCGCAGGCGCTGGGTCAACCCGTG
>JASFKQ010000164.1:0-8481 GCA_050118555.1 Lysobacterales bacterium
TGAGCACCCCGGATGAAGTCGCCGAGCTGGTTGTCGGTGTGCAGGACGCCGGACGGCCGGTGTTCCTGCGCGACGTCGCCTCCGTCAGCCTGGGCCCCGACCTGCCACAGGCCCGGGCGAGCTTCGGCCTGGGTCCGGCCAACGCACTGGGCCGGCCCGCCGGGCTCCAGTATCCCGCTGTCACCATGGCGGTCGCCAAGAAGCCGGGCACCAACGCCGTGGACGTGGCCAATGCGGTGATTGACCGCTTCGAACAGCTCAAGGGCTCGCTGGTCCCCGACGGCATGCACGCGACCATCACCCGCAACTACGGGGAGACCGCCAACGACAAGGCGCAGACGCTGATCAAGAAGCTGATTTTCGCCACGCTTTCGGTCATTGTGCTGGTCGGCCTGGCGCTGGGCGGGCGCGAAGCCCTGGTGGTGGGCGCCGCCGTGATCATCACTCTGGCGGTCACGCTGTTTGCGTCGTGGGCCTATGGCTTCACGCTGAACCGAGTGTCGTTGTTCGCACTGATTTTCTCCATCGGTATCCTGGTGGACGACGCCATCGTGGTGGTGGAGAATGCCCACCGCCACATGCACATCAGCGGGTTGCCGCTGCACAAGGCCATTCCCATTGCCGTGGACGAGGTGGGCGGCCCCACGATACTCGCCACGTTCACCGTGATTGCCGCGTTGTTGCCGATGGCCTTCGTCACCGGCCTGATGGGCCCCTACATGGCGCCGATCCCGATCAATGCCAGCATGGGCATGCTGATCTCACTGCTGGTGGCATTCGTGTTCACGCCCTGGCTGTTCAACCGCGTATTCGCGAAGCAGCAGCACCTGCCCGCTACCGACGGCCATGGTGGCGAACAGGACGACAAGTTGTACCGGCTTTTGTACCGCACCTTCGACCGTTACCTGCGGCCATTCCTGATGGGCCGCGAAGGCCGCAAGCGCCGCGTGGCGATGCTGGTGGCCGTGCTCGTGCTGATCAGCCTCTCGATTGGGATGATTGCCGTGCAATGGGTAGTGCTGAAAATGCTGCCGTTCGACAACAAGTCCGAATTCCAGGTCGTTGTCGACATGCCCGAGGGCACACCGGTGGAGCAGACGCAAAGGGTGTTGGACGAGCTCGGGCTCGAACTGACCAGCGTGCCCGAGGTCAAGAACTACCAGACATACGCCGGAACGGCCGCGCCGATCAACTTCAACGGCCTGGTGCGGCAGTACTACCTGCGCGCGGAGCCGCACCAGGGTGACATCCAGGTCAACCTCGTGGACAAGTCCGATCGTCACCGGCAGAGCCACGAGATCGCAATGGAAGTTCGCCCGTTACTGCAGGCGGTAGGGGATCGTTTCGACGCCAATGTCAAGGTGGTCGAGGTGCCGCCCGGCCCGCCGGTGATCGCTCCGCTGGTGGCCGAGATCTACGGCGCGACCCCGGAGCAGCGGGAGTTCACCGCTCGCCAGGTCCGCGGCGTGTTCGAAAGCACACCGGACATCGTGGACGTGGATGACACACTGGAGGCGCCACAGCCCCGGCTGCTGGTGGCAGTGGACCGGCAGCGCGCAGCGCGCCTGGGCGTGTCCCAGTCGAGCATCGTCGCCGCGATCGCCACCGCCATACGGGGCGAGGATGCTTCCTATCTCCATGACGACACCAGCCGGCGACCGGTGCCCATCCGGCTGGAACTGGAGGAGAGCGCCAAGTCCGACCCCGCCGCCATTGCCAATCTTCGGGTACGCAGTGCGTCGGGCGGTTTAGTGCCGTTGTCGGAGGTCGTTCAGTTCAGACAGACCGTGCGCGACCAGGCGATCTATCACAAAGATCTGCTGCCGATGGTCATGGTGACCGGCGACCTCAGCGGCCGCCTCGACAGCCCGCTGTACGGCATGGCCGAGATCGCGGCCGAACTGCCGTCACCCTCCGGCGCCGAGACCGGCATCGCCCAGTTCCTGATCCGGCAGCCGCCCAATCCTTACACGCCCAGCCTGAAGTGGGACGGGGAATGGCAGATCACCTACGAAACCTTCCGCGACATGGGTCTGGCCTACGCGGTGGGCCTGGTACTGATCTTCCTGCTGGTGGTGGCGCAGTTCCGTTCCTACCTGGTGCCCCTGGTCATCATGGCGCCGATCCCGTTGACACTGATTGGCATCCTGCCCGGGCACGCGCTGCTCGGCCGGCAGTTCACCGCGACCTCAATGATCGGCATGATCGCCCTGGCCGGCATCATCGTTCGCAACTCGATACTGCTGGTGGACTTCATACGGCAGGAAGTAGCCGGGGGAGCCTCTCTGTCTGACGCGGTGATCAAGGCCGGCGCTGTGAGGACACGCCCGATCGCGCTGACCGGCATCGCGGCCATGGCGGGCGCCTTCTTCATCCTGGACGACCCGATCTTCAGCGGCCTGGCCGTGAGCCTGATCTTCGGCATCCTGGTCTCCACCGTGTTGACGCTGGTGGTGATTCCGGTCGTTTACTACGCCTACCGGTACCGGGCGGAGGAGAAGCGGATCAAAGCTGGCTGATTTCAACATGTTTGTGAAATGCGGCGGCGCGGATGCGCTGCCGCGGCGAGCAGACTTCCGAAATTTATCCGAAATTTCTACGATAATCGCGAAACGGGCCCTATAAGGCCCGCAATCGCTTGCTATCCTCTGATCAGGTCACAGTTTTCTTCGGGGGGTGCGCAAGATGTCTTTACGATTTCGTCAGTCTGCCCGTTCGCGGGTCGCGTTCGCTTTGATGGCGTTAGCGGGGCAGGGTCTCGCGTCGGCTTCCGGGACCGAGGTCGTCTTCCCTCCGGACGACTGTCCGAACTACGTATACCTGGGCAACAAGCCGAACGGGTCGGATTCGCCCGACTGGAGTGAACAGGCGCAGGGCGTGGCTAACGACGGGAGCCACTGGTACTTCACACACAATGAACTGTCAGACCACAATCATGTTCTGGCTGGCGAGAATCACTTTCCCCCCGACGGTCTGCACGCTTACTACCCTCCCAAGAGCGCCATCATAAAGTACGGCAAGAACTGGCGCGGCGTCGGTGGAGACGATCAGGGCAAGGTGCAGGGCAGGACAACACCACAGGTTCTCTATGACGAGGGTGTCTGGCACTGGGGTGATCTGGATTATTACGGCGGTTACCTGTTCGTTCCATTCGAGGGCGAAGGAACCGTGAGCGCCGTCCTCGCCGTGTTCGACCCGGACCTTAATCTGGTGGACTGGAAGGACATCAGCGAATGGCAGGGCAAGGCCGGCTGGGTAGCCGTCGATCCGGTCGAGGGGACGCTCTACAGCTCGGTCTCCACCGTCGAGGACGGGACCCCGTTTCTCATGTATACCTTGGACATGGCTGCTATCGACAACGGCACACCGGGTGACTTTTTGGTCGGCGACCCGCAGGAAGTCAAAGTCAAGGACTGGGACGGCGAGCCGATCGACGGGAAGTTCAAGTACATGCAGGGCGGCGTGTTCTCGCCCTGGGGCGATCTCTATATCGTGGCGGGAAAAGCCGGTGATTCGGTAGGTAGTGTCCGAGGCGGCATAAAGCTGTTTCGACGCGTCGCGGACCCTGACGCAGAGGACAACGAGCCCGAATTCATGTTCCAGCTGGTGCAGAGATCCACCGTTACGGGTTACCCGGCCGGCTCTCCGTATTTTTCCTATGAATACCATCCGGGTTCGACGGGCCTGGGCGAAGAGCCCGAAGGCATCGACTGGTGGAACCAGGAAAATGATCCCGACGCCCGCTATTCGGGGCAGCTGCACGCCATCCTGCTGGACAACCAACTCGGAGATGATGAGATCTGGTGGAAACACTACCAGGTCAATTACGACTGCATGGCGGGTATGGACAGCGACGGCGACGGCATATCGGACCTGGACGAGGTCTACCTGAATAACACCAACCCCCTGCTCGGTGACTCCGACCAGGATGGCATCGACGATACGCTGGACAACTGCCCCTACGCCGCCAACCCCGGCCAGCGGGATCTGGACGCTGACGGCGCTGGCGACGTGTGCGACCCGGACGCGGACAATGACGGCCAATCCAACGACGACGAGAACACCTGCGGCTCGGACCCGCTCGATGCGGGCAGCCTGTCGCCCGACAATGACGGGGATTCGTTGCCTGACTGCGTCGATACCGACGACGACAACGACGGCCAGTTGGACGTGGATGAACTCGCCTGCGGCTCGGACCCGCTGGATGCCGCGAGCCTGTCGCCCGACTTCGACGGCGATGGCCTGCTCGACTGCCTCGACCCCGATGACGACAACGATGGCGTGAAGGACGAAGTAGACGTCTGCGCGGAGACGCTGATTCCCGACCCGCTGATCCCCGCGTCGGGTGAGCTGAAAAAGAACCGCTACGCCCTGATGGACGGCGACCTTGTCTTCGACCGAAATACGGCGGGCAACGAAGACAGGGATCTGTTCACCACCAGCGACACCGCAGGCTGTAACGCCGGCCAGATCGCGGATGCGCTCGGTTTGGGGCGTTCGCACTACGAATCCGGCCTGAGCCGCAGTGCGATCGAGACCTGGATCAACACGGTCGAACCCTGAGGGACCCTATTGATGCCGAATTCATCAGGGCTGGTCAACTGCAGGAATCGGGGAGGCGCTCTGGCTCCGATTTGTGTTGCCGTTTTCGGACTGTTGCTCCAGTTCGCTGTGCCCGTCCGGGGGGCGTCAGCGCCCGAGCTGCCGTTGTTTCTGGACGATGTCGAGAGCCAGTTCGAGGCCCTCGCTTTGCGGCCGGACGGCTTGGCCTTCGACATCGGCGACTCGCCCGACCCACGGCTCTGCAAGCATTACCAAGGCCTGGCGCGGGTCAATGGCCCGGATGGGACACCCTATCTGCTGGTTGCGCGATCGGGCAATCAGCCGGGCGGGTTCGGAAATATCTCCTGCCCGCTGGAAGACGACGATCCCGGAAACCTTCTGGTGGTCAGGTTGGGAAGTCGGGGCCATGACGGAGAGCGCTTGCGCTCGAACCGGCTGGCACGGGACTCGGACATTCTCGACGACCCCAACTTGCTGGGCACGCCGCCTGACCCCCGCGACCGGGTGATAAAGACGATCTACTTCAACGGTAACGGTTGGCCGGACTACGCCCATCCGGGTGGCATGCAGCTGGTGGGGGATGTGCTTGCCCTTTCCATTGAACACCCGTACGAGTCAGGACTGCCGGAGACGGCAATCCTGTTTATCGACGTCTCGGACCCGGAGCGCCCGGAACTGTTGAGCATGGCGGCCCTGCCCGATCCGAGCGACAGCTTTTCCGCGGGCCTGGTGGGCATCACGCCGTTCAGAGCGGAAAACGGCCGCTGTTGTCGCTACGTGATGATCGCAGCGGGGAAACAGAACACCGACGTGCGGTTCTACCGCTCGCGAATCACTGACGGGGAAACCGGAGTCACTGATCTGAAATCACCCGCCTTGGCCTGGGACGAAACGGCCCGGTTCTCCGAGCAGCAGATCGAGGATTGTCTCAACGCCGACAACCCTTACTACCCAACCTTCCGAATCGACTGGCACACCGGCAGCGGCGACGCGCATCAGATGCTCAATTTTGTTCGTCAGGGCGGTATCGACGGTCCACTCTTTCTGATCGGTGGGCGCAATACCACGCCGTTGCCCAGCGGTGACGATATGATCGACCTGTATCGTATCCACCTGCAGGATTCAGGCGTCCCTGAAAGCTGCTTCATCGAGCACGTGCGTTCCACCCACGTTACCTCCAAGCCGTTCATCGGGGGTGGCGATTCGGCCAATCTTGCCGCGGCATCGGGAGTGTATGTCACGCCCTCCGGCGAGCTGATGGTGTACGCAAGCGAGTACGAAAACGACGGGCCGTTAACGTTCCTCCCCGATGGCAGCTTCGGAAAGCGTGCCGTGCGCTTCGCGGAGTATCGCCACGAAGACATGGCCCGATGGGACAGCCCCTCCATGCGGCCCTCGATAAGCGTGACGCCTGAAGCACAGGTCGACGAGGGTTCGAGCATCGATCTCGAAGCCAACGTGGCGCCTGCCTCTACGCAGGCCTGGATCGAGTTGTATGAAGACGACGGGGCGGGCGGTGCGCTGCCAGGTCTGTTCGACTCTGACCGCTGGGTCGACGTGGATTACCCGGACCGCGACGCCGACGACTTCGACAATTTCGGAAAGCTGAACTTCAACAACAACGCAGGCTCGTGGCGATGGTTCGCCCCCGAGGGTTGCACGATCTATGCCAATGACTACACGATCGCCAATGACGATTTTCCTGGACCAGACACCCTGGCCCTGGTTGGAAGCGGTTACGTCGAAGTGGAGACGGATCTCGACGGCATCGGTTACGACGACGACGTCGGCGGGGTCACCTTTGGCGCCGACTGCCAGGCCTATTACGCCGCACCGATCGAAATCGTCTGGGATCTGGATACCGATGGCGAGTTTGAAACCACCGGCAGCCCGGTGCGCTTCGATGCCGGCCAGCTCGATGGACCTTCGGGCAAGTCGGTGCGGGTCAGGGCCGAGCATCCCACGGATACCACACCCCTGGGCCACAGTGCGACGCGCAAGGTGGACGTGTATATCCGCAATGTGGCCCCTGTCATCGCCTCCCTATCCTTGCAGGATTCCCTCGGCAACCCGATCGGTGGAGAAGTGCCGGTGTCCCTGGTGGGTTTGCCGGTCGTCGCCGCGGCGAAGTTCACGGACCCCGGTGTGGCCGACCACCAACAGGCGCAGATCGAATGGGGCGACGGTGTCGTGGAGCCTGATTCGGCTTTCGACGCTTTCGCCGACGCCTACGGCGGTTCGACCGGATCGCTCAGCCAGGCGCATACGTACCTTGAGCCGGGGACCTTTGAAGTCCGATTAGCCGTGACGGATGATGATGGCGGCTCGTCAGCCGCAAGCCAGGTGCTGGCCGTGCTTTCGGTCGCCGACGCGCTGGAGGTTGGTGTGGATTCGCTAACGGAGCTGGCGGCAGGCGCACCTTCGGATGACATTTTTGCCCTGTTGCAGGACGCAATCGAGTCGCTGCTCGGGCGCCACGGCAGCCTGGCTGCCAACGGAGCCATAGATGCTCTCGAAGGAGGTTCGGCCGTCGATGCTGTCTCTCACCTGATCCGCGCTTTGGGGCAGCTTGCCGAGGCCGTGGACCTGGGCGCTGGGAATATCGGCCCGGTCGAAGGCCTGCTGGCGCTGACTGCGGAGTCGCTGGCAAAGACCGCTCTCTCGGAATACGTTGCCGCACACGAGCGGCCCAACCGGGGCGAAGCGGTGAAAATCGAAGCCATACAGTCCCTGATCGATGAAGGGCACAACCTGCTCCTCGCCGGCGGCTTCGAGGACGCATGCGTCCGCTTCCGCCAGGCTATCGCGATAGCAGGCGGATAGCCTTCGAGCTTCTTGCACGGCCGAGCTGCTCGGCTATACTCGGCAGGCGCACTGTGAGCGTGACCCGGATTAGCGGAGAATGAAACATTTAGTTTGGCGAGGGTTCTTGCCAGCCAGCATCAAAGCTTCCCACAAGGTGCTGGGCCTGTTCAGTATCGTCGCGCTTTTCGCCGCCAGCGCCAGCGATCTCAATGCCCAGGTCTCGCACTCCCTCTCGGTTCGCGGCGACCGCCTGTTCATCCCGGTGTCCGTCAATGGCCATGAGACCCGCGACGCCCTGTTGGATTCCGGCGCCGAGCTTTCGCTGGTCGATCAGGCGTTCGCTCATGAGGCGGAGCTGGTGACCATGGGGTCGGAGACCGCGCGCGGCACCGGCGGCGGCGAAGAGGAAGTAAGCTTCGCGCATGGGGTTAATGTCGAGGCGGCCGGGTTGCTGCTCGAGAACCTGACGGTTGCGGTGATGGACCTGTCCGGTATCGCCGAACGGCTGGTGGGCTCGCCGGTGGCGATGATCCTGGGGCGCGAACTCTTCGATTCGGCCCGCCTCGCCATCGATATCGAGGGGGGCACGCTCGCGGTCGTCGATCGCGACAGTGAGCCATCCGGTGTACGTTTGCCGACCGAAACCCACATGGGCATCCAGACCATTCCGGTGACCGTAGAAGGGCTGCCCGCGGTGCAGGCCGATTTCGATCTCGGCAATGGCAGCGAGGTGCTGGTTGGCGCCGCTTTCGCGGAACGGGCCGGACTGCTTGCGCCCGAGCGCATCGTCGGCCAGAAAACCGGTGGCGGCATTGGCGGCGAGGTGGTCCGCGACCGCGTCGTGTTGAAGGAACTGCAGTTGGCCGGTATCCGCTTCGTCGACGTCCCCGCGGTAATCGACCGGAACGACAACGCGGCCGATCTGAACGTCGGGGTGCGCATCCTGCGGCATTTTCGTATCACGACGGACTTCGAACAGAACGCCGTCTGGCTGGAGCCCAGATAGGCGGAGAATTGCGCCGGTCGCTCTTGAGAACGCTTTAAATTCCAGGCGGTAGGTTGCGTTTCTCGACCCGGAGTAGACAGTACCGTTTGGTATCGCGCCAATTCCTG
>JASFKQ010000165.1:0-8433 GCA_050118555.1 Lysobacterales bacterium
AATTCAAGCTGACCCTTTTATTCTTTTTTGCCTTAAGCTGGGGGAAACGCGTAAGTACGCGGCACCGGGACAATTGACCAGAGGTTACGTATGAACGACAACATTGCCGTTGACGAAAAGTCCAACAAGACGCCGGTCTGCCCGCACTGCGAGAAAGACATCGGACAGCTCAATGCCCGGAAGGTCGGGGGCCCCCTGGGGGTGCGGTTCGTGTATTTTTGCGATAACTGCAGAAAGGTGCTGGGCATCTCGCACCGCAAGGGCTTCTGGATGGGCTGACCGCGCGAACACGCTCCACGACGAGGAAGGAATCCGTATGGGCAAACACATCAAGATCTGGTCCCTGGTCAACGTCGACCGGGGCAGCAAGGTGCGCTGGGCCGCGACTGAGCTGGGCTACGAAATCGAGGAAGTACGGCTGAAGTACGGCGAGCACCGTACGGACCCGTACCGGGCGATGAACCCGTATGGCCAGGTTCCCACCGCCGAGTTCGACGGCGAAATCATGATCGAATCCACCGCGATCTGCCTGGCGCTGGCCGAACGTCACCCCGAAGCGGGCCTGATCCCCGAAGACCGGTTTTTGCGCGACGAATTCTGGCAGGTGCTCAACCTCGCGGTCAGCACGCTGGAAATTCCGGTCGTCCAGTACGCGCTGTCCAGGATGGGTGTCATCGAACCGGCCTGGGCGGAACTCTGGGCCGGCCGGCTGACGCCCCGCCTGGAGACCTTCGCCGGCAGCGTTCCGAAGGAAGGTTACTTCTGTGGCGAATTCACCCTCGCGGACATCTGCGCGGCCTACGTGCTTCGAACAGGCGTGCAGGCCGAGCTGTTGCCGCTGGAGGGCCCATTGGCGGCTTACCTGGGCCGGCTGGCCGCACGGCCGGCGGCAAAGGCCGCACGGTTCTTCGAGGGCCTTTAGCAAGCCCGGACACTGGCGCGGCAGGGCTTCAGCGCAAGGTAACTGAGCAGCACTCCGAGCGGCAGCACCACGGCGCTGACCCCGGCCATGGAGTAGCGCAGCATCGCCGGATCCCGAACGACATAATCCGTCGCCAGAGCATGGAGCGTTGGGCGTAATAACCTGCCGGGCCTCATCCCGCGGCCCGGCCGATTGATTGCTGTAAGCAGCTGGCCTAGACTACACAAGTCTTGTTATGCAAGTTAACGGGCGCCAGCCCGACTCAGAACAACGGAGCAATGATATGAAAACCGCATTCCTGGTAATCCCGCTCGCCCTGATCATCTCCCTCGCCGCGTGTTCACACCCGGCGCCAAACGACCAGGACAAGCTGGCGGTGGCGGACGCCATGGTGCAGGCGTGGGATGCGCAGGATTGGGAGCGGGTATACAGCCTCTTCTCGGAAAACGCGGTGTTGCACAGCATGATGCTCGAACCCGTGGTTGGGCGCGAGGCGATCCGCGAGCGGCTCAGCCAGCTGGCGCCAGGGCTCGAGCGGATCGAGCTACAGATCCGCAACCGGGGCGTGATCGGGAACACCGTCGTTCTCGAACGCACAGACGACTTCACCTACAAGGGCAAGCACTCGCGGGTACCCGTCGTGGGCATGCTGGAGATCGAGAACGGACGGGTCACCGAATGGCGCGAATACTACGACCATGCCTCGCTGGTGGACGCGCTGACGCCCAGCCAATCATCATCGGATTCGAGCGAAGCCGCAGCCACTGCGGAAATCCTGGACCTGACCGACAAGCTTCAGCGGGACTGGAACAGCGGCGACATGGCGGCTTATCTCGCCGCCTATCGAAACGCTCCGGAGACCTCGGTGCTGTTCGGCGACCAGGCGCTGCGCGGCTGGCAGGCACTGTCCGACCTGTTCACGTCGTCCTGGACCACCGAGGAGGCGATGGGTGATTTTTCAGCTAGCAACGTCGTGGTCCGTTTTGCCGATCCCGATGTCGCCATCGCCAGCGGCAACTTCGAGCACGTATTCACGGACCACACCATCTCCGGCGACTTTACCCACGTTTGGCGGCGCTTCGGGGAGGACTGGCAGATCGTTCACGAGCATACGTCGCGGAAGCACTGAACCCGGCGCTCACCACGACCGGCACAGCGCTCATCACCGGCAGGCCACTGACCGGATCGTAGTCGATCTCGTCGTCGAGCAGCGCGGAGACGCTGGTGCCGGCGCCGAAGTCGGTGTCCAGCGACTCATCGTTCGGAAAACCGTGCGCCACCGAGACCACCCCTTCGCGCACGTCGTCGGCGACCTCAACGAGCCCGCCGACGCTTGCCCGGGCCGTCGCGATGCGCACGGGGTCGCCGCTGGCTACTCCCAGCGCAGCGGCATCAGCCGGGCTCAGGTAAACCGGGTTGTAAGGCCGCTTGCGCGCCAGCGCCGGTAGCCGGTGACCCACGGAGTTGTAGACCTCGTGCTGGCGGCGGCTGACCAGCAACAGGCGCCGCCCCTCCAGTCCGTCAAGGGACTGTGCGAGCATAGAGGGCCGATCCAGTTCCCGGTCGACGGTGGCGAGTTCCGCCAGCATGTCGGCATGACCCAGCTCCAGCCGGAATGGCCAGTCGCCGGCCTTTTCCCGGACCCTGACGGCGCGCTCGGGGAAAACGCGCCCGCCCGGATGGCCCTTGATTTCCTCGAGCGCCACCGGCGCGCGCTGCAGAAAAACTTCGAGCAGTTCGTCGGTTGTTGGCGTTCTGCCCATGTCGAAGGCTGCCCCGAAATACGCGAGGTCGAGCTCCATACGTCGAGCGAGTTCGTAGAACACGCGCCAATCCTCGACGACTTCCGACCCTTTGGGCGGGTCGATCAATACCGGCTGATACTGGGCCCAGGGCTCGGGCATTCCCAGCGACAGACCGTAGAACACGATCCCTTCGCTTGCGAAGGTGGTGGCGGGAAGTTCGAAGCCGAACTTCGGCCCGATCACATAATCGGCGCATTGTGCGGTCGCCGACATTTGCGGATCGATCGTTACGAGCAGGTCCAGCGAATCCAGCGCCTGCCTGACCTTTTGCCGGTTCGGCCAGTTCGCCAGCGGGTTGCCACCCACCACAAAGAGCGCCCGTACCCGGCCCTCGCCCGGCGTCAGGATCTCGTCCGCCAACGCCGCGGTCGGGAGCCCCGCCGCCGTGTCGGTAAGCCCCCGCACTCGCAGTCTTTCTCCGAAGCCCCAGGCCGGACGGGGCTTTTCGGCACGCGCCGTTCCCGGGTACATCCGGAACAGCACGCCGGCGTTTGGCAGGGTCTCCCCCGCGCGCAGCCAGCGCCCGCAAATCGAATTCAGCGCCAGCACCAGGTACTCCATCAGGGTTCCGTGCGGCGCCATGTTCGACCCGGTGCCGCCGGTGGCGATGCCTCTCCCCGCCGCGGCAAACATCCGCGCCGAGGCTCGGATGTCGTCCGCATCGAGCCCCGCCGCCGCGGCAACCCGCTCCGGTGTGAACGGCTGAACCGCCGCCCGAAGTGCCTCGAAACCCTGCGTCTCGGCCTCGACGAAGGCCGAGTCATGCAGCCCCTCCGCAATCACGACCCTGATGATGGCCGCCAGGATAGCCGCGTCGTTGCCGGGCAGACACTGCAGGTGGATGTCCGCCTTGCGGGCGGTTTCCGTACGCCGGGGATCGATCACGATCAGCTCCAGTCCCCTTTTGCGCGCCTCGTGAAGGCGGCGCGCCGGATTGAAGGGAGGCACGCCGCCCCACATCGAAACCAGCGGGTTGGCCCCAATCACGAGGCAGACATCGGCGGTCTCAAAGGGCTGCGGGCCGGCGCCCCACCGGCCGTGCAGCGCCATCGCAATCGGCTTTCCGGGCTGATCGATGGTGGCGTTGGTGAACCGCATCGGCGAGCCGATTGCATCCATGAAGGCATGTCGTGTCATCACTCCGGCCGGACAGAAATGACTGAAGGTTCCGGAGTACATGGCCACAGATCGCGGGCCGTATTCCTCGATGATCGCGGCAAGCCTGTCGCCGATCTCCTCCAGCGCCCGGTCCAGTGACACGGGCGCGAAGCTCCCGTCGGCAGTGCGCCTGACCGGTTGGGTGACGCGCTCGGACGAGTAGTGGAATTCGTGGAAATTCCGCCCCTTTACACAACTGTAGCCGTGATAAACCGGGTTGTCCCTGTCACCGATGATGCCAGTGATCCGGCCATCCTCCATGGTGAGCTTCACCGCACACATCGCATGGCAGAAGCGACAGATCGCATGGCGGGTTTCGGTGGTCATTCGCGCAAACTCCCTGACAGCAGGCCGGCCGGGGATTGGCCGTCTTGACTTGCATTAATGAACTGAACCTTAGCGCGCGATTTCCGATGGGTCAAACGGACTGCGCCGCGAGACTCGGCGATCGGCGCCGCTGCGCCGGCCATTGACCCCGCGCTCGCCATTGCGTATTTTTAGTTCAATAATGCAAGTCACTTACCAGCAATCAAGCGCCAGCCAGGACGTGGACGCTATCGTGATCGGCGCCGGCATCGGCGGTCTGTGCTCGGCCGCCCGGCTGGCTGCAGCGGGAGCCCGCGTCGCGGTGCTCGAAAGATCCCCCTACCTGGGCGGCCGGTGTTCGCACCGTGAGCGGGATGGTTTCACTGTGACGACCGGCGCAATCATGATCCCCATGGGCGCGGACAGCGCGATTCGGGAAGCGTTCGACCTGCTGGACGCCCCCATGGACATGGTGGAGACCACTGGCCGGATGCGCTACCGGCTGACGCATGGCGACTATGACCTTCCGGAAACGGGCGGCGGCCTGATGGGCATGATCGAGTTCGCCTGTGAGGGTGATACGGATGCCGCTTCACAACTGTTCGGCGCCATCGTGGGTGGCCTGAAGTCGCCGCCGGGCGATAACGGGGAAACCTTTCGCGAGTGGCTGACCCGTCGGACGGATCGACCGGCCGTCATCGGCTTGTTCCAGGGTTTCTGCGCCGCGCTGATGGGGACCAGCCTGCACGAAATCCCGGCCGCGGAATTCTTCCGCTTCCTCGGCAGCAGCAGCAAGGGGAGCCGCTTTGGCCTGGCTGCACACGGCAATGGCGCCCTCATGGAAACACTGGGGACCGCAATACAGGAGCGCGGCGGCGAAATTTTCCGCGGTGCAAAGTGTTCGAGGATCACCGTCGAGGACAACCGGGTGACCGGCGTCGAATTCAGCGAGGCCGGCGGCAAAACGAAGCGCCTCAGGGCCGAATTCGTGCTTTCCAATCTCGGCCCGCGCAGGTCCATCGAACTGACCGGGGACCCGGGTCTTTTCGACGGCCGATGGCGTGAGCGCCTGGATGCAGCGCCGTGGAGTGCTCCCATCGTCCATTTCTCGTTCGTATTGGACGAACCCCTGCTGGAGGGCTTCGAGGGCAGCCTGGTGTTCGGCAACACGCGCAACCTGATCTACCTCGAAATCCCGTCCAATATCTCGCCCCACCTGGCACCGCGCGGCGCGGCCCTGCATACCGCTTACGGCGCGCCCGCGGACGCGCGCGTGGTCGACCTGCGCGCCGATGCCGAGAATGCCCTGCGGGAACTGGAGAGCAACTTCCCGGGCGTGTTGGATCGCGCGCATTTCATGGTGCGTGCGAGGCACTCGGGCAAGAGCCCCGGAATGCACCGCTGGCCGGGCCACATGATGCCGGTCGAAACACCGGTCACCAACCTGTTCAATGTCGGCGACGGAGCCACGCCGCCGGGCACCATCGGCACCGAGGGCTCGGCCGCTTCGGCCCGCGCGGCAGTCAACAAGGTCCTGTCTGGGGAGTCACAAGCATGAATGCAAAAGGCAAAAGACGATGAAAACACGAGACCTGGCGAAAATCATTACGTTTTACGGGCGCTTCATGCCCACCTACACAAAGATCGGTTACTGGGCGAGGCGACTGTCCTGGGGCCGCAACCCTCCGCTGGATTTCAGCGGACAGACCTGGCTGATCACCGGCGCTTCGCTGGGTCTGGGCGCCGCCATGATGAAGGCTGCCGCGGAAGCGGGCGCCAATGTGATCGGAGTGGCGCGGAGCCGCGAACGGCTGGAGGCGGCGCGACAGGCACTGGCGCCGGATGCACAGGGCAGGGTGACTCTGGAAACGGCGGACATGTCGCTGGTTTCCGGGACCGGGGAGCTGTTGCGGAGACTGCTGGAATCAGGCCGCAGGATCGATGTTCTGCAAAACAACGTGGGTTTGCTGCTCAATGAAATGACGCTGACCGACGAAGGGAAAGAGACCTCTTTCGTCACCAATGTGCTCAGCCATTATCAACTCACGGAGGGGCTGCAGGCCGCAGGCGCCTTTGCGGACGATGCGGTGATCGTGAACATGACGTCCGGGGGCATGTACAACGCGCCGCTGGGTTACCACAACCTGAATGTCACGGATCCGGCCAAATACAGCGGGAAGGCCGCCTACGCCTATGCAAAGCGCGCCCAGGTCGCGCTCACCGATTACTGGAACGAAAGGTGGGCCAGCCAGGGGATTCGCTGCTACGTGACGCATCCGGGCTGGTCCAAGACCCCGGGTGTCAAAACCGCCTTGCCGGTCTTCTGGAAAATCCAGAACCTGATCCTGCGCACGCCGCGGCAAGGCGCCGACACGGCGCTGTGGCTGTGTGCGACCCGGCCACAGGTTCGAAATGACGCGGTATGGTTCGACCGCAAGGCCCGGCCCACGCACATGTACGACTTCACCCGCAAAGCGCAGTGCACGGTGGAAGAACTGGTCGCCTACCTGGAGCAGGAACTGGCCGAAGCCCGATAGTCCGGCGCCCGGTCGCGGCTTCAGGTCCTGTCGGTGAAGCCCGACGTGATGGAGCGGTCGAAAGTCACATTGTGCAGCTTCAGCGGTCCGTGGCACTCGCTGCACACGGTTTCGATGCGTAAGGCGCGGTTGCAGTTCCGATGCTTCAGCACCAGGGGGCGTTCGCTCCTTTCCAGCAACCAGCGCTCGGCCCAAAAATGCATCTCCAGCGTCACGAGGTAGAGATCGGCGCCCTTGTCAGTCAGCCGGTAGCGATAGCGCCGGGGCCGCTGCTGGTAGGGCACACGCGCCAGTACACCTGCTCCGACCAGCAACTTGAGGCGGTGCGCCAGGATATTCGTAGCGATGCCCAGGGCGCGCGCGATTTCGTCATAGCGACCCAGGCCGAAGAACGTCGTGGCAAGCACCAGGCCCGTCCAGCGGTCGCCGAGCACGTCCAGTACGTGGAAGAACCGTTGGTCCACAGCCTCTTCGTCCCCCTTGCGTGCCCGCGAGCGCCGTTGGAAACGCGCCGGGATCTCACCCGCTGTGCGGTCGGGTTCACGGGCTTCGAAACGCACTTCGCGCATGCTGACCGGATCGTGGCAGGACCGGCACCGGATCAGCGGCCGCATTTCATTGCCGCAGCCGCTGTGCACCAGTTCCGAGGGAATCTCGTGTTCCTCGCTCCAGCGGGTCTCCCAGTCCCAGACCGCCAGCACGAAGGGATGCAGATCGCGCCCCATCGGCGTCAACACGTATTCGTACCGCGGAGGAGAATGCTGGTAGGCCACGCGCCGCAACACACCATGCTCCACCAACGCCTTGAGCCGCGAGGCGAGCGTACCGCGCGCGGCGCCCGTTCGGGCGCGCAATTGCTCGAACCGGCGCACACCGAGAAACACATCGCGGATGATCAGGCCGGCCCAGCGGTCGCCGATCACCGTAAATGCCCGCGCGACCGGGCTTTGCAGTATCAAGCCCGGGTCAAACGTGGCAGTGTCGGTCACGGCGCCCGTTTGCCCGGCGACCAGGGTAACAGCCCGCTCGTCCTTTCCATATAGTCCTTGTATCCTGGTTTCTCACGCGCCAGCTTCTTGTCCAGCGTTCGCTGGCCGGTGACATTGATCACCAGATGAGAATACACGACGGGCCCGATAAGGGTCACCCACCCGAGGTGCACTTCGGCAGCGACCAGGAATATGCCCCACCAGACACACAGCTCGCCGAAGTAGTTGGGATGGCGCGAATAGCGCCACAGGCCGGTATCGAGCACCTGCCCCTTTTTCGAGGCGTCGGCGCGAAACCGGCGCAACTGTTCGTCAGCGATCCACTCGAATGCGAAGCCGAGCAACCAGAGAGTCGCGCCCGCCCAGGCCATCGGCCCGAGCGGAGACGGATCGGACTGGCCGACGGCGAACTGTATCGGCAGCGATACGAACCAGAGCACGATACCCTGCAGCAGGAACACCTGGCGCAGCGCCAGCCAATTGAAGCTGCGGTCGTCGGGAACCCAGCTGCGCAGCTTGGTGTAGCGCGGATCCTCACCGTGTCCCCAGTTGCGCCGTATGAGGTGCGCGGTTATGCGCAGGCCCCAGCTGCCAACCAGTACCGCGATCAGCCACTTGCGCTGCGCTGTGCCGGCGCCGAGCACCAGGCAGACCGCCGTAATGGCGATCAGGATCACGGCAAAAAACATGTCGATGATGCTCACATCGCGTAGCGG
>JASFKQ010000166.1:0-8414 GCA_050118555.1 Lysobacterales bacterium
GCCGGGAGTCGGTCAGTGCGCACGCACCGTTGCCGAATATCGGGGCCTGGTACTGGTACGAATTCTCTCCGCGCTGGCTGTTGACCACCCGCGTCGACTGGCTGGGCGCGACCATCGGGGAGTATTCAGGGGATCTCTGGAACGCCAACGCCGGCATCAATTTCCAGGCCTGGAAAAACGTCGGTTTCAGATTGTCCTACCAGTGGTTCAAGCTGAATGTCGATGTCGACAAGGACGACTGGCACGGCGGCACGAACCTGACCTACGAGGGTCCATTCGCCTCCATCAACTTCAACTGGTAGCGGATCCCTTTGAGAGGACTGCCGGCGTCAGTCTGGCGACTCACCATCGCCTACTCGCTGATGATGGCGGGCACGTCGCTCACCGTGCTGCTGGCAGGCATTATCGGTGCGGATATCGCGCCTTCGCAAGCGCTCGCCACGCTGCCCATCGCCCTGGTAGTGGTCGGGCTGGCGGCGGCCACGCTGCCCACAGGCAGACTGCTCGACCGGTTTGGCCGGCGTCCCGTATTCGTCGCTTACGGTTGCCTGGCGATAGCGGCCGCGCTGGCGGCCTCTGTCAGCCTGGTCGCCGGCAGTTTCCCGGGCTTCTGCGCCGCGACGTCGGTGATGGGATGGTCCGGCGCCGCCAGTCAGCAGTATCGCTTCGCCGCCCTGGAGGCGGTGCCGCCCGAATTGGCCCCGAAAGCCACCTCCGTTCTTTTGCTCGGCGGCATCCTGGCGGCATTCATCGGTCCCGAAATTGCGGTCAGGGGCCGTCACCTGCTGGCTACCGAATACGCCGGCTCCTACGTACTGCTGACCGTGAGCTACCTGGCGGGCATCGTCTTGATCAGCTTTTACCGGGACAGCCCGCACGCTACCCGACACCCGGGAGGGGCAGGGCGCCCGCTTCGACAAATCTTCCGATCCCCCACGGTCATCCTGGCCGTCAGCGCGGCGGCCATGGGATACGGCGTAATGAGCCTGCTGATGACCGCGACGCCAATCAGCATGCACTCGCACGCCGGACATAGCCTGGAAGCAACCAAGTGGGTGATCCAATCCCATATCGCCGCGATGTATCTTCCGGCGTTGCTTTACGCACCGCTTCACGCCAGGCTCGGATTCCGCGGTCTGTTTTGGGCTGGCGCCGGCCTCTACCTGCTGTGCCTTCTCGTGGCGATGATCGATACGGGTTTTCTGGAGTACTGGCTGGCGCTCGTACTGCTCGGCGTGGGGTGGAATCTACTCTTTCTCAGCGGCACGAACCTGCTTCCGCTCGGCTACCGCCCGGAGGAGCGGTTCCGCGTGCAGTCGACCAACGACTTTCTGGTGTTCTCCGTGCAGGCCGCTGCGTCATTGGGTTCGGGATGGTTGCTTTACCGCTGGCAATGGCACGGGATCGTCTACGCGTGCATTCCGGCCGTTCTGGCCTTTGTTGCGATTTTGGCAACATTCAGAAACAATATAAAACCAGTATATTCCGTACCTTAAGGGATATTCCTATGAAAAAACATTTGATACTGACCGCCGTCCTGATCGGGTTTGCAGCGAGCATGACGGGCGCCATGGCGCAGGATCCACAGGGCTCCCAGGCGGACACGAAAGTCAGCGACCCGGGACAGGTGCCGGGAGATAGCCTGAACAGAGGCACCCCGCGCGGCAGCATCATCGGGTTCCTCGAGGCCTGCGAAGCCGCCGATTTCGACCGCGCGGCCCAATACCTCGACCTGCGCAACCTGCCGGATGATGTCGCTCAATTGGGCGGACCGGAACTGGCCAGGGAGCTGAACCAGGTGTTGTCGCGCTCGGTATGGTTCGATGATTTCAGCGTGAGCGACCAGCCGGAAGGCGCCCGGGGCGACGACCTGCCGGAGTACCGCGATCCGCTGGTCAGCATCCCGACGCAGGATCAGCAGATGCAAGCGCTCTGGATGCAGCATGTGCCGCGCGAAGACGGGGTCATGATCTGGAAAGTCTCGAATCGCAGCGTTGCGCTGATTCCCGAGCTGTATCGCCAGTACAGTTATCCGCCCTATGTCGAGTCGATCAGGAAGTGGTTTCCCCAGGGGGTCACGTTCTTCGGTCTGGAGCTTTTCAAGTGGTTCATCGCCCTCGCAGTGGGGCTGCTGAGCTGGCCCTTGCTGCACCTTCTCGGGGTGTTGCTTTCCCGCGTGGTAAGTTCTCCGTCCCGCCCGCTTTATCCACTGATCCGGAAGGTACTGACCCGGCCTTTGGTCGCCGTTGGCGTGCTTCTGCTGTCCAACGCGGCCATTCTGAAGCTGGGCATGAGCGCCAGGGCGCAGTCCGTGTTCGAAACGGGAACCGTGCGTATTCTCGTGATCGTGTGGGTGATCTGGTCGCTCATCAACCTGGTCCGCGCCCATTTCCAGAACCGCCTGGTCGAACAGGGGCGTCCGGGCGCCGCGAAACTGACCCGGCCCCTGACCACGTTCTTCAAGTTGCTGGTCCTGCTGCTCGGCGTGCTGTTTTGGTTGAGCAACCTCGGAGTCAACATCACGACGCTGCTGGCGGGCCTGGGGGTTGGCGGTCTGGCCGTGGCGCTGGCGCTGCAAAAACCGATCGAGGACCTGATGGGCGCCCTGTCGATTTTCTCGCAGGCCCCGATCAGGGTAGGGGACCTGTGTCGCTATGGCAGTGTGCTCGGGACCGTCGAGGATATCGGGTTGCGCACCACCCGCTTCCGGACGCTGGCCAACACCGTTGTCTCCGTTCCGAATTCCCGGCTGGCCAACGACCAGATCGAGAATCTCACGAAACGCGAGAAAATCCGCTATTGCCCGACCCTGAGGTTGCGCTACGACACGCGCGTGGACCAGATTCGCGGCATTCGAGACGCATTGCTCGGTTTCCTGCGGTCCCACCCCCGCGTGCTGGACGAACCGATGCGGGTCAGGTTCACGGATTTCGAAGAGGACGCGTTGCTGCTGAAAGTCCATTGCTATATGGACACGGGGAATTTCGCCGAGTCCCTGGAAATCCGGGAGGAGCTTAACCTGCGGCTCATGGAACTGGTGGAGGAAGCAGGCGCACGCTTCGCGCTGCCCGGTCGCGCCCTTTACGTGGAAGGTGGGGCTCCGTCCGCGCTCATTTAATTGCGTATAATGTATATTATGTTAAATCCAATGTGTTTCGCGACACAACGAAGGTCAAAATTCCGGCCCTGCACCTTTTTCGGCTAGAATCCAGGAATACCGGGCACACCGATCCAGACACATGGGGTGAATTCCCGCATGCAATCAGCGCGTATTCAAGTCAGTCGCTTGTTGGGCATCCTGCTCGTGGCGGTCCTTGCAGCCTGCTCAGTGAGTCCTTATCGACATGAACCGGGCGAACAGGCGGCCATCGAGCAGCGTGCCCAGCGTCAGGCGTCAGGCGATATCATCGTCAGTGCTTCCGTACCCGGCCCGCAAGAGACAGAACGTCTGTTCGGCGTGCCGCTCTACGACAGTGGCATTCAGCCCGTCTGGCTGCAGATCAAGAACACGAGCGCCAGCCGTGCGCGCTTCGTTCTTTCGAGCGTGGACAAGGAGTACTTTTCGCCGCACGAAGTGGCTTACATGCACCGCCATCGATTCTCGACCCAGGGATGGCAGGACATGGAGAATTTCCTCGTTCAAACTGCCATGCCAAGGGTGATCCCGCCGGGTGAGACGGCATCCGGCTTTGTCTACACACACCTCAGTCCGGGAACCAAGAGTTTCAACACCGTCATTTTTTACGCCACCGAAGAGCCGGAATATGAGTTCTTCACCTTCTTCCTGCCCGTGCCGGGTTTTGTTCCGGACCACGCAGAGATCGACTTCGCATCGCTCTACGCGCCGGAGGAAGTTCAACGCGTGAGTAGCGACGCCCTGCGGGAGGCACTGGCAAAGCTCCCCTGCTGCAATTCCAATCGCGATGATACCGGCCAGGGACAACCGATTGATCTCGTTCTCGTCGCGCCCGGCAAGGATCTGTTGCGCGCCCTGCTCCGCGCCGGTTGGTCGGAAACTTCATACCAGCGCGACGAGGAATACCTCGACGCCGCGCATTATCTGTTCGGGCGGCCTCCGGACTCGATTTTCCGAAAACGAAGTGGCAAAACGACCGAGCGGCTGGAACTCTTTGTCTGGCTTTCACCCATCCTGGTGGATGGCGAAACCGTGTGGGTGGCGCAAACACGCCATGCCCTGGGACGGAGATTCGAATTTGGCGAATGGGTGCTTGGCTCGAAGATCGATCCCGACGTCAATGACGGCCGCAACTATGTTCTGCAGGACATGTGGTACGCCCAGGCCCTAGATGCCTATGGATTCACGTCCACCGGTCTAGTGGTGCCGGATTCGTCCCCTGTGACTGACTTCAACGGTAATCCATTCTTTAGCGATGGCCTAAGAATTGTCTTGTGGATCTCCGGGCGGATGGTCGCCCTTTCCGATACAAAGCCAATCGGATGGCCGTTCCCGGAAGATTTCCAAAGGTGAAGCCATGAAGGATCGTACGACGCGTCTCGTTCCAATCAGCACCTTTGTGGTGGTGGCTTTGCTCCTGGTCGCCTGCGCGTCAACGCCGGAGGCCATCAACCCATTACCGGAGGGCGATTTTACGCAGCGAGTGCAGACGCAGGAAGGCAACGGCATCACGGTGTCCGCAGGGGTGCCGAGCGCAAGCGAGACCCGCAAGTTGTTCGGTCGTGACCTCTACCGCGAAGGCATACAACCCGTCTGGCTGAAAATTCAGAACCACCGTGACAGCCACGTTACCTTCCTGCCAGTTGGGCTCGACCCGCAGTATTTCACGCCGCTCGAAGTAGCCAACGCCACTGATCAGAGACAGGACGAGACGCCCTCTTCCGCCGTCTCCCTGATCGACGAATTCTACCTTTCCCACCGCATGGCGCTGGTGGTTCCGGGTGGAGATACGCACACCGGTTATATCTTCACCAAACTTGACGAGGGCACCAAGGCTTTCAACGTCGATATCGCCGGAAAAAGCCCGGAAGATTTCATTACGTTCACCTTTTTCGTGCCGGTCCCGGGGCTCGATATCGACCATTACAGCGTGGACTGGAAAAACCTCTATTCGCCGGAACAGTACCGGGAAATGAGTGATGCTGAATTGATCGACGCCATTGAAAAGTATGCCTGTTGTGTCACAGACAAGGACGGTGAGAACACGGGTGACCCCCTCAATCTGGTCATCATCGGAATGCCGGATGAGGTCTATACCGCCTTCATCCGGGCGGGCTGGGATGAGACCGAGAGCGTGACGCGGGCTTCGGGCTGGAAAACCGTCAAGTCGTTCCTGTCCGGTGGAGAATATCGCTATTCACCCGTCAGCAATCTGTATGCCTTTGGACGCGCCCAGGACGTTGCATTCCAGAAAGCGCGGGAGAATATCCACGAGCGCAATCACCTGCGACTCTGGATGTCACCGGTGACCTACATGGGCAAACCGGTATGGATTGGGCAGATAAGCCGCGACATCGGCGTGCGCTTTACAACCAAAACCATCACAACCCACAAAATCGATCCGGATGTTGACGAAACCCGAGAATACCTTCTGGAAGATCTCGCCTACGCGCAGTCGCTGCGCGCTTTCGGTTACGCGGGCGGCGTTAGCGAGGTTGCATCGGATGAGCCGCGCGGCAACCTGACCGGGGATCCCTGGTACACCGACGGGTATCGCCTGGTGCTTTGGGTGAGTTCAAAGCCGTTGCCCCTGTCCGGCGTCGTCCGACTGCCGTGGCGCGACCCCTATGATTCTGATTAAATGTCGCGCATGAACGACGACATCGCGAAGAAACTGGTCAAGATCATCGGGGTTCCGCTGGACCTCGGCGCCAGCCGCCGCGGCACCGACGTCGGGCCTTCGGCGTTGCGCATCGCCGGATTGGGCGCCGCGCTCCGCCGCATGGGTTACGAGGTGGCGCTGGAGGAAGACATCCCTGCCCCCGCCATGGAGACGCGGCGCTCCGAAGACAAGAAAGCGCGTTACAAGCCGCAGATCCTGGACGTCTGCACGCGGCTGGCCGAGCGCGTGAAGAGCATCATGGACTCAGGCGACTTTCCGCTGGTGCTCGGCGGCGACCACTCGATCGCGATGGGCACCATGGCCGGCGTTGCGGGACACTACCGCGACAAGGGGGAATCGATCGGGCTCATCTGGTTCGACGCGCACGGCGACATGAACGTACCCGATTCTTCCCCCAGCGGCAACATCCACGGCATGCCCCTGGCCCACCTGCTGGGCAAAGGGGACCCGGACCTCAAGAACATCCTGGGCTTCAGCCCCAAGGTCAGGCCGGAGAACGTCGCCCTGATCGGGGTGCGGGCGATCGACGCACATGAGCGCCAGATCATCCGTGAATCCGGCATCCACGCGTTCACGATGCGGGAAATCGACGAACACGGCATGGCCGCGGTCGCCCGCAGGGCGCTGGAAATCGTCAACGACGGCACCGCCGGCTTCCACATCAGTTTCGACGTCGATGGCTGCGACCCGACAGTCATTCCCGGGTCGGGCACGCTGGTTCCCGGCGGCGTCAGCTTCCGCGAGGCGCACTTGCTGATGGAGTATGCGGCTGACGACGGTCGTCTGAGCTCGCTCGAAATCGTGGAGCTGAACCCCTTCCTCGACGAGCGCAACATCAGCGCCAAACGTACGTTGGAACTGATCCTCAGCGCCATGGGCAAAAGCATTCTGTAGACTCCCGCCCTGCCCTGTTGGGCAAGGCAGCACGAATACGCGCCTCAGGGCTCGATGATCAACTTGCCGCGGTTGCGTCCGTCAAACAGCATGAGCAGCGTCTCGGGAAACGTCTCCAGACCTTTCATGACGTGCTCCCGTGACTGGATGCGACCTTCCGAGACCCAGCGCGCCAGGTCCGCGATTCCGCGGGGATACTCTTTTTCGAAGTGGAACACCACGAACCCTTCCATGCGCGCCTTGTTGACCAGCAACGACAGGTAATTCTTCGGACCGTGGATCTCGCCGGTCGCGTTGTATTGGGAAATCGCGCCGCAAATCACCACGCGCGCCTCGAAGCGCAACATAGCCAGCGCCGCGTCCAGGGTCTCGCCGCCGACGTTGTCGAAATAGACGTCGATGCCGTCAGGACAGGCCTGGTGAAGCGCCTTCGGGACCGCTTCAGCCTTGTAATCGATGGCCGAGTCGTATCCCAGCTCATCCGTCAGGTAGCGGCACTTGTCGGGGCCGCCCGCGATGCCCACCACACGACAGCCCTTGAGCTTCGCGATCTGGCCCACCACCGATCCAACGGCGCCGGCCGCCCCGGAAACCACCACCACGTCCCCTTCCCGCGCGGCGCCTACGTCCAGGATGCCGAAATAGGCCGTCAGGCCCGGCATGCCCAGCACACCCAGGTATTTCGGCAACGGGGCGACATCCGGGTCGACTTTCCGCATGCCCTTCCCGTTTGAAATGCAGTAACGCTGCACCCCGGTCATGCCCACGACGTGATCCCCGACCTCGAATCCAGGGTGGCTGGACTCGATCACCCGGGCCACACCGCCGGCCCGCATTACGTCATCCACCGCGACGGGCTCGACGTAGGACTTGCCTTCTCGAATCCAGCCACGCATCGCCGGATCCAGGGAGATGTAGAGCACTTCGGCCAGGAACTCGCCCTCGCCGGGATTCGCCGTCTCTACGCTTTCGATTCGCCAATTTTCCGCAGCCGGAAGACCGACGGGGCGGGACGCCAGGAGTATGCGCGTGTTTTCCATGCATTTACCTCTTATATGACATTAAGTATGAATTTAATCAAATTGTTTTTTATATATTTTATTTGGTCACCTTTAGGCGATCGTTCTGGGGATCTGTGATGCCTGACAACGGATATCCAGTCCTCGCCCTGCACCCGGCGCTGCCCTGCGATTGCGCCTTAATTCCAAGTTTTCACCAACCTGTCCGTTACTACATTGTATTTGAACTGAATGGAAAGGGACTGTGACGGATGCAACGGAAACGAACAAAACAGGATATGGAACGAACCCTTCTGGAAGTCTACCTGGGCAATGTCAGCGAGGGCGACGAGTTGGGTGTGATGCGGGCGCGGCGGATGGCGGAACGCCTGGCGGAACCGATGCACCGGTTGCTGCAATCCGCCCAACGGGCCCAGCAATTCCGCAGGGACTGAACGCCCGCAAACCTGCGTGCCCAGGCCGTTCGTTTTTGTGCACCGATGGGGCCAGAGCAGCGATGGCAGCGATGGGGTCAGAGCAGCGATGGGGTCAGAGTAAATCTGCCGGCCATGCTTCAGCTGCATGGACCTTACTCTGACCCTTTACTCTGACCCTTTACTCTGACCCTTTACTCTGACCCTTTACTCTGACCCTTTACTCTGACCCTTTACTCTGACCCTTTACTCTGACCCCACCTCTGGTT
>JASFKQ010000167.1:0-8327 GCA_050118555.1 Lysobacterales bacterium
GTGAAACCGACGCCCTATGCGGGCTGGAGCAGCCCGCATCGCGTATCCGTCGGGTTTGGCTGACCTGAGGGGAAATTGAAAGCCTCGAACCATCTGAAGTCCCTGGAGGATAATCCAGAGATTCCGGGTGGCGTGCCAGCCTTGGCGCGGATCAGGCGGTCTTGTCCAGCCGGTCGAATTCCCGCTTGAGGTCCGCCTTGTCGTCGGTGACGATCCGCTCGAGTGTTTCGACGCGCTCGCGCAGATCCCGGTCCAGGGCATCCACCTTGCGATGGAGCGCCTCCAGCGCCTCTTGCGCCTCGCGGTTCGGCGAGGCGCGTTTGGTTTTCACGTGATTTCGCCAGGCTTCGCCGGCAATCGCGGCGACGACGATGAGTACGATTGCGGTCCACATGCTCATCCGGCTTTTCTCCTCCGATCGTTCTTCTTTATCATCATTGGGGCCGATGGTTCCGGCCACCAGTGACATTAGTCATGCAGGCCCTACGCGGTGCTTACAGGCCCTGGCTCCCGGTCCGGCTCCCCGCCCCCCAGGCGCCGGGCAGGTCGCTTCGCTCGATGCCTTCCGGCAGCGGGTCGATTCCGGTGACCTCTTCGTTGTCCTCGAAATGGATGCGCTCCATAAGGTAACACAGGCAGTCCTGCCGGATGACCCGCCGGTCCAGGGTCAGCATGGACGGCATGACGGCGCGTGTCGTTTCCACCTGGCCGCGGCCAAAGAAGAAATAATTGTCCGTGACCTCTTCGCCCTCGTTGTCCAACGCGACGATTGGCGCGGGACTGCCGGAACGGATGTCACCGAACGATGTGCCTGCCGGCAGTTCGCAGAAATTCAGGCGGTCGAGTTCCTCCCGGAAGGCCACGTCGGCGTCTGCAGGTGCGAATCCGAAGCGCACGCCGTCACGGACGTGAACCGTCGCGACCATGTGGAACAGGTGCGCTGCATCGGGGTCGACCGGGGTGAGCGGCAGTTCCTGCAGGTGCAGGCAGGTTTCGAGATATGCCACGCTGTGGTCGGTGCCGTGGACCTCGCCGGCCTGTCCGCACTCGAGGGTGACCGCCGGGCAGAACTCGGACATGGAGTGCGAAAGAGTGCCGACGGGCATGGTGAAATACGCTACTTTGGAGGAGAACAGCGAGGCCAGCCTGAGATAATCCGAGCGGATCCGGTTCACGGCCGCATAATGCGGGTTGAGCCCGGTATTGTTGTGGATGTCTATGCACGCGAGCGGCCGCAGTTCCAGCAGGCGGTCGTGGATGGTGCGGAACAAACGCCGATGGTCACTGTCCACTTCATAACCGCCCGGCCAGCAGCGGTTGAAGTCCGGTTGGTCGTCGAGCCGGCGCAACCGGTGCTTCGCGGCCAGTGGGTTGCCGACCAGCACGGCCAGGGACCTTGGCAGAGGGGCCTTTCCGGCATGATGCTTGAGCAGGCGGCGAACGGCCTCCCAACCGGTGGTTTCGTTGCCGTGCTGCAGTACGGCGGTGAGAATCGGGCGCGATTCTCGGCCGGGAAGATGGATCAGTGTCGGTCCGTCCAGATACCGGTGCAATGCCGATGCCGGGCACTCCAGCAGGCCGTCGGGCAGGTGGTTCAGTTCGGTGAATCGGATGGGCGCCATCTGTGTTCGGCAGGCATGCGCTCGGTTCGGGGGAGAAGCGGTCAAGATAGCGTCAATCGGGATGCGAAGAAAGGCCAGTCTTGAATTTGTACCGAGGCGGCCGGAGATTCCCGCACGTGCCGGCTGTCAGAAACGGGGCGGGTGAAGAATGACGGGGAGACAAACTGTATGGGTGAACTGAAGATCGAGGCGAAGGCGCTCTGCAAGAACTACGGCGCACTCGTCGCGGTGGATCAACTGAGTTTCGAGGTCGGGGCCGGTGAAGTACTCGGCTTCCTGGGCCCCAACGGAGCCGGCAAATCGACCACCATGAAAATGCTGACCGGTTTCCTGGCGCCAACGTCCGGAACGGCGGTCATCAACGGCCACGATATTGTCGACGATTCGCTCGAAGCGCGCCGCTGCATCGGCTACCTGCCGGAGGGGGCCCCGAGCTATGGGGAGATGACCGTGCGCCGCTTCCTGGAATTCATCGCCCGGGCGCGCGGGTTCTCCGGCCGCGACGCGATCCGGGCCGCCGGCGCCGCGATCGAGCGGCTGAACCTCGACGGGGTGCCTGAACAGCCGGTCGAAACCCTGTCAAAGGGTTTCAAACGACGGGTCGGGCTGGCGCAGGCGATCATCCACGATCCGGAAGTGCTGATCCTCGACGAGCCCACCGATGGGCTGGACCCGAACCAGAAACACGAAGTGCGCACCTTGATCCGGGACATGGCCCAGGAGAAGATCATCGTGATCTCCACCCATCTGCTCGAAGAAGTCCACGCCGTGTGTAATCGCGCAATGATCATTTCCGACGGCAGGCTGCTGGTGGATGACACACCGGCCGGGCTGATCGCCCGTTCGCGCTACCACAACGCGGTGACGCTGGTTGTCGAACAGCCGGAACGCGTGGCCAGCGTGTTGAGTGAACTGCCTCAGGCACGCAAGGTCGAGTTACGCGAGGGTGAACTGACGGTGTTCCCGGCCAGGGGCGGCCAGCTGTTTGAAGTGATAACGGACACCGTCCGGGAGCAGGGCTGGGCGGTGAGCGAGCTGCGCCTGGAAGCCGGCCGGCTCGACGAGGTGTTCCGCCAGGTAACGCAGGGAGGGCAATCCTGATGAGCAGTCCTGTCGTTAACGTGATGCGCCGGGAACTGGCCGGCTATTTTTCCACCCCCGTCGCCTGGGTGTTCATTGTGATCTTCCTGGTCATGTCGGGTGTTTTCACCTTCTATATCGGGCGGTTCTACGAACGCGGCATTGCGGACCTCGATCCCTTTTTCCAATTTCATCCGTGGCTCTACCTGTTCCTGGTGCCGGCCATGGCGATGCGGCTGTGGGCGGAGGAACGCCGCTCCGGCACGGTCGAGTTGCTGCTGACGCTGCCGATCACCCTGTGGCAGTCGGTCGTCGGCAAGTTCCTCGCCGCCTGGGTGTTCCTGGGCATCGCATTGGCGCTGACCTTTCCCATCTGGCTGACCGTGAACTACCTCGGCGATCCGGACAATGGCGTCATCGCGGCAGGCTACATCGGCAGCTGGCTGATGGCCGGGGGTTTCCTGGCGATCGGCGCCTGCATGTCGGCCTTGACGCGGAACCAGGTGGTCGCCTTCATCCTGTCGGTGGTGGTCTGCTTCGCCTTCCTGCTGAGCGGCCTGCCGATGATCACCGACCTGTTCAGCAGCTGGGCGCCGCAATCGTTGCTGGATGCGATCGCCGATTTCAGCTTCCTGGCGCATTTCTCGACCATTTCCCGAGGGGTCATCGACCTGCGTGACCTGGTCTATTTCGCACTGGTGATCCTGTTCTGGCTGCTGGCCAACACCATCGTGCTGGAATTGAAGAAAGCGGACTGAGGAGCACAGCATGCAGAAGAAGACATTCTATTCGGTCGGCTCCCTGGCTCTCCTGCTGGTCCTGTTCGTCGCGGTCAACATACTGGCGGGCGACTTTCTGCGCGGGTCGCGTTTCGACCTGACCGAGAACAAGTTGTTCACGCTCAGCGAGGGAACCCGGTCCATCCTGGGCAAGCTGAAAGAGCCGGTGACGCTACATTTCTATTTCTCGCAGGGCGCCAGCCGCGACCTGCCCCAGGTGCGCAGTTACGCCAAACGCGTCGAGGAAATGCTCGAGGAATTCGAGAACCATTCAAATGGCAAACTGAAGGTCGAACGCATCGACCCCGAGCCGTTTTCAGAAGAGGAGGACCGGGCCGCCACGCTGGGGCTGAAAGGCGTTCCGGTCAACCAGGCCGGTGACACGCTCTACATGGGCATCGTGGGCAGCAATACGCTGGACGACGTGCAGGCGATGCCGTTTCTGCAGCCCGACAAGGAAAAGTTCCTGGAGTATGACCTGGCGAAGATGGTGTCGACCCTGGGCAACCCGAAGAAGCAGAAGCTCGGCATCATCAGCAGCCTGCCGATGCAGGCGGGCTTCGATCCGGCGACGCAGTCCATGCGCGAACCGTGGGTGATCGACCAGCAACTCCAGCAACTGTTCGACATCCAGTTCATCCAGCCCGGCTCGGATGAACTGCCGAAAGATCTCGACCTGCTGATGCTGGTGCATCCGAAGAACCTGGACGAAACGAGCCTGTATGAGATCGAGCAGTTCGTACTGGGCGGCGGACACCTGATCGCCTTCCTGGATCCCTTCGCCGAGGCCGATCGCGGCAATCAGAACGATCCGATGGCCCAGATGCAGGCCGGCAGTGCGTCCACGCTTGGGCCCCTGCTGAAGGCCTGGGGTGTCGGTTTCGATCCGAGCCGGGTTGTCGGAGACCTGCAGTATGGCATCGGCAGCGGCGCCAACCGGCATATCGGGATCCTGTCGGTGCCAAAAGAGGGTATGAACGCCGATGACATCGTCAGCGCGGACCTGGAAGTCGTGAATTTTTCATCAACCGGCTGGTTCGAACCGCTGGAGGATGCCACCACGAAGTTCGAGACCCTGGTGCAGAGCAGCGAGAACGCCGCCCCGCTGGATTCGTCCCGCCTGCGGTTCCTGTCGAATCCGGCGGACCTGATGAAGGGGTTCAACCCGACCGGCGACCGCTATACGCTGGTCGCGCGGATCAGCGGGCCGGCGAAGGCCGTGCTCGAAGCACCGGAGGGCCTGGGCGACGGCAGGCTGGCGGAATCCGGCGATGGAGGCATCAACGTGATGCTGTTCGCCGATACCGACATGCTCACCGACCGCCTCTGGGTGCAGAAGCAACCGTTCATGGGCCAGAACCTGGTTTCCGCCTTCGCCGACAACGGATCGCTGGCGGTCAACGCGGTCGACAACATGCTGGGGAACCGGGATCTGATCAGCATCCGCACGCGGGCCACGTCGGCGCGGCCCTTCGAGCGCGTCGATGCGCTGCGAGTACGGGCCGAGCAGGCTTACCGTGCGAAGGAAGAGCGGCTGCAGCAGGAACTGGATGAAACCGAAAAACGGTTGACAGAGCTCCAGTCGGCGCGTGGCGACGGCGACCTGACCGTCATCAGCGACGAGCAGCAGGAAGAGCTGCAGCGATTCCTGAACCGCAAGCTGGAGATCCGCAAGGAGTTGCGCCAGGTTCAGCACGACCTGCAGCGTGACATCGACCGGCTGGATGTAAGATTGAAACTGATCAACATCGCGGTGGTGCCGGCCATCGTGCTGGTGTTCGCGCTGGTATACGACGTCCGGCGTCGGCGCAAGCAGAGCGGAACGAAGTCCGAAGAGGGAGGCGCGCATGAGCCGTAAGCACTTTTCATGGTTGCTGGTCATCACGCTGATCGTGGCGGCGCTGGTGCTACTTGTGCCGGGCAAGACCAGCAAGCAGAGCAACCTGGAGAAAAGCCGTTTTCTGCCCGCCCTGCAGGACAAGGTAAACGACGTGGACTGGCTGCGGGTGGCTGGCGCCGGCGATGCCACGATCGCCACCCTCGAGCGCAAGGACGGGCAGTGGGTGGTCGACGAAGTGTCGGGCTACGCGGCGGACTGGGGCCGCCTGCGGTCGCTGTTGTCCGACCTGGCGCAGGCGGAGATCGTCGAAGCCAAGACCGACAATCCGGAGTATTACCCGAGGTTGGGCGTCGAGGACGTCGCCGACAAGGACGCCACCGGCACGCTGCTGCAGTTCAGCGATGCCAGCGGGTTGCCCGCCGTAATCGTCGGCAAACCCGCCCGGAACCGGGAGGGCCAGTACGCGCGCCTGGATGGAACGGCGGAAAGCGTGTTGCTGGACCGGCCGCTGAATGTGCCTGCAAAGGCCATTGACTGGGTACAGCGGGACATCATCGACATCCCGGACGCCGAGGTGGTGGAGGTGCGGATCGTGCACCCGGACGGCGAGCGCGTCGTGACAAAAAAGGCATCGGCGGATGATGAGAATTTCACGCTGCAGGACGTTCCCGATGGGCGGGAGGTAAAGTCCGAATGGTCCGTGGACTCGCTGGCGAACGGCTTGGCCGCACTGACCCTCGATGCCGTGGCCCCCATCGGTGACATCGACTGGGACGGTTCGGTGCAGTACAGCGTGATCAGCGCCGACGGCCTCAAGGTGGATGTCTGGGCCGTGGAGCGCAAGGCGGAAGGCGACGCGACGGGCGCTGAGAACGATTCCCCGGACACGCAGCCCGCCCCGACCGATTCCGCCGAATACTGGATCAAGCTGAAGGCGGAACTGTACACAACTGCCGTGGACAGCGGGATCGACCCCGACGCGGATTCCGAAACCACGGCCGATCGTGCTCGAAAGATCAACGCGCGGGTTGATGGCTGGGCCTACCGCATCCCGAAATACAAGTTCGACACCCTGAACAAGCGCATGGAGGATCTCCTCAAGCAGCCCGAGTCTTCCTGATGGGGCAGGCCATGACTCCAGTCGCGCGCGCCGCGGCCCTGGCCGGCGCGGCGAGTGGTCTGCTGGCGGTGATGCTGGCTGCCGCGGGGGCCCACCTGGTGCCGGCTTCCGAACCCGGGCTGCGGTCTTTCTGGGCGACCGCCCTGCAGATGCAGCTGTTTCACAGCCTCGCGTTGCTGGCGCTGGCCGCGCTTGCGGACCGCTGCCGGCCGCAGTGGGCCGGCCTTGCCGCGCTGGCGTTCATCGCCGGCATCGTGCTGTTCTGCGGCAGTCTTTACCTGCGCGCGCTCGGCCTCGACGTGTTGCCCGGTCCGGTGACGCCGGCCGGTGGGCTGTTGCTGATTTGCGGGTGGCTGCTCGCGATTGCGACCTTCGCCAGGAGGTAATCGCCGATTTGGTCCGCCGAACCCGACGGTATATATTGGGCGAAATGCCAATCCGGTGGCCAACAAGGCCAACCCGCACCAGCGAGGACTTCACTTTTGCGAGGGATCACCTACTTCACGGGCAGCGAACCGGTCCCGGTCGTTGCCGGCGACCTGTCCAGGCTGTTGCCGTGAGCCGCCTGCGCTACAACCGGCGGCAGGCGGTGGCCCATCTGCGTAGTCGTTGCGCCGAGTTGGGCCGGTTCATCGACGGTTGCGGTCCCCTGGAACTGCGTGTTCCGCGCGAGTTCACGGTGTTTGAGGCGTTGGCGTCCGCGATTGTCTATCAGCAGTTGTCGGGCAAGGCGGCTTCCACCATCCATGACCGTTTCCGTGCGCTGTTCGCTGGCGCGGCGCCCGAACCGGCCCGGGCGGCCGAGCTCGATTTCGACACCTTGCGCTCGGTCGGGTTGTCGCGGAACAAGGCCCTTTCGATCACCGACCTGGCGGAAAAGTGCAGTGACGGAACGCTGCCGTCCCTGCAGCGGCTGAATCGCATGGACGATCCGGCCGTGATCGAGCGGCTGTGTCGCGTTCGCGGAATCGGCCCCTGGACCGCGCAGATGTTCCTGATCTTCCATCTCGGCCGGCCCGACGTGATGCCGGCCACGGATCTCGGCGTGCAGAAAGGGGTGAAAGCAATATTCGGCATGGGTGACCTGCCGGAGCCGGCCGAAGTGCTGGAGCGCACCGCTCACCTGTCGCCGTACCGCTCCGCGGCCAGCTGGTACTTCTGGCGTGCAGCCGACACGGAGCTGTTGGCATGAACCTGCTCGATCATTTCGTACTCAAGCACCTGCAACTATCGCTGGTCAATGCCGAACTGATCAAGGTGAGCCGCAAACCCGCGCAGCAGGAGGCCCGGCTCGAGCTCAACCTGACGCCCAGGCTGATGAAAGCGGACAGCGGCGAGGAACCACCTTCCTACCAGGTGACGGCGCGTCTGTCCTGCGAGGGGCGGTCGAGGGATTCCGGTGAACCGGTGTTTCGTGCGCGCGTCGGCATGGAAGCCGTGTACGAACAGATCGGTGGCGACCCGATCGACCTCGCCGAATTCACTTCGCATCATGCCAGCCTGGCAAGGCAACTCTACCCGCTGCTGCAACATGAATTGCGGTTGCTGCTGGTCCGCCTGGGCCTGGAGCAGATCCATCTGCCTTTCGACCTCGCAGCCCGCATAGAGACCCCGGAAGGCCAGGTGATCGAGGTTTCCGGGGCGGTTCACTAGGTTCAGTGGGAACAGGCTTGCCCGCGGTTGGGGGTTGACCCAGGGGTGCTATGGCCAAATCGCGACCAACGGTCGCTCCTACGGGTGCCCGAACGAGACCCGCCGTTGGGGCGGAACGAAACCCGCCATGGGGCGGAACAAAGCCCGCCGTAGGACCGAGCCTTGCTCGGGAAAGGTCGCGGTGGCCCGGTGGCTCAATCGCGACCAACGGTCGCTCCTACGGGGGGCCGAAC
>JASFKQ010000168.1:0-8301 GCA_050118555.1 Lysobacterales bacterium
CTCGCCGGCGTAGCCGTGGAAATCGGGGTGGTGATGCTGGTCTATCTGAAGCAGGCCCTGGCCCAGCAAAAGGCCATTTCCCGCAGGGAAGGGCGCTCTTTGCGGCGCGAGGACCTGGAGACCGCGGTGATCAACGGCGCCCTGCTACGGGTTCGTCCGATCATGATGACGGTTTCGGCGATCATCGCCGGTTTGCTGCCGATCATGCTGGGCAGCGGGACCGGCTCCGAAGTCATGCGTCGCATCGCCGCCCCGATGGTTGGCGGCATGGTGAGCGCGACGCTGCTGACGCTGGCGTTGATTCCGGCCGTGTTCCTTGTTTGGCAGATGCGCTCTCTCAGGGACTCCAGCCGCGAAAACGGCGCGGAAAAGACAGGAGGCTAGGATGAACACTTCCATCCATCGAATAACGGTCATCATTCCGGCGGACAACCTCGAAGAATGTGAGCGCTGCCTGAGGGCAGCCGGGGTGCCGGGCATGACCATCGACAATGTCAGGGGTTTCGGCGAGCACGCCAACTATTTCAGCAGTGACCTGCTGTGCAGCAACGCCCGGATCGAGATATTCGCGGGCGGCGGTCGCTGCGAGGAAATCTGCGAGATAGTCAGGGCGTTCGCTCTCGACCTGCCGGCGCGAGCCGGAATACTCGTCGTCGAGCCGGTCGACCGCGTAATCAGTCTGGAGGACGGCCGGGAACTCAGGGCGGATATGCTGTGATCACGGGCTACCGTACGGTCCGGCGACACGGGGCTGGCGCGGATCCCGGCCATTGCCAGAATCAAGATATGAAGTCAGCAGAGAACGCCGGCGTGCAAGCATTGCCAGGATTCGAAGCGGGACGCGAGGGTACATCGAGAGCCCGGGAACGGTAATCGATGACGCCTGTCCAACCCGGCAAGAGTGCTTTGGCGACAACGGTGACACCGATTCCGGTGCCCGCTGGGGGAGCGTTTTCGCGATGAATGGAATCCAGGAGGAGGAGACCATGAAAATGCTAACCGGATTGATCGCTGCGTCTTTGTTTTCGGCGAGTTTCGTTACATATGCCGGCATGGGCATGGGAGGATCGAGCATGATGGGCTCTGGCATGGGCCAGGGTTCGAACGGCCAAGTGAGTGGAATGATGAGCAATCCCGATACCCGCGCCCAGGTAATGAACCAGATTGCCGGTAATCCGCAGATGCGCCAGGAAATGCTGCAGAAGATGATGCACGCCATGGGCATGGGGCAGGGGAAAGACCTGCAACAGATGATGAATCAGCCGGGTGTCCGCTCGCAGATGCAGCACCGGATGGAAATGATGCAAGCCATGCTCGGTTCCGATGGAATGAACCCGCAACAGCGCCGGAACATGATGAATGACCCGCAGATGCGTTCAGCGATGATGCAGGAGATCGCCTGCGGTCAGATGGCCGCTCAGAATGGCCACCGCGGAATGCATGGCAATTCGGGTGGGAAGATGGGTTCTAACTGACGGGGGGGCGGACCCGGCTCCGGGCACCCGCCCCAAGTACCAGCCCTGGATCAGGCCGCCAAGTTCGGTTGGCCCGATCGTCCATTTTGGAACGGTCGGGCCTGTGTGGAAAGGGCGCCGCTGAACCACTGGTCCCCGAACAGCATGCTCGTAACACCGGGGCAACCCGGCAATTTCCACGATCTTGTCTATAGTTAAGGGGTAACACCGAGAACTGATCGGTCCCGTGAACGGGACGCAAGGCAGGATGCCGGGGGATAAGAGTATGCGGGCCAGGATGCTGATCCAATGGGGGGTATTTTTTGTCGTCATGTCACTGAGCTGCGAGGCAGTGGCTCAGAGCAGCGTGGCGCTGGCAACCCGAAAGGCGGAACTTCAGACACTTTCCCAGGAGCTCAGGGCGCGTGACGCGCGCAATCGCGCCGATGCGCGCGCCTTCTCCCAGGCGCTCGGAATCCCCGTGCGTCGTGAATTGCCGAACGGCGGTGTATTGGAGTTGCAGCGCATCGCACCGGGAATCGGTCCCGTGTTTTACCTGACCAACAACGTAGACGCCGCGGATACCGTTTCGACGGACGAAGTGTATCCCGGCGGTTCGGCGGGCCTCGCCCTGGATGGGACCGGCATGACCATCGGTGAATGGGACGGTGGCGCGGTCTTTGCCGATCACCCCGATTTCATCGGCAGGCTGACCCAGGTGGATGGCGCAACCGTGGTCAGCAACCACTCGACCCACGTGGCCGGCACCCTGGTCGGTTCGGGAGAGGGGCCGTATGCCGAATCGCGGGGCATGGCATACGCGGCCTACCTGGACGCCTACGACTGGACTTCCGACACGGCCGAGATGGCGGCCGCCGCGGCCGATGGCTTGCTGGTTTCCAATCATTCCTACGGCATTGCGGCGGGCTGGCTCTACCTCGGCGGCTCGCCGCCGGACACCTGGTGGTGGATCGGTGGTGCGGATCCTTCCGACGTCGAAGACCCCAATTTCGGCTACTACGACAGCGAAACGGCCCTGTGGGACCAGATTGCCTGGGACGCCCCGTATTACCTGATCGTCAAGGCCGCGGGCAACGACCGCACCGACATCGGCCCCGCGCCGGGCGAGGAGTACACGGTGGTCGACCCGGACGGCAATTTCCTGTTCACCTCCACCCTTCCGCGCGAACCGGATTGCGCACCGGCCGGCTACGATTGCATGCCCACCAACAGCGTTGCCAAGAACGTGCTGACCATCGGTGCGGTCGATGACGTGATCGGAGGTTACTCGCAGTTGGCCGGGCCGACGCAGGTGCAGATGGCCGATTTCAGCGGCTGGGGGCCCACGGACGACGGGCGCATCAAGCCCGACCTGGTGGGCAACGGGATCCTGCTGTTCTCGGCCTGGGGTGAGTACCCCTGGTACGCCTCCGCAATCGGCACTTCCATGTCCACACCGAACATTGCCGGCTCCCTGATCCTGCTGCAGGAGCACTACGAAGACCTGCACGGGCCAGGTAATTACATGCGCGCAGCCACCTTGAAGGCTCTCGCCATCCACACGGCGGACGAGACCGGCGACGCTCCGGGTCCGGACTACGAGTACGGTTGGGGTCTGCTGAATACGAAGACCGCCGCCCAACTCATCACCAATGATGGTGGAGGTGACCAGCAGATCATTGAGGACAGCCTGCCTGACGGCGGTACCGACACCTTCAACGTCAGCGTCAGCGATCCCGACAGCATCATCATCGCGACCCTGGTGTGGACGGACCCGCCGGGAACGCCGGTGGCCCCTTCGCTGGATCCGCCCGACCGCATGCTCGTTAACGACCTGGACCTCCGCATCAAGCGGGGCGGCACGACGTATATGCCCTGGGTCCTGGATCCGGCCAATCCCTCTGCGCCCGCGACCACCGGCGACAACGACCGGGACAATGTAGAACAGGTCGTCGCTTCGGCGACGTCCACCGGTAGTTATACTATCGAAGTCAGCCACAAGGGCACCTTGCTCGATGGCGCCAGCCAGGATTATTCCCTGATCATCAGTGTCAAGCCGAACCCGCCCACAAGCTCCACCCTGTTGATCGACGAGGGCTTCACCGGCGGATTGCCCGCCGGCTGGTTCGTGCAAACCGATTCCGGCGTACCCTGGGCAATACAAACCCCGGTCCCTGGCGACTACCGCTATGACAATCTGACCGGTGGCGCGGGCGAGTTCGCCATGGTGGACAACAACTTCAGCAACATCACGCGGACCTCGCTGATGCCGCCGGTGCTGGATCTCAGCGCGGCCGAATCGGTAATCCTCCGATTCAAGAGCTACTTCCAGTTCGATTTGCTCGAGTCAATCAACGTGGATCTCAGCAGTGACGGCGGGCTGAACTGGTCCAACGCCTGGACCTACCAAGGCTTCAATCCATACGGAACAACTTATGTGCTCGATCTGAGCAGCCAGGCTGCCGGCCAGGCGAACTTAGCCCTCCGGTTTCGTTATGACAGCAATGGAGACATCCAGGGCAATCTCTGGCAGGTGGATGATGTCGAACTGGAGGCTTTCGGCGGCTCCACGACTCCCACCGATCCCCCAGCAATGGCTTCGGGTCCGGTCCCGTCCAACGGCGCCGGCGGCGTGGCAGTGAACACCACCCTGGACTGGTCGGCCGGCAGCGGCGCCGACACGCATGACGTGTATTTCGGCACTTCGGTCTCGCCGCCCTGGCAGACCAGCCAGTCCGTGACGGGCTTCGATCCCGGGCCGCTCGACTATTCGACGACCTACTACTGGCGCGTCGATGAGGTCAATGCGGCGGGTACGACGACCGGAACGCTCTGGAGTTTCACCACGGAAGCCGGGGCCCAGAACACGTCGATTCACCTTGCCGGCGCCGAGCCTTCGGCGATTCCCGGCACGCACGGCCGATGGTCCGCATCCCTGCTGGTCACGGTGATGGACGAAAACGGCGCCGCTGCGCCCAATGTCGTGCTCGATGGAACCTGGAGCGGCGGGGCCAACGGTGCCGGGTCCTGCACGACCGATGCCAATGGCCAGTGCAGCGTGCAGAAGTCCAATCTGAAGAACAACGTCTCCAGCGTCGTTTTCGCCATAGACAACCTGAGTGGTACGGGCGTGGTCTATGATCCGGGGGCGGACGAAGTGGACACGCAGCAGACGATATATAAGGACGGCAGCGGCAGCAACCTGCTGCCGGTGGCCGTGAACGACAGCTATGCCACACCTGTCGACACGCCGCTGGCCGATAACGTGATGGCGAACGACGATCCGGGCGACGCGCCGGCAACTGTCACCGCTTTCGATGCAACAACCTCCCAGGGTGGAACGGTCGCCATGGCCGGTGACGGCGGCTTTAGCTACACGCCGCCCGCGGGCTTCGACGGGCCGGACTCCTTCGGCTACACGATTACCGACGCCAACGGAGACAGCGACTCGGCCACGGTAACAGTGTCTGTCGAGCCGCCTGGCGGCGGTAGCCTAACGCTTTCGGTGGGGACATCCAAGAGCAGGGGCGACTGGTACGCCGACCTGGCCTGGTCCGGCGGCAGCGGCTCCGCGACGGTCACGATCACCCGGGACGGCGCCGAAATCGCCGACTCCCCCACCGCCAACGACGGCCAGTACTCGGATTTGCTGGGCAAGAAAGTCAGCGGCAGCTTTACCTACGAGGTGTGCGATTCGGCAGGTTGCGCCAGCGATACCGTGCAATTCTGAGGGCGGACAATCCCGCGGCAGGAATACCGGCAGGTCTGGTATCCTGCCGTTTGTCCCCCGGATGAGTTCGCACCCATGAACGTTCTGAAGAACCGCCATGTCGTCATCGCCGCCCTGGTCGCGCCGGTGTTGGCCGTCATGAGCTATTACGCGATTGACTACTTTTACGGGGAGCGCCCCCACGCCGCCAGGGCAGGCGAGAACTACCCTCTGGTGGAAAAACCCAACTGCCGTTACGCGAGCGGGGTCTGCGGCCTGCGGAATGCCGATTTCGTGCTCGATCTTACCGCCTCGGATGCTGAGTCCGGCGGGACGGTTCTGCGCCTCGTCTCGGTATTTCCGCTCGAGGGTGTCAAAGTCGCATTGGCGTCACCCGGAAGCACGCCCGCGCCGCCTCAGGACATGAAGCCGGAGGACGAACAGCGCCGCAACTGGGTGATTGAACTGCCCCGGCCGGATCCGGAGCGTGACCGCCTGCGCCTGGTCGCATCGGCCGGCGGGACGCTGTATTTCGGGGATGTGGCCATGCTCTGGATGGCGCAGGGCAAACCGGACCCGGACGACGCCCGGTAGGGACTACCTTCGCGCCGCCCGGCCCCGGGATCATGCCGCCGTTGGCGGCCCCGTTGGCAATTTGCGAGGTCACCACGGAATTTCGCCCCGCGTCAGGCGTCTAACTCCTTGCGGGCGCGCGGCGCGACGCCGTGCCCCTTCCGCGCGGAACGAAGGAGCCTCCAATGGAAAGCCTTCCGATTATCAGCAAGTTCATGGACAAGGTCGTCCCCACGCTTTCGCCCGA
This sequence comes from Lysobacterales bacterium, assembly GCA_050118555.1. Taxonomy (GTDB): domain Bacteria; phylum Pseudomonadota; class Gammaproteobacteria; order Xanthomonadales; family SZUA-36; genus CALKKN01. Next base: position 5,984 of record JASFKQ010000168.1, read on the forward strand.
CACCAAAATCCTGGACGCCGTGGAATTCCTGCTGCAGCACAAGGTGACCGGCGCCCCGGTAGTCGACGGCAAGGGCCGGCTGCTCGGAATCATCACCGAGACCGACCTGCTGAGCCTGGTTACAAAGGGCGTTCAAAGCCAGCCGCCGACGGACGCCACGGTGTCGGATTACATGACACACGATGTGGTGACCGTCGGTCCGGATACGGACATCTACTATGTCGCCGGTGTCTTCCTCTCGCATCATTTCCGTCGGCTACCCGTGGTCGACAATGGGAAGATCGTCGGGGCGATCACGCGCTACGACCTGTTGAGGGTGGTGCATCGGCTGGCGGCCGGTCCGCTCGTGTTGAGCGCCTGACCACGTCGCCGCCGCAACGGGCGGCTTGTCGCTACATCACGTCCGGTGTTCGCCGGAGAGGCGTTCGCGCACGACCCGCAGAATCCCCACGATGCTGATCAGCAGCCAGGTCGCTTCGATCAGGAAAGCGGACAGGTTGAACTCGAACCACAGCGAATAAAGGATCAGCAGCGCGCCGAGGCCGTTCGCCACGATGTACGGCAGTTCCGTGGCCGACATCCTGCGCAGTTGCACCAGCAGGTAGGTGCCGACAATCAGCACCACGCCGGCGTTGCCGACCACGTTGTGGAAAGCGTATTCCATGGGCTGCATCCCTAGAGTTGCGCTCGCCTGAGGCGAAGGGAATTCGATATCACCGAAACGGAGCTGAAGCTCATCGCCGCGGCGGCGATCATCGGGCTGAGCAACAGGCCCAGGAAGGGATAGAGCACGCCCGCCGCCACCGGCACGCCGACCCCGTTGTAGACAAAGGCGAAGAACAGGTTCTGCCGGATGTTCTGCATCGTCATCCGGCTGAGGCGGCGGGCCCGTACGATACCCCGCAAATCGCCTTTCACGAGGGTCACGTCGGCGCTTTCCATGGCGATGTCGGTGCCGGTACCCATCGCAATGCCCACGTCCGCCGCGGCCAGTGCCGGCGAGTCGTTGATGCCGTCTCCCGCCATCGCGACCCGCAAGCCCTGCTGCTGGTACTGCCGAACGGTGTCCAGTTTCTGCTCCGGAAGCACCTCGGCCACGATGTCGTCGATGCTCAGGCGCTTTGCGACCGCCTCGGCCGTCCGATGGCTGTCGCCGGTGACCATCACGACTTTCAGGCCTTCACGGTGCAGTGCTTCGATAGCGCCCGGCGTACTGTCCTTGACGGGATCGGATACGGCGACAAGCGCCGCCAGGCTGCCGTCCAGCGCCATCCAGAGCACCGTGGCGCCGTCACGACGCATCGAGTCGGCATCCGCCCGCAGCGGCGCGGTATCGACGTCAAGCGATTCCATCAGCGCCTCGTTGCCGAGCGCCGCCTCGCGGCCATCGACACGTCCTTTGACGCCCTTGCCGGTCACGCTTTCGAAACTCTCAGCTTCCAGGCGAGCGGCGCCGCGCTGTTCCGCACCCGCGACCAGCGCATCGGCCAGGGGGTGTTCACTGCGCCGTTCGAGTGCTGAGGCCAGGGCCAGGACGTGTTCTTCGCCGTGGCCTTCGGTGGTGACCAACCCGGTGAGCTTCGGCTTGCCTTCCGTCAGTGTGCCGGTCTTGTCGAGCAGGATCACGTCGACCGCACGCAGGTGCTCGATCGCCTCCGCGTTACGGAACAGGATGCCGTTCTCGGCCCCTTTGCCGGTGGCCGCCACGATCGACATGGGCGTCGCCAGTCCGAGCGCACAGGGGCAGGCGATGATCAGCACGGCCACCGCGTTGATCACCGCATAGGCCATCGCGGGCTGCGGGCCGACCAGCGCCCAGACAGTGAAGGTCACGATTGCGGCGGCGATTACGAGGGGCACGAACCAGCCCGACACCGTGTCCGCGAGCTTCTGGATCGGCGCCCGACTGCGCTGGGCGTCGCTCACCATTTGCACGATCCGGGCCAGCAGGGTCTCCGCGCCGACCTTTTCGGCCTTGATCAGCAGCGAACCATTGCCGTTGATCGTGGCGCCGACGACGGGGTCCCCCGGTTCCTTGCCGACGGGCAGCGGCTCGCCCGAGATCATCGATTCGTCGACGCTGCTGCTGCCTTCCAGCACCACGCCGTCAACCGGTATCTTCTCGCCCGGACGGACGCGCAGGGTGTCCCCCGGCACGACTTCTTCCAGGGGAATGTCCTTTTCGTGCCCGCAGGGTGTCACTTTTCGAGCCTGGGTCGGGGCCAGGCCCAGGAGTGACCTGAGGGCTTCGCCGGTGCGGCCGCGGGCGCGCAATTCCAAAACCTGCCCCATCAGGACGAGCGCTACGATGACGCCGG
>JASFKQ010000169.1:0-8282 GCA_050118555.1 Lysobacterales bacterium
CGCCTCCGGCGCTGGCGACCCCTCCCAGGTACATGACGTCCACCCAAGTGGGCTATTCTTCGGGTATCCGTTGGCTGGTCCGGGTGGTACGCCTCGTGCATCCATTCGGATTAGGCGATGGGACAGGCTGGCAGTTTGAAATCCGCAAACAGACTTGCGGATCTCGATTGGCATGCAATTGCCTGCAATGCGAGCCAAATCCGGCTGTTGCGATCTTCGGGCTAACCCGAATGTTGCAGAAGTATCCCGGATGATGGCCGAGGACAGGCGCGGCTGAGGTCGAGGCTGGACTGAGATTCGTAGCAGAAGCTACGGATCGAAGGAAGACCGGGATCAGGCGCGGCTGAACCGGCCAGGGCCGGGATAGGATTTGGCGTTGGGAGAGGCTGGCAGTTTGAAATCCGCAAACAGACTTGCGGATCTCGATTGGCATGCAATTGCCTGCAATGCGAGCCAAATCCGGCTACTGCAACATTCGGGTTAAACCATTTGCGGCCAGCCAGAATCCAATGTACATGGGAGGAGCGCCTTTGACGTCGTGTAAAGCGGGTCCAGCGGTGCACGATGCCGACGCCGGCCTCGTGGAACGGGCGCGCAATGGTGACGCCCAGGCGTTCGAGGGCCTGTACCGCAGGCACCGAGACCGGGTCTACGGCCTTGTTTGGCGGTTGTGCGGCGGTGATTCGGCCCTGGCCGAGGATCTGCTCCAGGAAGCATTCGTGCGGGCCTGGCAGAAACTGGGCAGTTTTCGGGGCGATAGCCTCTTCGCGACCTGGTTGCACCGACTGTCCGTGAACGTGGCGCTCTCAGATCGGCGGATTCGCATGCGGCGGGTCGCGCGCGAGTCGGAAATGACGGACGCGGTCGAGCGGTCCGCCAGCGGAGACCGGGACGTATTCGCCGGCCACCGGATGGACCTCGAAAAGGCCATCGGCCGGTTGCCGGAGCGCGCCCGGACGGTGTTGGTGCTCTACGACGTCGAAGGTTACACCCATGCCGAGATCGGCGAGATGGCAGGCATGGCGGAAGGGTCCTCGAAGGCGCACCTGCACAGGGCCCGAAAAATGGTACGGGAGGAATTGGAGAAATGAAGGAGCGGCTGACTGAACGGGAACTGCTACTCCGCCTGGCGGAGTTGCCCCGAGAAATCGAGCCCCGCCAGGATCCGTGGCCGGATATCGCAGCCCGCATTTCCGGCGCCGCACAGAAGCCCAAAATGCCCGTAGCGCGACGGACCTGGGCGTGGCGAGCGGCGGCGGCCTCCCTGGTGGCTGCGGTCGCCGCGGGGGTGTGGTTGGCGCCGAGCCACGAAAACGCGCAGACCGGGGCCGAGCCGGCAATCGCGGCGACTGAACCCGTTTCCCGATCGGCGCCGGTATCCACCATTGCCGGCTCGGTCGCGGCCAGCGAAGCGGAATACCAGGCGGCCTTTCGCGAGTTCATCCCGGTAGGGGACTACTCTCGCGAGAGCCTGGCGCCGCAGACCCTGGAGAATATCGAGAAGGGCTGGGCGGACATGAGAAGCGCCGAGGCGGCGCTCAGCGCAGCGCTTGAACAGAATCCCAACAATCGTTTCCTGAACGACAGGATGCTTGAACTTCGTGCGCGTCAGCTTGGCTTCCTTCAACAATTGGCCTCGTTGGACCTTGCCAACAGGAGAATGAACACATGAACGCCAATATCCGAACCGGAATTTTCGCTCTCTTTGCTCCGATGGCGGTCTTCCTCAGCGTGGGGTCGCCCGATGCAGTGGCTGGCGAGACGATAGACAAGACGCTGGACATGCCCGCCGACGGCCTGGTGAAGGTGGAAAACGTGGCAGGCAGGATCGATTTCAATACCTGGGACAAGGCCGAGGTCCAGATTCGCGGCGAAGCCTCGGACGATGTGGAGAAAGTGGAGATCATGTCCACCTCGCGCGGGGTGGAAGTACGGGTGCGCAACAAGAAAGGCCAGCGCCACATCGGCGGCACCGACCTGCGGCTGATGATTCCCGAGGCAGCCAGCATCGAGGCCGACGGCGTCAGCGCCGACATCAAGGCCACCGGCAGTCGCGGCCAGAGCATCCAACTGACCACCGTGAGCGGGGATATCGAGGTGGAAGCCCGTGCGGGGCGGCTGGACTTGCAGTCCGTGAGCGGCGATATCGAATTCGACGGCGAAACGCAAAGATCGAGCTTCGAAACCGTCAGTGGCGAAATCGTGATCGTGGGCGCCACTGGCGAAATCAGCGGCAACACCGTGTCCGGCGACCTTTCCCTGGATACCAGCGAAGTGACCCGAGGCCGGTTCGAGGCGGTTTCCGGGGACCTGACGCTGGCGATGCGGCTGGCGGACGAAGGCCGGCTGACCTGCGACAGCATGAGTGGCGATGTCATGCTGCGGCTCCCGGATGACCAGCAGGCCGAGTTCACCGCACAGAGTTTCAGCGGCTCGATCCGTACCGACTTCGGCAAGTCGAGCAGCGTCTCGAGAGGGCCCGGGGTGGTCCTGGAGCATCGCGAGGGAGACAACGGTGCCCAGATCCGGCTCGAGTCATTCAGCGGCGATATCTCGATCCGGCGGCAGTAGCAGTCGTTTCGGACTATCGAGAAAGGAAAACATATTCCGCAGAGGGCGCGGAGGACGCTTAATGATCAACGGCTGGATAGCGGCGCCCCCTGACCAACCCAGTTTTTCTGCGTGCTCGGCGTCCTCGGCGGATCAGGTGCGGTTGAGCCGGGAAAGGATATCCGCGCGGGCGGTGCGAATCATCGAGTCGCGGTCCAGCGACGCCAGGATCGCGCGCGCGGTTTCCCTGGGGCCCTTGCTGCCCCAGGATTTGCCCCTTGAAAACCAGGCCTGGGCCATCTTGCCGGTCAGGTAGGTAGCGTACCAGGCGAGCGCGCCCTGGGCGGCTGCGGTCAGCGCCGTGGACAGCCCCACGCTGGCCGTTTTCAGCGCACTCGACACCAAATTCATACCCCAGTACGCACCCATCAGCGCCAGTAATTGCGCCGAAATGGTGAGTAGAAGTTTCGAGGCTTCCCGCTTCGACAGGCGGAAGCCATACACTTCTCCCAGGTGAATCACCATCGCGATATCGCTGCCGGCAGCCGCCAGCAGGTCCGTCACGGGGACGGGATTCAGTGCGACCAGCAAGCCTTTGCCCAGGCAGTATTTCCGGATGATCCGTTCCGCGGCCGATTTGCGCGCCTGTACGATGCGCGTGGCAATCTTCTCGTCCAGTTCACCGGCGAAAATCGCGGCGTTCAGCGCGACCAGTGCCCGGCCTTCCTTTTCCAGCAGCGACCAGAGGCGCACCTTCAGGGCTTCGACGTCGGGCTTCACCGGCCGCAGGGTCTCGGTCTCGCGGCCGCGTTCGTCCACACTCACCAGTTTTTCCGGCCTCGGGTCAGCCGCCGCAGCGACGATCTGGTCGGGAGGCAGCAGACCGGCACAGCGGCCACGCAAGCGGGTGAGCAGGAGGTCGCGTTCCTCCGCGGTATAGCGGTCGGCCTTGTTCAGCACCAACAGCACCACGCGGTGTCCGGATCGGAGTTCCTCCAGCGCCCGGAATTCCGATGCGGTGAGGTCCGCCTCGCACACCATCAGGGTGACGTCCGCCCGCCGGCTCACCTCGCGTGCCAGGCGGTCCCGTTCCTCGCCGTCCAGTTCGTCGATTCCGGGCGTATCGATCAGCACCACGTGGCTGTCCTTCAGTGTCTCCCAGGGCTGATGGCCTGCCTGCCGCGTCTTACCGTGCAAGGGGCCGGTGGCGAAGGCGTCCCGCTGCAGCAGGGCATTGAGCAGCGAGGACTTGCCGACCCCGACGCGGCCGAAGGCTGCGATATGGATTTCCCCCTTGCTCAGCTTTTCCGAGATGGCGTCTACCTCTTCGAACTCGGCCCGGAGTTCCGCACGGACCGAAGAGGGGATGTCAGTGTCCTCGATCAGGTCCCGGATATTGCGGTGCGCGTCGAGCAGTTGCCGCTCAGGAATCGCGGCCTGCGGGGGTGTCTTTTCGCGAGACCGCCAATTTCGCAAAGCGGACCGCACCCGATTCCAGATGGTCATGCAAGAGGTCCTCGAAGGCTTCCGCTGCCGGGTAGGGGCGCAACTGGCCCCGGCTCGCCATCGTTTCCGCGGCGGCCCGGCCCAGGCTATCGAAGATCATGCCATAGGCGACCGCGTGGATCACGCCGCCGGAGATCGTTCCGATGCCTGGAAAGGCCTTGAACGCGTTGCCCGCGATCGCCAGCGTAAGGGCCGTCATGTTTTTCACCTTGCCACCGGCCAGTTCCAGAAACGACTCGATTTCCACTTCTTTCACGGGCACGTCGAAAAGCCGAGACAGTTCCCTGATGAGCTTGGTGGCCAGTACGCCCTGGATGACCAGGTCCGAGCCGGGCGCGACCGCCGCCAGTGCGCCGATCACGGCGCGCCGGGAGTATTTTTCCACGAGTTCGTCCGCTTTCTGCTGCCTGAAACGGTCGCGGGCAGCCTCGAGCTTCTCGCTCGCCAGTTGCAGCACCGCTGTTTCCCGCAGGGATTCCATCAGTTCACGGTTCTGGTCCAGGTGGCGTTGCACAGCATGGCGGAGGCGCTCGATTTCGGCGGGACGCTCGCGGATATCGCGCTGCTCGAGCCCTTCGCCGAGCATCCTGACGACTTCCTCCCGGCCGCCCGTGCTGATGGTCACCACGTCCTGTTCCGCGAGCCCGGTCTTGCGGCGAATCTCGCCCACCAGGTCCTCGAGTTCGGACTGCGAGTACCGGTCGGTCTTGTTCAGCGCCAGGACGATTGGCTTGCCGAGTTGCTGCAGGTAGCGGAGTTGCTCGGCCTGGGTCGCCGTCAGATCGCCGTCGCACAGGAATATGACCAGGTGCGCGCGGCGGGTTTCCTCCAGGGCGGCGCCGTCGTCTTCGAGGTTGAACCCGGGCAGGTCCGCGATGACCACGCGGTCTCCGGAGGGCGCCAGCCAGGAGTAGTGCCGTAGTTCGCGGGTCGTGCCCGCCCGGGGGTCGGATTCGGCCTGCGCGCCGGGCACCAGGGCCTTGACCAGGCTGCTTTTGCCGCTGCTCACCTCCCCGTACACGGCGATATAGACTTCACCGTTGCCGGTCCTGCGTCGTTGCTCCCGGATTTCGTCGAGCGCCCCGGATACATCGATGCCCTGACTTGCGGACTCCAGCAGATCATCCTGCAGGCTGGCGGTGCTGATCGGACGGGGTTCCCGGTCTTTCTTCCTGCGGGCGGGCCGGAACCAGTTCCAGAAAAGGAAAAGGGTCAGCAGGGGCAGGCCGACCAGTATGACGCCATAGCCGATCTGCACCCAGAGCGGCGCCTGCTTGAGGTAATGCCACACCGTAAGCGCTGTCTCCGACGCAATCAGCACCAGGAACAGCACCAGGAACGCCACGATGACAATGACTATGGATACGAGAAATCTGAACGGCATTGGGTAGATGATGAGCCAGCGTTGCCAGAGCATATCAAGTCCGGGTCCCGGCGGCAGCAGTTGCCAGTGGCGCCCTGTCCCGGTAGATTGGGTTCAAGGGCACCGCGCGCCCCGGGTTCCTCCCGTTTGGGAGGCGCTTCGCGGTGAACGGGTTAAAGATTATGAAGGGGCATCCAAAACTATTCCTCGGGAGGGCGCTGCCCCCCGGTCACGACTTCTACGTACTTCGCCACGAACTGCGCAACGTTCTGGACGGGATGCTCGGCATGTCGGCCCGATTGCGCGCCTGCGGCAGGCTGGACCTGGAGCAGTTACGCTGGCTGGAAGCGATAGAGAGTTCCGCGCAGCAGGTGGTGTCCCTGATCGAAGCCTACGGACCGCAGGCGATGGCGGGGAACGGGTTACTGCACCCCCGGCCGGGTTCCTTCGATGGCATTGACCTCCTGGGGCAGGTCCTGACGGGCAACCAGCCCGGCGCGACGGACAGCGGGCATCGGCTCCTGCTGGTGGCGTCCGCCGAACTGCCGCGGCTGTGGCGCAGCGACCGCTGCCTGGTCAGGCAGGTGCTGGATAACCTCGTGGCGAACGCGGTCCGCTACGCGCGGCCGGGGGATATCGTGCTCGAAGCCTCCTCAGTGGAAAATCGCCCGGATTGCCTCATGCTGCGCCTGATCGACCCCGGCTCCGAGGATATGGAAATGGCAGGCGACTGGATGTTCCAGGCCTATCGGCGCGGTGAGGGTGTCCGTGAAAGCGAAGGAATCGGCAGCGGCCTTGGCCTATTTGTCTGCCGTGGCATCGCCTCGGCGCTCGGCGGCGAAATCCGTTGCCGCCCGGCTTTGGATGGCGGTACGTGCTTCGAATTCGTTTTGCCCGGTGCTCTGAAGGATGCAGCACCGTACCGAAGCCCGGCGACAGTCCTGTATTCGCACCTGCACGTCGGCGTGGCGCTGGAAGACGCGCCGCTTCGCAGTGTGGTCAGCCTGCTGGACCGCCTGGGCGTAGAACGGGCGGGGGCCGGACAAGCAGCACCGAAGCACCGGCTTTCGCTCCTGGTCAGGACCGCCCGGGCAAACCCCGCATTTGGCGGCGGCACCGGGCCAGCGCCGCTCGAACTGGCAACGCGCGATCCCGCAGGCCGTGAGCAGTCGGTGTTCACCTTGCCGGAACCGGTACTCGAATCGACGCTGGGTCCGGCCCTGCTGCGCATGGCCTTCGAATGGCGTGACGCGAACGCCGTGCCCCGGGGCCGCCCGGCTCAGTCGGAACCGTGAAAGTCGGGACTCTCTTCACGGACCGTTTCGATCAGCACGGAAAGATGATCGGGATCCACGTCCGGCGTAATGCCGTGACCGAGGTTGAACACATGCCCGGAACCCCGGCCGAAACTCTCCAGGACCCGCCGGGCCTCGCGCCGAATGACGCCGGGGTTCGAGAGCAGCACGGCCGGGTCCAGGTTGCCTTGCAGGGCGACGCTTTCGCCCACCCTCCGGCGTGCCTCGTCGAGCGAGATGGTCCAGTCCACGCCCAACGCGTCACAGCCGCTGCCGGCCAGCGCTTCGAGTTGCGTGTTGCAGCCCTTGCTGAACAGGATCACCGGCACCGGCTTGCCGTCGTTCTCCCTCTGGAGGCCGGCCACGATCCTGGACATGTAGCGGAGCGAGAATTCCTGGTAGGCATCGGTCGCCAGTGCTCCGCCCCAGGTGTCGAAAATCTGCACCGCCTGGGCGCCGGCGTGGATCTGCGCATTGAGGTAGTCGGTAACCGTGTCGGCCAGTTTCCCCAGAAGTCCGTGGGCGGCCTCGGGTTCCTGGTAGATCAGGGACTTCGCCTTGCTGAAACTCTTGCTTGATCCGCCTTCGATCATGTACGTCGCCAATGTCCACGGGCTGCCGCTGAAGCCAATCAGCGGTACACGCCCGTCCAGCTCCCTTCGGGTGAGTGAGATCGCATCCATCACGTAACGCAACGATTCCCGGATTTCCACGCGGGGCAGTTTCCGGATGTCGGCTCTGGTGCGCACGGGCTTTTCGAATTTCGGCCCTTCGCCGGATACGAAATAGAGGCCGAGTCCCATCGCATCCGGGATGGTCAGGATGTCGGAAAAAATGATCGCCGCATCGAGCGGGTACCGGCGCAAGGGTTGCAATGTCACCTCGCAGGCCAGTTCGGGCGTCTGGCACAGGTTCATGAAGCTGCCGGCTTCGGCCCGGGTCTTCAGGTATTCGGGGAGGTAACGCCCCGCCTGGCGCATGATCCACACAGGCGTGCGTTCGACGGGACGGCGCATGAGTGCGCGCAGGAGCAGGTCGTTTTTCAGGTCCATCGGTGAGTCCTTGGTGTTGGGGCCTGTTCGTGCGGTTCAGGCGTCGTGTTGGTTGTCGTTCATGGCCTGCACGATTTCCTCGCGGGAACTCTTCTGGTCGACGACGGCCTTGCCGATGTCTTCGAGGAGCACCAGGCGCAAACCGCTGGCGACAGCTTTCTTGTCGAGTTCCATGGCCTCGGCCAGGGATTCGACGGATAGGTCGGACGGTATGCGGACCTGGAGGCCAAAGCGGCCGACCAGGTCCGCAAGGTGGTTGGCGGTGCCGGCGGGGCACAGGTGGCGCTGTTCGCTCAGCACGGCGGCAGTCACCATGCCGATGGCGACTGCTTCCCCGTGCAGGAATCGCCGGTAAGCGGTGACCGACTCCAATGCATGGCCGAAGGTATGACCGAAATTCAGAAGCGCGCGCACGCCGGACTCGGTTTCGTCCTGGGCGACGATGCCGGCCTTGTTCCGGACCGACTCGCCGATCATCACGCGGATCGTTTCCGGTTCTCGGTGCGAGATGCCGGT
>JASFKQ010000170.1:0-8269 GCA_050118555.1 Lysobacterales bacterium
AGGCTGAGAAGCAACAGCTCCTCGCCTTCGGTCACGCGAACGCGCCAGTCGCCACAAAACGGACACAGGAGCCGGTTGACCGGCACTGCGCCACGGCCGCCACATTCCCTGCACTCGACGACCACGGGCCCGACCTGGATGTCCAGCTCGGCTGCGGCCGCCACGGTGCCTTCGCGCGCAATTTCGAACGCCCTGGACAACAGCGGTGGCTCCACGCCGGACAAACCACCCACCTGAAGCACGATACGCTCGACGGAACCGGCCCCTTTCTCCCTGGCGACGCGCCCAACCTCCTGCAGCAGGCCCTGGCAAATGGCCAGTTCATGCATCGGCGCGCGCGCCGGCTTCCAGCGCCAGCATCTCGTCGTACACGTCCCAGGCCGACCGGGCTTCCTCTTCGGTCATTTTCTGGATGGCGTTGCCCACGTGGATCATGACCAGGTCACCCACCTGCAGATCTTCGTGCTGCAACAGGAACAGGCTCGCCCTGCGTTCGATGCCGCGCGCCTCGCAGCGGGCCGTGAAGCCGTTGATTTCGACAATCCGCATGGGTACGCCAAGGCACATGGGGTCTTCCTCCAGATGACGGCGATCCGTCAATCGCCCGCCGGGCAATTTCATGCCCTGCGGGTACTCCAACTCGTAAAAGATGTACCAGAGGTGAACTTAATCCAATCCCCCGGAACCTCTGTTGACCAAGATCAATATCATTCCTTTTTTGGAATTATATGATCCTTCAGGGAGGTACCAGGCACTGCCTGGAATACTACCTTAGCACCTGAATCACCTATTCGGACCGCGCCAGACGATGACAAGGCCCAAGCGAACCCTGGTGATGGGTGTCGGCAACACCCTCATGCAGGACGACGGGGCCGGTATCCATGTAACCGAGCTGCTCAGACAAAGCGCCGCCGCGGGGTCTATGGAGATTGTCGACGGCGGCACCATCGGCCTGTCCCTGCTGCCGCTGCTGGAGGATGCCGACAACGTCATCGTGGTCGACGCCTCCGAAATCGGCAAGCCGCCCGGCAGTGTCGCGGTGTTCCGCAACGCGGAGATCGACCAACTCCTGTCCGCCCGCCGTCGCACCGTGCACGAAGTCGCTCTGATGGACCTCTTCGCTGCGGCCGCCATTCGCGGACGCAGCCCAACCGAACGCGCGCTGGTGGCTATCCAGCCGGCCTGCACCGAACCCGGGCTCGATCCCACACCGGCTGTCCGCGCGGCGACCTTGAGTGCCTGCGAGGCGGTCCTTTCGTTGGCCCGGCAATGGCGAACACAGGAAGCTGCCGCATGAACCGCGGCGCCGGCGCCTCCTGCCTCACCGACCAGGCGACCGGCATGGCCTTGTCGGTGATCGCAGAGGTCGGCCGACTGCTGCAGCGCCTGGCCGCAACCGGCGAGACGGGCGCGATCGACCTGCGCAGCCTGCCCCTGACCGAGGCGGACCGGCGCCAGATCGAACAGTGGCTGGGGCATGGGGCGATACATATCGAGATGGATCTGATCGGCCGCTCCGAAATCTGGGAAACCGCCTATGCAGGCGCGTGGTGGATCCGCCACCGCAGCGCGGATGATCGCGTCTCGTCGGAAGAAATCGCGATCTGTCCCCTCCCCGACATCCTGCCCACGCCGGCCGAGGACATCCAGGCCGCCGCAGCCCGCATTCAGGGAGACGTCGAGGCCCGTCCGCTTCCCGTCAGCGAGCCGGATGACCCCGAAAACACAACCCAGGAGGCTTCGCATGCCTGAACCCAAACCTGTCCCGGGAAACTCGGACCAGACCCTTGGCGAGATGCTGACGGAGCGCGGAATCTCCCGCCGCGCCTTCCTCAAGTACGCCTCCTACACCGCCTCGGTCATGGCTTTGCCACCCAGCGCCGCAACGGCCATCGCGCAAGGGCTGGCCAGCGCCCGGCGGCAGTCGGTGATCTGGCTTTCGTTCCAGGAATGCACCGGCTGCACCGAGTCGATCACGCGGGCCTTCACACCGAGCATCGAAGACCTGATCTTCGATTTCATCTCGCTGGATTATCACCACACCCTGATGAACGCATCAGGCCGCGCCGCTGAGGAAGCGCGCCTGACAGCGATGAAGGAGAACGCCGGCGAATACATCGTGATCGTCGACGGCTCGGTACCGCTGAAGGACGAAGGCGTGTACTCGACCATCGCCGGCATCAGCAACCTGCAAATGTTGCAGGAGACGGTAAAGGACGCCTTTGCCGTCATCGCGGTGGGCACCTGCGCGGCGTTCGGCGGCATTCCGGGCGCCAATCCGAACCCGACCGGCGCCGTGCCGGTCACGGAGATCGTCAAGGGCAAGCCCGTGATCAACATTTCCGGCTGTCCGCCGATACCGGAGGCCATGACCGGCACGATCGCCTACCTGCTCTCGTTCGGCAGTATCCCCGAACTCGATCACCTCGGTCGGCCGCGGGCCTTTTTCGGCGAGGCGATCCATGACCGCTGCTACCGGCGGCCGTTTTACGAACGCGGCATGTTTGCCAAGACTTTCGATGATGAGGGTGCGCGGCAAGGCTGGTGCCTGTTCGAGGTCGGCTGCAAGGGCCCGGTCACCTACAACGCCTGCGCCACGCTCAAGTGGAACGGCGGCGTTTCGTTCCCGATCCAGTCCGGACACGGCTGCCTCGGTTGTTCCGAGCCGGGCTTCTGGGACCTGGGCGGCTTTTACAAACCGCTCTCGACGGCCAACGGCGAACCGCTGAAGTGGGCGGCCGGCGCGGCCGTCGCCGGGGCTGCGCTGGGCGCGGCCGGTGCAGTCGTGGCCCGCAACCGGCGCAAGAAGGCCCTCGAAGCGGCCTCGGACCGTGCAGCCGCCAGGGAGGAAGACTGATGGAATTGCTTGAATTCGCACGCGGTCCGGCGCTGAACGTCGCCCTGGCCGTATTCGTCGCGGGTGTTCTGTTCCGCATTTTTTCACTGTTCCTGATGTGGCGAACGCGGGACTCCTCCGCAGGTCGCAGCCGGGAAAAGCCGGTGGCGATCGCCGCGCTTCGCGAGATCGTCCGGCGCCTGTGGCCGCAAAACGCCTACATGCACCGCACCCTGTTCGCACTGGTCAATGGGTACGTGTTCCACGTCGGGCTGGCGATCATCGTATTTTTCCTCATGCCGCACATCCTGTTCTTCAAGGACCTGCTGGGCATCTCGTGGCCGGCGTTGCCGAACAACGTCATCTACGCCGTCAGCGTGATCACCGCAGTGTCGCTGATTGCAGCACTGGTGATGCGCTTCCTGAACCCGCCGCAACGCATCATCTCGACCTTCGACGACTGGTTCAGCTGGCTGGTGACGTTCCTGCCGGTGATCAGTGGTCTGGCCGCGAGCAGCCACCTCGGCGCACGCTACGAAACCCTGCTGGGCCTGCACATCCTCAGCGTCTGCCTGCTGCTGATCTGGCTGCCATTCGGCAAGCTGATGCACTGGTTTCTGGTGTTCGTCACCCGTAGCCAGACGGGCGCACACCTCGCCCACCGCGGAGCTCAATTATGAGCCCGAATAGCGCGCTATTTTCCCGGTCTCGGCCGGTCCGGACACGCCCGGACCTGAGCGATCTTCTGGAACACCCGGGCACTGTTCGCGTTAGGAGAACATAACCATGGCAGACCGAGTCGTAGTCGACCCCATCACCCGCATCGAGGGCCACCTGCGCATCGAAGCGGAGCGCGACGATGACGGAATGCTCACCAATGCCTGGAGCTCCGGCACGATGGTGCGCGGTATCGAACTGATCCTGCAAGGCCGCGACCCGCGCGACGCCTGGGCTTTCGCGCAGCGCATCTGCGGCGTCTGCACACTGGTGCACGGTATCGCTTCGGTGCGCGCAGTGGAAAACGCACTGGGCTACCGCATTCCGCCCAACGCGCAACTGATCCGCAACCTGATGATCGCGGCCCAGTACGTACACGACCACGTGATGCATTTCTATCACCTGCACGCGCTGGACTGGGTCGACGTGGTTTCCGCCCTCTCGGCCGACCCGAAAGCGACCTCGCAGCTGGCGCAGTCCATTTCCAGCTATGCCAAGTCCAGCCCGGGCTACTTCGCCGATACGCAGAAGAAACTGAAGACCTTCGTCGAGGGCGGGCAGCTGGGCATCTTTGCCAACGGCTACTACGGACACCCCGGGTATCGCCTGCCCCCGGAGGCCAACCTGATGGCCGTCACCCACTACCTGGAGGCGCTGGAGTGGCAGCGCGACGTGGTACAGATCCACACCATCTTCGGTGGCAAGAACCCGCACCCCAACTTCCTGGTGGGCGGTGCGCCGGCGCCGATCAGCAACGACCCGTCGTCGGCCACCGGCGGCGCCGCGGCAACCACCACCAACATCGTCGCCTTCGGGCGAATCCGGGACATCATCCGGCGCATGCAGCAGTTCGTCGACCAGGTGTATCTGCCGGACACGATCGCGATCGCATCGTTCTACAAGGACTGGTTCTCCCGCGGCGAGGGCCTGGGCAACTTCATGACCTACGGCGACTTCCCCTCGGAAGGGCTGGACGACCCGACCACCTGGCTGATCCCCAGCGGAGCGATTCTGGGGCGCGACCTGTCGAAGATCCACCCGGTGGATCTGAACGACCCGAGCCAGATCCAGGAGTTCGTCGGGCGCTCCTGGTACGACTATTCCGAGGGCAAGAACATCGGCCTCCATCCCTACGACGGCGAAACCAATTTCGACTACACCGGCCCGAAACCGCCCTACGAGTTCCTGGACGTCGAGGGCAGCTACACCTGGCTCAAGGCCCCCCGCTGGAAGGGCCACGCAATGGAAGTCGGCCCGCTGGCCCGCGTGCTGATGCTGTACGCATCCGGCCACGAACAGACGAAGGAACTGGCCGGCAAGGTTTTGGGACAGCTGGACCTGCCGCTGGATGCCATGTTCTCCACGCTCGGGCGCACCGCGGCCCGCACGCTGGAGACCAAGATCATCGCCGACCAGATGTCCGGCTGGCTGGACAAGCTCCTGGGCAACATCAAGTCCGGCGACCTGGACGTGCACAGCGAGGAGTACTGGGACCCTTCGACCTGGCCCGCCGAGTGCCGCGGTGTGGGCTTCATGGAGGCGCCGCGCGGCGGCCTGGCCCACTGGGTCGTGATCCGCGACGGCAAGATCGACAACTACCAGGCCGTGGTGCCCAGCACCTGGAACGCCGGGCCGCGGGACCCGTCCGGACAGCCGGGCGCCTACGAGGCGGCGCTGATGGACAACCACCATCTCGCCATTGAGGACCAGCCGCTGGAAATCCAGCGCACCATCCACAGCTTCGACCCATGCATCGCCTGTGCGGTGCACGTGACGGACCCGGATGGCGAAGAGCTGGTCGGGGTGAAGGTGAATTGACATGGACACGATGACCAAAGACCAGGCTGCCCAGATCGCCGGCGAGAAGTTCCTCGCCCTCAACAGCGGCAACCTTGCGGCGTACCTGGAAAGCTGCGTGAAATGCGGCCAGTGCGCGACCGCCTGCCACTTTTACGAAGTCACGGGCGACCCGAAGTACACCCCGGCCTACAAGCTGTTTCCCATGGCCAAGGCGCATCGCCGGACCCGCTGGCCGTGGAACTGGTTTGGCGGCCCCAAAATCACCGAGGCCGACCTGCAGGAATGGGAAGAGCTGCTCTACGACAGTTGCACCATGTGCGGGCGCTGCACCCAGGTCTGCCCGATGGGCATCGACATCGCCTCCATCGTGGCGGCCTCGCGGCAGGCCTTCGCCGCCGCCGGGCGCGGCCCCGAGGACCTGTTCGCCGCCGCCGAAAACGTGCTGGACAAAGGCAGTCCGCTGGGCGTGACGCCCGCCGTATTCGACGGTCGCGTGGAATGGCTGGAGGACGACTACGAAGTCGACCTGCCGCTGGACCGGCCCAAGGCCGAAGTGCTGCTGACCGTGTCCTCCATCGAGCTGATGAAATACCCGAAGTCGATCGTCGCGATGGCCCGGCTGATGAACCAGGCCGGCGTCGACTGGACCTTCAGCACCAAAGGCTACGAATCGACCAATTTCGGTTTCCTGGCCGGTAAAACGGACATCGCCCGGCACGCCATCGAGAAACTCGTCAACACGGCCGAGGAGATCGGCGCGAAGACCCTGGTCATACCCGAGTGCGGCCATGCCTACGGCGTGCTGCGCTGGTCCGGCGCCAACCTGCTGGGCCGGCCGCTGCCCTTCGAGGTATTGCACATCACCGAATACCTGGCGCTGCTGAAAAAACAGGGCAAGATCCGCTTCAAGCCGATCGAGAGCTCCATTACCTATCACGACCCGTGCCAGGTGTCACGCCGCGGCGGCGCAACGAACGCGGCCCGTTACCTGCTGGAGGGCGCCACGGACTTCCGCGAAATGACGCCAACCGGCAACTTCAACTGGTGCTGCGGTGGTGGCGGCGGCGTCCAGGCCATCGGCAGGGCGGCGGACCTGCGGCACAAGGTATTCCAGATCAAGATGAAGCAGGTCGAGGACACCGGGGCGGAAACCATGATCTCCGCCTGTGCCAACTGCCGACTCACGATGGATGAGAGCAAGGACTACTGGAAGTGGGACACCGGACTGGAAAGCCTGGTGGAGTTGCTGGCGGATAACCTGGAGGCGTCGTAGGAGCGGCCGTTGGCCGCGATTGAGCCGCCGGTCCACCGCAGCTGATCCCGAGCAAGGCTCGGTCCTACGGCGGGTTTTCGTTGCGCCCCCCGAAGGAGCGGCCGTTGGCCGCGATTGAGCCGCCGGTCCACCGCAGCTGATCCCGAGCAAGGCTCGGTCCTACGGCGGGTTTTCGTTGCGCCCCCGAAGGAGCGGCCGTTGGCCGCGATTGAGCCGCCGGGCCACCCCAGCTGATCCCGAGCAAGGCTCGGTCCTACGGCGGGTTTCGTTGCGCCCCCCGTAGGAGCGGCCGTTGGCCGCGATTGAGCCGCCGGTCCACCGCAGCTGATCCCGAGCAAGGCTCGGTCCTACGGCGGGTTTCGTTACGCCCCCCGTAGGAGCGGCCGTTGGCCGCGATTGAGCCACCGGGCCACCGCAGCTGATCCCGAGCAAGGCTCGGTCCTACAGCGCGTTTCGTTGCGCCCCCCGTAGGAGCGGCCGTTGGCCGCGATTGAGCCGCCGGGCCACCCCAGTCCATCCCGAGCAAGGCTCGGTCCTACAGCGGGTTTCGTTGCGCCCCCCGTAGGAGCGGCCGTTGGCCGCGATTGAGCCGCCGGGCCACCCCAGCTGATCCCGAGCAAGGCTCGGTCCTACGGCGGGCTTCGATCCGGCACCCGCCTTGCTCGCGATTTTCCGCGCTATCATAGGCCCATGCGCCGTTGCCTCCTCGCCCTGCTATGCTGCATCCCCGTGTCCTGCCAGTCTTCCAATGAACCTGAACCTCCCCTGCAAATCCGCATCGCCACGTTCAACGTGGCCATGGGCCTCGAAACGCAGGGCGCGTTGGCCGCGGCGCTCGAGAGCGGCAGCGACGCACGGCTGAAACAGCTCGCCGCCATCCTGCAGACCGTTCGCCCGGACATCCTGCTGCTGAACGAATTCGACTGCGACCCGGGCGTGGACGCGGCGGGCTTGCTCAACCGCAACTACCTCGCGAAGGGCCAGCACGGCCTGGAGCCCGTTCGCTACCGGCACCACTTTCGCGCCCCGGTCAACACCGGGGTGGACAGCGGGCTGGACCTGGGTGGCGACGGCCAGAAGGGCGGGCCGGACGACGCTTGGGGATTCGGCCGCTTCCCGGGGCAGTACGGCATGCTCGTGCTGTCGAAGTACCCTCTGCGCGCGGACGAGTCGCGCACCTTCCGGAATTTTCTCTGGTCCGCCATGCCGGGCGCACTGCGGCCCTCGAACCCTGACGGCAGCAGCTACTATCCCGATGAGACTTGGCTTCGGCTGCGCCTCAGCTCCAAGAGCCACTGGGATCTCGACTTCAATATCGAGGGGCGCGAACTGCACCTGTTGGCCTTCCACCCCACGCCGCCGGTTTTCGACGGCCCCGACGACCACAACGGGCGGCGCAACCACGACGAGATCCGCTTCTGGCGCGATTACACCGATCCCTCGGGCGCCGACTACATCGTGGACGACCAGGGCGCCGCGGGCGGCATCGGCCCGGGCACGCCATTCGTCATCGCGGGGGATTTCAACGCCGATCCGTTGGATGGCGACAGCTACCCGGGCGCCCTCGCGCAACTCCTGGACGCACCGTGGATCGATTCAGGCTGCGTCCCCCGCAGCGCGGGTGCCGTCGAAGCGGCCGCCGC
>JASFKQ010000171.1:0-8238 GCA_050118555.1 Lysobacterales bacterium
GACGACCCGGCCGACCTGGCGGACTTCCAGTCACGCTGGCCGGCGACGGTATTGTCCGAAACTCCTTTCCCCTCGCTGGACCCGGGCGCCGACCCCACGGTCATGTACCTGCTACACGTTGATCCGTCTTCAGCCAACACCAAGCGGCTGGACAAGGACCTGGAAGGCCTCGACCCGCGCCTGTATGGCGATCACCAGGTGTCCAGCGAAGCCGCTCTGCAATTGCTCGAAGTCGTGGCCAGCGAGATCGGACGGCACGGGCTCAAGGTGGGCATCAATGTGCTGCTGCAGTCGCAGGGCTGGGAGGATTTTGATGAGCGAAGCTCGGAAGAGGCCATGGTCGCGCCGGATCAGGGAAATCCTTCGTTCAGT
This sequence comes from Lysobacterales bacterium, assembly GCA_050118555.1. Lineage (GTDB taxonomy): Bacteria > Pseudomonadota > Gammaproteobacteria > Xanthomonadales > SZUA-36 > CALKKN01. The sequence goes on from JASFKQ010000171.1 coordinate 373, forward strand.
TTCATGTACACGCGCAACGGTTTTGACTGGCCCTACATGCGGCACGATCCGGACTTCGAGGTGCTTGAGCCCTGGGCACAGGACACCGGCGTCCCGGAGGCCTTCCGCGTGATGCGCGCCGATGGCGTGTTGTCGAACCGGGTACGCGTGATGATCGCAGACGGCGGCTTTTGGCCAAATGCCGATTTTCCGCCCTACTACCTGTATGGCGAACCCCGCACCGTCAATCCCGATCCGACGGGCTGCGGCAGGGGGCACCCGCCGCGCCTGGATGTGGACAATGAGCGCGATTGCGCAACCCACGGCACACACGTCACGCTGAGCGGGTTCGGATATCCGGACAACCGCTTCGGCACCTTCGGCCCGGGCGGGCCGGTATCGGACCTGCTCCTGCTGCAGTCCCCCAGCCTGGACGTCGGAACCATCGGGAACTTCATCGTCAACACGCTCCCCGAAGCACTCGACCTACGGCCGAAAATCATCAACGTGAGCGCGAGCGTCGCGATCCCGGGCGGCTGGTGTTTCATTGCCTGCGAACCGATCAACCTGCTTTCCGGCTGGCTGAACGGACGCGGCATCATCTTCGTTGCGGCGGCCGGCAACGAACGCACCGACGTCGACCGGATCGACGAATTCTGCGTTGGTGGCCTCTGCACGACGTTCGAGGAAGCGGCCCACGTCCCCTGCGAAACGGACTACGTGATGTGTGTCGGGGCGGACACCTTCTTCCAGGGTGTCCAGACGACCTACTCCAACTACGGCACCGCCAGCGGTCCCAACAGCGTCGATATCTTTGCCCCGGGCGATATGTACTCCGTGGACGCCGTCGACGCTGACACGGACTTGGAGATGCCGGTGGACGACCTGCACATCATCCACGGCACCAGCTTCGCCTCACCATTCACCGCCGGCGTGGTCGCCCTGACCTGGGCCGCCAATCCGGCGTTGACCAACTCACAGGTGCGCGACTGTGTGCTGGGCTCCGCCCGCACGGGCTACCCGACGCCCCGTCCGCACATCAACGCGCTGGGCGCGGTTTCGTGCGCCATGGGGGGATCGGCCCCTTGGGTCAAGATGGTGAGCCCTGTCTCGGGCACTGAGTTCATCCGAGGAACGGAAACCGTCGAACTGAAGGCCGATACGGACGATTACGAGCAAGGCCGAAACCTCCCGATCCACTGGACCAGTTCCCTGGACGGGGACCTGGGCACGACCTCGTCCGGAGAGATCCTCAACCTCGGTGCATTCGGGCTCAGCGTCGGCGAGCATGAGATCTGCGCCAGGGTCACCGACAACACGTCGCGTTCCTGGCAGGATTGCAGCGAGGTGACGGCGGCCAATGCGCTTCCCATCGTGGAGATTCTCCAGCCCGAGTACGGCGACACTTTTTCGCAGTCTTCGACCATCGTGCTGAACGCAAGCGCGTACGACCCCAGCGGCTCGACGCTCTCAGAGGCCGCATGGTTCGTTGAGCCTCGAAGCACCGGAGTTCAAGCACAGGTGGCCACGGGACTCAGCACGTCAATAGAGGCATCGAGCCTCGAGGTGGGCAGCTACTGGCTAATCCTGAAAGTTCTTTACGCCTCGGGTTCCCACGGCTACGCCGAAATTCCCATCTACATCGTCGAAAACCCGGCGAACTCCAATCCCGTCATTACGATCAACGAGCCCGTACCCGGATCGACTATCGAGTACGACCCACTACCGGGAGACGACTTTATAACGGTACGCCTGGACGCCTCGGCCTTCGACGAGGAAGACGGTGCTATCCCGTTCGACCAGATTACCTGGACAATCAGCAAAGAGGGGCAGACCCCTGTACCACTGACCGTCAATACGTCCACGTACTGCCTGGTGTTCGACACACTGGGTCACTGTGCACGGTTGCAGACCATTCACAGTTTCCAAATATCGCCGGCGGGTTCCAATGTAGAGACGCAGTTCGACATCAAGGGCCATGTCACCGACAGTAACGGCAACTCGAATGAGACCGCCAACGGACGGGTCACGTTCTTCCTGCACCAGGTGATCTGAGCGGAGCCCTGTGCCGCCGAGGTCTTTCTCGGCGGCACGGCAGACGCGGAGATCAGGCCATTGAGTTCCCGGCCCGGGCCACCAGAAAGGCCCGGGCCTTTACCCAGTCGCGCTTGATGGAGCGCTCGGAGCGATCATGCAGTTCACCGATTTCACTGTAGGTGAGGCCGCCGAAGAATTTCAGTTCGACGAGTTCGCGCAGGCGAGGATCGATCAGTTCCAGCTCGTTGAGCGCGGCGTCGATGTCCACCAGTTGCTGGGCGCGGTCCGGCTGTTTCGCCAACTGGGTGGTGTAGGCGCAGTGATCGACGTCGCCGCCGCGTTTTTGCGACAGCGCGATGCGCGCGAAGTCCGTCACGATGAAGCGCATCGCCCGCGAACAGGTGGCGAAGAAATGCTGGCGGTCATTGCTGTCCAGCACCTCGCTGTCGGTGATCTTCAGGAAAAGCTCGCTGATCACCACCGTTGGTGTAACCGTGGCGTTCTTCGCGACCCCTGGCTTGCTGGCGGCCATCCGGTACAAAACGGGGTAAACCGCATTGTAGAGCTCGTTCAAAGCTTCGTCGTCACCGCCATGGGCGGAATGAAGCCACTGCGTGATCGGCTGCAGGGATTGTTCCCTTTCCATCCATACCTCGACATGCTGAAAGCACCCCCCCGTTGGAGGCAACCGCTGACCAGTTTCGCACGCCATGCCCTTTCGATCCAATCACAACGCCTGACCGGAACGCGCCTTGTCCACCAAAACATTTGAAAGCTGGGCCTTCGCCACGGAGCTGCTGGACCAGGTCCTGCAATTTCCACCCGGCCGCCGGGATGAAGCCGCCAGGCGCCTGGGAGACCTGTGGGACGTGCAGTCCGAGCTGGAGCAGTTGTTGCGGGGCACCCGGGGCGTCAGCGTGCTGGACGAGCCTCTGCAATGCCTGCTGCGGCAGGTGTTGACCACGCATCGGAGGAGGCTTCGGCGGTGGGGCTGATCGCGGCCAGGGATTGCTCCTACTGGTAGCCGCGCGCCTGGAGGGAGAACAGATGGGCGTAGTGACCGTCAAATGCCATCAGTTCTTCGTGGCTGCCGCGCTCGATGATGCGGCCATGTTCAATGACCACGATCTGGTTGGCCATGCGCACGGTGGAAAACCGGTGCGAGATCAGGATGGCGATGCGATTCTGGGTGAGTTTCCGGAAGTGTTCGAAAATGGTGGCCTCGGCGGCCGCGTCCATCGCCGCCGTCGGCTCGTCCAGCACCAGGATGTCGGCCTCGCTGCGCATGAAGGCGCGGGCCAGCGCAATCTTCTGCCATTGTCCGCCCGACAACTCCTGACCGCCCTTGAACCATTTGCCGAGCTGCGTCTCGTAGCCGCGCGGCAGGTCGGCGACAATGGCGTCGGCCATGCCCTTCTCGGCGGCCTCCGCCCAACGCTCGCTGTCCGCGAAGTAGCGCACGTCGCCGGCGCCGATGTTTTCACCGACCATGAACTGGTAGCGCGCGAAGTCCTGGAAGATCACGCCGACGCGCTGGCGCAGGGTGCCTTCGTCCCACTCCTCGAGATCTCGCCCGTCCAGCAGGATCCGGCCCGAATCGGGCCGATACAGCCGGGTCAGCAACTTGATCAGCGTGGTCTTGCCGGAGCCGTTTTCGCCGACCAGCGCCAGCGATTCGCCGGGTCGGATGTGCAGGTCGATCCCGCTCAGGGCCGGGCGCACGCCACCGGGGTAGGTGAAGCTGACGTTCTCGAAACGCACGCCGTCCTCGGGCGCCGGGCCGTGCAGGGCATCGCCGCTGCGCCCGGGCGGTTTCGGCACGGGAGTTTCCAGGTACTCGTAGAGCGTGGACAGGTACAGGTTGTCCTCGTACATGCCGCCGATGGCGCTGAGGATGGCGGAGACTGCCGCCTGGCCCTGCCGGAACAGCATCAGGTACATGGTCATCTGCCCCAGCGTGATGCGGGTCATCACCGCGGCCGCGGCGATCCAGGCGTAGGCGCCGTACAGCGCCGCGGTGCCGACCAGGCCCAGCACGAAGCCCCAGCCGTCGCGGCGCACGGCCAGCGAACGGTCGCGTGCGTAAAGCCGGGAGAAGATGTCCCTGTAGCGCTGCAGCAGGAGGGGCCCGAGCCCGAACAGTTTCACTTCCTTGACGTTGTCTTCGCGCGCCAGCACCGTCTCCAGGTAGATCTGCATGCGGGTGTCCGGCGAACGCCAGCGAAACAGCGAAAAGGCCTCGTCCGAGAACTTCGTCTCGGCAAAGAAACTGGGCAGGCCCGCGACAATCAACACCAACACGGCCCAGGGCGAGAACTGCACCAGCAGCACGCCGTAGCTGACCAGCGACACGAGATTCTGGGCCAGCCCGAAAGTCCGGTTCACCAGCGACAGGGGCCGGCTGGAGGCCTCGCGGCGCGCCCGGGTGAGCTTGTCGTAGAACTCGGAGTCCTCGAACTGCGCCAACTCCAGTGTCAGCGCCTTTTCCAGGATCATGACGTTGACCCGCTGGCCGAGCTGCGCGCGCAGCAGCGCCTGGCACAACGAAATGCCGCGCTGCGCGAAGGCCAGGACAGCGACGATGGCGGCTTCCAGGGCCACCAGTGAAAACACCGCGCTCAGCCCGACCGTGCCGGTATCGCGGTACACCTGGGTGGCGGCGACGACGGCGTCGATGATCAGGGCGCCCACCCAGGCCATGGCCGCGGGCAGCACGCCGGCCAGCACCGTCAGCACGCCCAGCGCCACCGTCAGCTTCCGGCTCGTCGTCCACACCAACCCCAGCGCGCGCCGGCTGTAACGGAAAACACCGAGAAAGCTGCGCCGCGTGGCGTCCGGCGGTGGACCGGCCTGTGAAACGGGATGAGCCATGGCTAAACAACATGCGGCCTGCTTCCCGCCAGAGCAAGCTAAGAGCAACTTTCCGCAGAAGACGCAGAACACACGGAAAAGTGGCCCTCAATGAATCACTAAAGGCGCGAAATCGACCATCTGGGACCGTGTGACGCGGCTGCGAGTTCATTCTGAGAGCCATCTGGAGTCTTGTTGGAGAAATATGAGTCTTCTTCTCTGCGTTCTCTGCGTTTTCGGCGGTATTCTTTTGAAAAAATGCGTTTGAGCACGTGCGACCAACGCTATGCTTGCCGGATGAGGGTATATGACACCATTGTGCTCGGGGCCGGGGCGGCGGGATTGATGTGCGCGGCGGTCGCGGGGCGGCGTGGGCGCCGGGTGCTGGTGCTGGAGCGGGCCAACAAACCGGGCAAGAAGATCCTGATGTCCGGGGGTGGGCGCTGCAATTTCACCAATCTGCACACAGCGCCGGACCGTTTCCTTTCGGCCAATCCGCATTTCTGCAAGAGCGCCCTCAGTCGCTACACGCAGTGGGAATTCATCGAACTCGTGGAGCGCCACGGCATCGAGTACTTCGAGAAGGAAACCGTCAACGGGCTCAGCGGGCAGTTGTTCTGCCGGCAGTCGTCGAAACAGATCGTCGCCATGCTGCTGGCGGAGTGCCAAAAAGCCGGCGCCGAGGTCGTGCTGGATTGCGAGACGTCTTCGGTCGAGCAGGCTGAAGGCTACCGGCTGGAGACTTCACTGGGTCGCGTTTCCGCAGAAGCGCTGGTGGTCGCCTCGGGCGGCCTTTCGGTGCCCAGCCTCGGCGGTTCCGGCTTCGGCTACCGCCTGGCGGAGCAATTCGGCCTGCAACTGCTGCCGACCTCGGCCGGATTGGTGCCGTTGACCTTCAGCGGAGCGATGCACGAAATCTGCGGCAGGCTCTCGGGCGTTTCCTGCGAGGTGGTCGCCTCGAACGCGCGCGCTGCATTCCGCGAGGACCTGCTGTTTACCCACCGGGGCCTCAGCGGTCCGGCCGTCCTGCAGTTGTCCAGTTACTGGAAGCCCGGCGAAGCGATTTCGATCGACCTGCTGCCGTCACGCGACGTCGGCCGGCTGTTGCTGGACTGGAAGCACGAGCACCCGCGTGCCCTGCTGCGCACGGTGCTGGCCCGAGAACTGCCGGCGAAGCTGGTACACGAACTGGAGTCCTTGCACTGGCCGGATGCGGCCGAGCGTCCCGTTGCAGACTGGCCGGACCGGCACCTGCGGACCGTGGCGGACCGCATCGAGTCCTGGGAACTGAAGCCCGCCGCGACCGAGGGTTACCGAACCGCCGAAGTCACCATGGGCGGCGTCGACACCCGGGACCTGTCGTCAAAGACCATGGAATCGAATGTTCCCGGCCTGTTCTTCGTGGGCGAAGTGGTCGACGTCACCGGCCACCTTGGAGGCTTCAACTTCCAGTGGGCCTGGTCCTCCGGCCACGCGGCGGGGATCGCTGTTTGACAAAAGAATCCGCAGAGGACGCAGAGCACGCGGAAAATAATAGAAGCGGGTCAGAGAAGCCCGTTCAGTGATTTGCTCCCGATTTGGCGTGCGCGTGCTGCGGCCAGATCATGATAACCGGATCCGGCGTTCCAAGAAATTCTCGCATTCTTCCTTGATTCAGCGTTCTCGGCGTTCTCAGCGGAAAGCCTTTGCGTTCCCTTCCCTATTGGGCGTCCTTGGCGGGTGCAGTTTCCGGGGGCTTGTGCATTTCGGCCTGGTGCTTGGCGAACTCTTCGGCGCTGATGCAGCCGTTGCCGTCCAGGTCGAGGTCTTCGAAGGCGGGCATTCTCATGCCCATTCCGTGGTGCATACCCATGCCCTTGTGCGCTTCGCGCATGGCCTGCATGTGGGCCTGGTGGCCAGCGGCCATCTCCGCCTCGCTCAGCTTGCCATCGCCATCGGCGTCGAAGTCCTCGAACTTCGGCGCCATGGCCATGCCTTTCATCGGCCGGCCTTCCTTTTCCATGGCCGCGTGCCGTTCGGCATGCGCCGCCTCGAATTCTTCCTTGCTGACGAAACCGTCGCCGTCCTTGTCGAAGTCACTGAAGGCGGGCGGGCCCTTCGGCCCGGGCATCTGTGCCCGTGCAGCCACCGGCAGAAGTGCAATAGCCAGCACGACTGCAATGACGAGAATGATCTCAAAAACGGTTTTTTCCGGGCTCTTCATGTTCGTCCTCCGGGAATCGGGCAGCATATCGTGAAATATTTTTCGCCACTATTCATTGATCTGGGGCAAATCGGCGCCGATCCCTGAACGCGGCGGGAATGCCCTGGGCCTCATGGTTGTCCAATGGATGCAACGCGTTCATGATCGGTTCAGCTTACTCGGTTAAAGTGGAATCAGAAGAGTTCTACAAGGAGACACTCAATGAAGAACACGACACGCATCGCACTGTCGGCTTTGACTGCCCTCGCGCTGTTCGGTTGCAGCACCGCGCCGACCAAGCAGGACCAGGGCATCCTGATCGGCGCCATCGCCGGCGGTATCCTGGGCCACCAGGTCGGAGGCGGCACCGGGCAGGTCCTGGCCACCATGGCCGGTGTGGCGGCCGGCGCGGCGATCGGCGGCAGCATTGGCAGGACCATGGACGAGACCGACCGCAGGAATACCGCCGCGGCGCTGGAGAATGTCCGCACCGGCGTCTCGTCGAGCTGGGTCAATCCGGACACGGGATACCAGTACTCCGTGACGCCCACCAACACCTACGACTCGGGCACCGGGCCGTGCCGCGAGTACACCATGGACGCGACCATCGGCGGCAAAACCGAGCAGGTGTACGGCACTGCATGCCGCCAGGCGGATGGCAGCTGGAAGATCGTGGAGTAACCGGGCAATTCCCGTAGGACCGAGCCTTGCTCGGGATAGGCTGCGGCGGCCCGGTGGCTCCATCGCGACCAACGGTCGCTCCTACGGGTGGCCGATCGAAACCCGCCGTTGGGGCGGATCAAAGCCCGCCGTAGGAC